>JAHQVV010000079.1 GCA_019634195.1 Phycisphaeraceae bacterium | reverse complement strand
CGACCCGTCGGAAGTCCAGGCGGCGAAGTACGGCCTGTCGTACATCAAACTCGACGGCACGATCGGCTGCCTGGTGAATGGCGCGGGCCTGGCGATGGCGACGATGGACATCATCAAGCTGCACGGCGGGGACCCGGCGAACTTCCTGGACGTCGGCGGCAGCGCCAACGAAGAGGCCGTCACCGAGGCCTTCCGCATCATCCTCGCGGACAGCAACGTCAACGGCATCCTGGTCAACATCTTCGGCGGGATCGCCAAGTGCGACATCATCGCCAACGCGATCGTCGCCGCGGCCAAGGAAGTCGGCTTCGAGGTCCCGCTGGTCGTGCGGCTGGAAGGCACGAACGTCGAGCCGGCCCGCGAGATCCTGGAAGCGGCCAAGGGCGATATCCCGACGATGATCGTCGGCGACGACCTGACCGACGCGGCACAGAAGATCACCGCGGCCGTCGCGGGGTAAACCGCAGGCCTCAGCAACAACCTTCAAGGGGTCAAGTTGACCAAAGGCATCCTCTACGCAGCGACCGCGGCACTGATCGGCGCTGTCCTCTGGACAACGGTCTCGTATCTCACGGAATACGAGTACGACCTGGCCTACGTGTTGGTTGCGATGATGGTCGGCCTGGCCACGCGGTTCGGCTTTGATCACGAGGTGGGCTACCCCGCCATGATCACCGCGTTTGTGTTTACCACGCTCTCGATCTCCGGCGGCAAACTCGCGACGCTCGAACTGTTCATCGATGATTTCTACGGCGATGCCGGCTGGCAGCAAGAAGCCCAGCGCATCGCCGAGGATGAGGAGTACACCATCACGTTCTTGGCCGATCAGGTCATCCGCGAGTACAAGGCCCAGGGCAAGCCCGCGAACTTCCCCTTGCTCGCGAATCAGGATAACCCTGGGTCCTCGGCCGACTACCCGACGGATGTTTGGAATGAAGCGCAGCAGCGATGGGCCTCGATGAGCGAGGGCGAGCAGCAGGCATTCATCGACCTTACGCTGGACCACAACCGTGCCTATTTTGAATCGGTCTCTGAAGAGCTGAGAGAAGAAGCCTCGCTGGGGCTGTTTGATCGGGGCACCATGCTATTCATTGCGGTGGCGGGATGCCTCGCGGCGGGGATCACGCGGGTAACCGCAGGGCAAGAACAAGCGGCTTTCGAAGAAGACGAACAAGAGCAAGAAGAAGCAGAGGCCGATTCAGACCGGCCGGTCTGAATCGGGTACACCATGCAACGCAAGCAGCACCCGAACCATCACCTGCCGCCGATGATCATTGCAGGGGCACTGTTCGCCGGGCTGTTAACCGTGGCGGTCACGCTGGGCGTAACGCTTGATGACCGCACGCTGCTGTTCATCATCGTCGGCGTGATGGCGGTTTCCGAAACGGTCACCGGCATCATCGTGGTCGCGCAAATGCTCAAGCGCTGCCAGTGGCCGGGGTGTAAGCGGTTCCTTGAACGCGATCCAGGCCCCGCCGCACGCGGCATCCAGTTCCCATGCGAAGCCTGCGCCACGGCCTGGGTCTCCAAGATCGGCGGCGGGTCGATCAAGCCCTGACCCATTTTTCACAGTGAAAATCGGGCAAACAATGGAATAACCAGACACCCGTGCCTATTGTCCGTACGCTGTACGGATATCCTCCCCACCCCCACCCAAGGAGCCACCCATGGCCATCGACCCACAAGGCAAAACCGTTCTGATTACCGGCGCCAACCGCGGCATTGGCCTCGCCTACGCTGAGGCCTTCCTCAGCGCAGGCGTCGCCAAGCTGTACGCCACCGCCCGCAAGCCCGAGACCCTGCAAGACCTCGTCGACTCGTCTGACGGCAAGGTCGTCTCGCTACCACTGGACCTCGCTGACGAGGCCTCGGTCAACGCCGCGGCGTTAACCGCCTCCGACGTTGACATTGTCGTCAACAACGGTGGCGTCCTGACCCAGGGCGACTACGCCGGCGGCGACATCTTCAGCAACCTCGATTTCGAGATCGAGGTCAACGTCAAGGGCCTGCTCCGTGTGGCCCGCGCGTTTGCGCCGGTGCTCAAGGCCAACGGCGGCGGCGCATTGGTACAACTCAACTCCGTCGCGTCGCTCCGCAACTTCGCGGCTTTCACGACCTACTGCGCCTCCAAGGCCGCGAGCTACTCGATTACGCAAGGCCTGCACGACCAGTTGGCTGAGGACGGCATCGACGTCGTGAGTGTCCACCCGGGTCCGATCGCGACGGATATGGGCGACGATGCGGGCTTCGAGGGCGCCGCGCCGCCTTCGGTTGTCGCGGATGCGACGATCGCGGCGCTCAAGGCCGGTGAGTTCCACTGCTTCCCGGATGAAATGGCCAAGCAGATCTGGTCGGGCTACGAGGGCTTTGCCAAGGGCGTTGTCGAGCCTGCGATGCAAGAAGCCTAAGCCCAACGCACAATCCGAGAAGCGATCAGCCCCCGCCCACGCGGGGGTTTTTCTTTCCTATCATGCGGGCATGAAACCCGAACCCCTACTGGCCGAACTCAACCGCATGCGTAAAGACCTGGGCGAGGACCCCACCGACATCGAGTGGCTCACGCTCCAGCACGCGTTCATCTTTATCAGCTACCAGCACAAGGAGTTTGAGAAGTACGTCGCCGAGGCGTCGGAGCGCGGGGAATTTAAGGAGTATGAGGAAGAGGATGGGATTTGAGAGTGATTCGTTTTTTGAACCGCAGAGGCGCAGAGGGCGCAAAGGAAGGCAGCATGAAATATACACATGCAATTTATGCCCGCGTTATGGGTGATATGCCTCCGTACTACGAAGTGCCATATGCGATTTGGGGTGAGGGCTGCGATTTTGATTCAGATGGCGACGCTGATCACCGTGATTCTGTGGATTGGCGCGAGCTTGATGCCCGCCTACGCCCAGAGCTAAAAGAACTCATCAGCATTCATTATCCAACAGAAGATGAAGACCTGCTTCTGATCCAAGCCTCATCAGAAAAAATCTTTAACAAAGCTATCCAGTATCTACTTTCCCAAGGATCTATCGAACTCAAGGACAAAGCTTAATCTGCCTTCCTTGGCGCACTTGGCGCCTTGGCGGTTAAAAAATCAAACCGCAGCAGCCTTCCCGCCTGCGACGTCCTCGTTGATCAATCCGTCCAGCAGCCGCACGATTCGTTCGCACCTAGCTTCCATCCCGGGGTCGTGGGTGACCATCACGATCGTCAGGCCGGCGGCATGTAGTTCATCAAACAGCGCGAGGATCGCGTCGCCGGTCTTGGTATCGAGGTTGCCGGTCGGCTCGTCCGCCAGCAGGATGCTCGGCTCGTTGACGAGCGCCCTTGCGATCGCGACGCGTTGCATCTGCCCGCCGGAGAGCTGGCTGGGGCGGTGGGTCAGGCGGTCGCCGAGCTCGACCTTTGTGAGTACCGCCTCGGCCCGGTCGCGACGCTCGCTGGCGTCCACGCCCTGATAAAACAACGGCACGACGACGTTGTCCAGCACCGTCAGCTGCGGGATGAGGTTGAACGCCTGGAAGACGAAGCCCAGCCGTTTGCCGCGGACCTTGCTGAGGTTTTCATCATCCATTTTCGCGACGTCGTCGCCATCAAGGATGTATTGCCCGTCGGTCGGCCGGTCCAGGGCGCCGACGATGTTCATCAGTGTTGACTTGCCCGAGCCGGATGGCCCCATGATCGACAGGTACTGGCCGCGGGGGATGTCCAGATCGACGCCGCGCAGGGCGTGCACGGGCGGCGCGGCCTTGTCTTTCTGGTAGACCTTCGTGACTTGGATAATGCGGGCGACGTGGTCGGTCATGGTTGCGGGCATGCGGGTTTGACGTCGGATCGCCTATCATCTTACCGGCGCGGGCGGATTGACAATCGGCAAACCATCTCGGAGCATTCGTTATGGCGGGACTCATCGTTATCTTCGTCGCCCTGCTCTTGCTGGGCGGCCTCATCACCGGGATCGTCCTGTGGTCGACCAGCGGCAGTGGCGGGTCCGGCGAGATGTCGTGCGGCGCGTGCGGCTATGCCGTGCGTGGCTTGTCGCAGCTCAACTGCCCGGAGTGCGGCGCCGACCTGCGGGAAGCGGGGATCAATAAAGGGGCCAGCGCCGGCAAAAAAGTAACCGGCATGGTGCTGACGATCGGCAGCCTCGGCGTCTTCTTTCTCTTCCTGTTGCTGTCGGCGTTCTTGTTTCTCGCCCAACCGCGATCGAGCCCATTACCAGCGGCGCAGTCGCTCCCGCCCGCGACGCACTCGACAAGCGGAACATCCACTACGCTGAATAATATCCCCATAGAGCCTGAGGCAGATGAGCCGGTTGTCGAGGGGGATGACGGCAGCGCCGCCGACACGCCGTAAGCGTGATTAGCCCTGCGGGATCTGCGAGCCAAGCGGGCCGGTCTCGGGCTTTTACCTGTCGAGTCGATCTTTGGTGACTTGAATCATTTAGACGGCATGATCGACCTCCGTTACAGGCACAGTAGCGGCGCATCCGGCCAACAGATACCCTCCATTGGATGTACGCACCAACGATCGCGGTAGCGGGTTTTTTCTTTCTCGGCCTTATCGGGCTGATCGTCATGGGCCTCTTCGTCGGGGCCTACCTCTGGGCAACGGGCCGGCGGCCTCAGAGCAGTGGCGATATGGCCTGTGGTAGTTGCGGCTATCCGGTCCGCGGGCTCAACGCACTGAACTGCCCGGAGTGCGGCGCGGACCTTCGAGAGGCCGGCATCCATCGGCCGCACGATGGCGTGCTGCATGGTATCGGCATCGCCCTGACCGTCTGCTGCGGCGGGATCTTAATACTGGGCTGCCTGGGCTCGGCATTGTTTCTAGTCCGCGATAGCTCAAGCTCCATGCAATCCACCCCGGTCACCAGCCCCAACCCGAGTCTTCAACAGCCCACCGGCGCTCAGCCCGTGCTCGCCGATCCACCGGAACTCGGAACCGACGAACCGACGAACCACGATCCCCCTGCGGCTGAAGACGCCTCGCCCTAACCCCGCGGGATCTGCGAGCCGTGCGGGTCGGTCTCGGGCTTGCCGAGCTTCTCATCCAACTGCTCGGCCAACTCGTGGGCGTGTTCAAGGCGTTCGGCCTGGTCGTGAACGACCGCGGGGTCGATCCCCGCTTCTTTGACCAGGTATGTCTCCCACAAGCGGTGAGCGCGGACGAGTTCTTGGGCGTGTTTCTGCCCCGCTTCGGTCAGGGCGACCGCGCCGTCAGTTACACGCATCAGCCCTTCCTTCACGAGCCGCGTCACCGATCGGCGGATGCGCTTGGGCGACAACCCGGTCTCTTCACCAACGGGGTGCGGCGTGTCCAGCTTCTGCTCTCCGAGGCGGTAGACGGCCTTGAGCACGTCTTCCTGCGCAACATGGTGGGCGAGCTTGCGCTTGCGCAGGCGTTCGAACACCCAGCCGTGGCTCGGGCTAAACAACACGGCCAGGATGAAGAGGATCACAACAACCACGACCATCGATGGCCCGGTCGGCGCGTTGATCGTAAAGGCCAACGACATGCCCAGGCCCGCCGAGACGCCACCGATCACGCCGGCTAACACAAGCATAACCCAAAGCCGGTTGGTCAATTGGTACGCGGCACTCGCCGGCGTGATCACCATCGCGACGACCAGAATCACGCCGGTGGACTTGATACCCGCGACGATCGTGGCGGCGAGCATCCCCCTGAGCAGGTAGTGCACCAGTTGGACGGGCACACCCAGCGCCTGCGCGCCGACGGGGTCAAAGCTGATGAGCTTGAGCCGTTGATACATCAGCCCGACCGTCAGCAGCACCAGCGGGCAGATGGTTCCCATGAGCCAGAGGTCGGGCTTTGCGATGGCCAGCGGTTCGCCATAGACAAAGCACTTCAGGTCGAAGTGCGTGCTGCGCGGCAGGGAGCTGATCGCGATGAGCCCGACCGCAAACATCGCGGTGAAGGCGATGCCGATCGCCGAGTCTTCCTTGGTCCGGCTGTGGCGGTGCACGATGCTGATAATGACCGCCGTCAGCAGCCCCGCGACCATCGCCCCGCCCAGCAGCCAAAGCGGGAGCCATTTTTCGTTCGCACCGACAAGCCCAAACAGCAACAGCGCCCCGACCACACCCGGCAGGATCGAGTGCGACAGCGCATCGCCGATCAACGCCATGCGCCGGAGCACGACGAAACAGCCCAGCACGCCGCAGGTCACGCCGATGAGCATGCTGCCCAGCGTCTGCGGCAGCCAGTCTTCCCAAATGAGTAACACGCCGCCGGTGTTAAATTCGATCTGTGCGAGTAATGTGCCGGTCATCCCTTGAAATCCTTTGGCGGAGCGTTTCGTCCGCCTCGTCGAGCAGCGCCAGCCGCCCGCCATATGTTGCCGAGAGGTTCGTGTCGTTGACCACCTCGCTCGGCGGCCCGTGCACGATGACGCGTTGATTCAGCATCAAGACCTGGTCAAAGCGGTCCAGGATGGATAGGTCGTGATTCACAACGATGACGGTCTTGCCCAAGTCGCGAATGTCATCGATCAGTGTGAAGATCGCGTGCTCCGACGCCGCGTCGACGCCGGCAAAAGGCTCGTCCAGGAGCAGCAGTTCCGCGTCTTGGCAGAGCGCGCGTGCAAGGAAAACGCGCCGCTGCTGACCGCCGGAGAGCTGGCGTATATGCCGCTTGGCGTAGCGCGTCATGCCGACCTGCTCCAGCGCATGCTGTGCACGCTCGCGATCGTGCTTACCCGGCCAACCCAGCAGCCCCGCCAGCGCCCGGCCCATCAGCACAACATCCTGCACCGTCACGGGGAAGTCCCAGTCCACCGCCTCGGTCTGCGGTACGTAAGCGACTTCGCGACGCGACTCCTTGGCAGGCTGACCGAGGATCTCGACGTGCCCGTAGTCGGGCTTAATCAGCCCGAGCATGCACTTGAGCAGCGTGCTTTTGCCCGCGCCGTTGGGGCCGATGACGCCGACCATCCCGCCGCGCGGGACGGCGAACGACACCGAACGCAGCACCGGGCGGGCGTCGTACGCGATCGTCACACCCTCGGCGCGGACCGCTTGAACGGCCGTTTCAACTCGCAGGCTCGCTTGCTCAGCCACGTCTTACTCGCCTCCGCCCTTAAGCGCCTCGACCATCGTGTTCGTGTTGTGACGCATCATGCCAAGATAGGTCCCGGCCTCCGATCCCGGCTCGCCCAGCGAATCGCTGTGCAGTTCCTCGCCGACCACCGCACCGGTATCAGCCGCAACCTTGTCCAGCAGCCCTAATAGGCTGCCGCCCAACGAACTCTCGGGGAACACCGCGCGGATACCGTTGTCACGGATCAGCGTCTTGAGCTTTTCGATGTCCTGCGGCGTGGGCTCCTGCTCCGTGCTGATGCCGATCAGGCCGTGGACCTCGATGCCGTAGGCCTTGCCGAAGTACGCGAAGGCGTCGTGGCCGGTCACGATGACGCGCTGCCGCTCGGGGACCTCGTCGAAGCGTTTCTTGATCCACGCGTCGAGCTCGCCCAGCTCATCCAGATAAACCAACAGCCGCTCTTTGAATAGCGCTTCGTGCTGGGGCGCGACCTCGCTGAGCGCCTCGGCAACCGCGGCGGCATAGATACCGTAATAACGCGTGTCCATCCAGCAGTGCGGATCCGCCGCGACCTCCAGCCCCGCCCCGCCGGTGAGCGGTTCGATGCCTTCCTGCTCGGCCAGCGCGACGACCTTGCCGGTCGCTTGCTCCTTGATGATCGTGTCGAGCGTCGCCTCCAGGTGCAGGCCATTCATTAAGACGAGATCGGCGTTCTTGACGCTCGTCGCGTGTTTAGGCTTGACTTCGTAGAGGTGCGGGTCCTCACCGGTCCGCATCATGCCAACGATGTTGATCTCCTCGCCACCGATGACCTTGGCGAGGTCCTCGATCATCGTCGTCGTCGCGACGACGGTGGGCCGGTCATCACCATCCTCCGCTTCAGGCCCGCCGCAGCCACCAGCAAACACCAGGCCCACCACGAGGCACAGTAAACTCGCCCCGTGCTTTATGATCGCTTGCTTCATCATCGTCATGGTATTTTTATGATAATTCATGATACATCCTTTGATTGTTCAAAATGATAGCCTAAAAAACAAGTTCCAGCCTTAACGTCGTGACCCACGCATCATCCAGGCCGACACCGCCGGGGTTGGCGATGTACTGCAGATCCGGCTTCAGCGACAGCCAGGGGGTGATCTGAGCCTTGTAAAACAACTCGACCGCCGTCTCAGCCTCATCCGTGAACCCCGCCCCCGGCTCGTCGCTGAGCCCGGCATAGCTCACCATCAGCCCCGCCACATCTGAATCACGATCCGGGATCAGGCCGACCCACTGCACCCCCGCCCCGGCATGGTGCTCGACCGCGCTGACCCGAGCGTCGGCGTAGCCGAATTGGGCGAAGAAATACACCCCCTGGTCATCCGCCGCCGCCTCGGCATAAAGTTGTTGGTCCAACACGGCGTAAAAGCCCGTCGTGCCGTCCTCGACCCCGCCTGAGAAGGTGGCGAACCCGCCGGTGTGGTGCCACACGCCGCCCGCCAAACGCCCGGGCAGTCGCGGGGTATCTTCGCCACCCCATGCCAAGCCCGCCTCGCCGATCAGGAACAGGTCCGCCGGGTCGCCGAACAGCGTGGAAGGCCCACGCGTGCCGGTCGAGACGCCTTCCTGTAAAGCCCCATCAAAAACACCCCCGCCGGCATACAGCCCCCCGCCTTCACCAACAAAACCCAGCACGCCGAACGACGGGTCGGGGTACGTCGGCAGCACAAAGATCGTCGGGCTAAAGCCCGGCGAGGAGTGGATGAACTCCCCGCCGTTGTCCACGAACGCAAAGTCCGCATTGACATCGATCTTGCCCGCCTTGATCCGCACCGCCCCATCAGAAAGCATCTGCTGATACCACACCTCGTACAGCGCGGTGAAGTCCGGGGCGTCGATGTTGGAGTAGGCCTGCAGGTCACCGGCCTCGGCCGAGCCGTCCTGGCCTTCCTGTGTCTGGAAGTCCACGAAGAAGGTGCCACCCTCCACACCCAGCAGCGGTTGGAGGTCCCACTCGATCGAGAAATCAAAGAGGTGGCGGAACGTCCCCGCGGGGTTGACGCCGCCGCTGGTGTTCTTGGACAGGTCCGCAATGAGCACCGCATCGACCACCACCCCGGCTTGTTCCAGAGCAGAGCGGGCACCGGCCGGGTCATCCAGCAGGTGGCCCCGCTGCCAGAGCGATCCATCGCGATGGACCGGGTAGTGCTCGTGCGTACCGACCGGGTGCTGTCGGCCGGGCTCGGCCTGCTGGGCGGACGCGCCGCAGGCTGCCAGGAGGGCCGCCAGCACCATTGTTGAATTTACAAAATATTTATTTTGAATAATCAAAGTGTTCATACTGGCGTATCATAGCGACGCCTTCCCCGGTGTCAACCATGGCCAGAACACAGACCACCACCGCGCAGAACTACCTCAAGGAGCTGTACCAGCTCCAGCAGCGCAGCGATGGGCATGCGCCGGTCCCGCTAGGGCAGCTCGCCGATAGCGTCGGCGTCACCCCCGGCACGGCCACGACGATGGTCAAACGCTTCGCGGGCGACGGGCTGATGCGGTACACCCCCCGCCGGGGCGCACGGCTGACGCCCAAGGGAGAAAAAGTCGCGCTGGGCGTTTTGCGCCGCCACCGGATCGTCGAGACGTTCCTCGTTCAGCACCTGGGGCTGGACTGGTCCGAGGTGCACGAAGAGGCCGAGGTCCTCGAGCACGCTGTCTCGGAGAAGGTGCTCGACCGGCTCGACGCGCTGCTGGGCCACCCCACCACCGACCCACACGGCTCGCCCATTCCTCCGGCCCACGGCAAGATGCAGCGCGTCGCCATGCGCCCGCTCTCGCGATGCAAGGCCGGCCAACGCGTCACGATCGGTCGGCTGCTCGACACCGCCCCGGGCTTCCTCAAACTAGCCGAGACACTGGGCCTGGTGCCGGACACCCAAGTCCGTATCGTCGAGGTGAACGAGGACGCCGACGCGGTCACCGTCCGGATCGGCCGACGCAAACCTGCCACCCTCGGCTTGGCTGCCGCGGACAAAATCATGGTTAGCAACGATTAAACGGCGATTGTGTACAAAATCTGTATCAGATCGTGCTTTAGATGCGCTTAAGAGGTATTATGTCTGTGGAAAAAGGGCGTTCTATTCGATCACCCTTCTAAATCCAAATCCAGTGCCTGCCTGAAAATCCTTCCGAACAAGGGACCCGAACCATGCCAACCAGCCCGACCAAACGTCTTCTCATCGCCGGCCTGCTAGCCGTACCGATGACCATCACCGCTGGCGACGTGCTGGCCAAGAGCTGCAAGAGCGGTAGCTGTGGCGGGCCGAACAATCTGGAGAAAGCGATCGTCAAGGTCGAGGGTGCCGAGTCGGTCGTAACCAACGCCGACCTGCAGACGGCCTACGACAAGATCGAAACCGTCGCCCAAGAGGTCGACGATCTCAACGCGGGCAGCAGCTCCAAAGTGCGTGGCGGCCTCAAGGAACTCGCGGGCAAACTCGAGAAGCGTGTTGCCGCCGAGCTCAAGGACGCAAGGGACCGCTACTTTGAAGGCTACATCGAAGAGTCGCTGGCCAAATTTGAAGAGCTCGCCGAACTCAAGGGCCTGCCCTCCGCGAAGAAAGCCAAGCAGGAACTGGACAAAGAAAATGACCGCGTCGCCTGGCGGCTGGCGAACAAGCAAGCGGCCAAGCACATCGATAGCAAGCAGTTTGGCGAAGCACGCCTGCCGCTCAACGACATGCAGCGCCTGTCCCGCCGGACCGACTACACCGATCAGGCCAAGGCCGCGATCAAAAAATTCAGCGATCAGATGATGCCCCAGGTTGAGGCCGCTGAAAAAATGGTCGCGCAAGAGCAATACGAGGATGCCTACGCATCACTGATCGAGATCTCGCGATTGACACACGCCCGCGAATCGGCTTTGGCTGCCCGCAAGCTGCTCGGCAAGCACGCCAGCCTCGAAGGCATGCGGCAGGCCAAGGGTGAGTACGACGCCGCCGGCGCGCTGACCGAGGCCAAGTCCTGGTTCGAAGCGATCGAGAACCCTTCCACCCGCGAACAGCAGCAGTTCCAGCAGAAGCTCGAAGCGATCGCCAGCAGCTACAAGGGGACCTGTGCCGCAGAGCAGGCCCAGCAACTGCTGATCACCGACAACGCCCAGGCCGCTCGCTGAGCCGACTAATACGAAGACCCAACGAGAGCCAGGCACTAACAACGTGCCTGGTTTTTTCATGGCCGGCCGAAGGTCCGTTTTGAGCGAGCACGTATAGCCGAGCCACCGAGCCGATGCCCCCACCAGCGAGCGTGGCTTGGGCCGGGCAATTTTATCGGCCCGGTTATACAAAATCCGGATTCCACCCCGGCGCGAACGATATCCGCGCCAATCCGACGATAAAATCCCAGAGAGTTAGACCACCTTCACCGGAAACACGGGTCCGCTTTGCAGAACGGGATCGACGCAGTCTGGCAACGCATCCAAGGCTATCTCGGCAGCGAGCCCTTCGCGGTGCTGTTTGAGCTGGCTGTCATCTGGGTCGTCGTCTACCTGATCGTCCGCTTCCTCAAGGGCACGCGCGGGGCGCGTGTCGTCTGGGGTGTCGCCCTGATCATGATCGTCGGCACGCTCACCCTCCGCATCTTCCCCGGCGGCAGCGAGACACTCGAACGGCTCAACTTCCTCTATACCAACGTCCTGGCGTTCATCTCATTCGTACTGGTCATCGTCTTCCAGCCCGAGCTCCGCCGGGCATTGGTGCGCATCGGCGAGGGCGGGTGGTTCGGCCGAGGCGGCCTGCGCCGCGCACGCGTCGTCGAAGAGCTCGTCGCGTCCGTCGACTACCTGGCCCGCAACAAGATCGGCGGGCTCATCGCGATCGAGCGGCAGGTCGGGCTCAAAGGGATCGTCGAGGCCGGCATACGCCTGGACGCGGAGGTCAGCCGGCAGCTCCTGAACACGCTGTTCTGGCCCGGCTCGGCGCTGCACGACATGGGCGTGGTCATCCGCGGCGACCGGATCGTCGCGGCGGGCGTGCAGTTCCCCCTGGCCGAGGGCAACGACATGGCCCAGGAGCTTGGCAGTCGGCACCGCGCCGCAGTGGGCCTGAGCAACGAGGCCGATGCGCTGATCATCGTCGTCAGCGAAGAGACCGGCAAGATCAGCATCGCCGAGCGAGGCCAACTGCGCCGAGGCCTGACCGTGCCGGACCTGCGCAGCGCGTTGAGTGAGGGTATGAACAAAGTCGAGCTCGACGACCGCCCGGTCGAGGAAGCCGACACACCGATCGCCCCGAAGGAGTCGGACACCGGAGACAAGCCCGCCACCTAATCACGGGCAGGATGATTTCAAGCCATGAAGAGCGTATTCAACCAGATCGCCACCTTTGTCACCGTGACCATTGTCGCGTTGTTGGTCTGGCTGTACGCCGAGGACGCGAATGTTCAGACATACACCGGGCAGGCGGTCCGCGTGCAATTCGTGCTGCCCGCTGGCGCAGACGGGCTGATCACCCCGAGCGAGCCGATCACCGTGCTGGTGGATTTCGACGGCTCCAACGGCCAGTTCCAGCAGTTCGACGATGCACGCGACTAGATCATCGAGATCTAGCTGCCGATCGATCAGGCGCTGGACCTGCAGACGATGCAGATCGATATCCGCGATCAGATCGAGCAAGCCGACCGGCTCAAACAATTGGGTATCAATGTCACCGGCGTCAGCGACGAGCGTGTCTCCGTCACGTACGAAAAGATCCTGGATGTCACACTAGATGTCAGGATCAAGCAGCGCACCGGCGCGATCAAGCTGTCCTCGGCCACGTTCCGGGAGGCTGGTCAGCCGCCGCGGGTCACGCTGCGGGAGGTGCCCGCGAGCCTGGCCAGCCAGATCGTTAATCTCAACGCTATCGCGTGGATCGAAGAAGAGGATGTCGCGTCGCTTGATAAAGGTGCGCCCCAGCAGATCACCGTCTCGCTCGAGCTGCCGGGCGCGATCGCGGCGCTGGACCGATCGATCTCGACGGTCGACCTGCTCGTGACCGTCGCCGACGACCGCGACACGGTCAAGATCGACCGCCGGCCGATCCTGCTGAGCTACCCGCCCTCGATCAACGAGCGTTACATCATCGAACTCGAGGAGTCGGACCGGTTCATCACCGCGTTCGAGTTGGAGGGCCCGCGGGACCAGATCGCTTTGATTAAAGCCGACCCCGCGAGCAAGGATGTCTGGGCCTCGATTCGGCTCAGCAACGAAGAAGCCGACATGGCCGCGTCCAACGGTGGCGTGCTGAGCAAGGCCGTCGAAATCAACACGCCCGACAACGTCGTGCTGACCTCCGAAGTCGTCCGCGTGTCGATCAAGGTGATCCCGCGTGAGACGACGCCGGCCCCGTAGGCCCAGAAAGCAAATCGTGGCGACCACGCTTTGGCCGGTGTAAAATACCTGACTCGGAGCCCGCCATGACAACCACCACCGCCGAACCCGCCGCCGACCTGACCGCCTACTGCGATGAGCTCTCCGACCGCGCGCTCGCCGCGTCGCGTTCGCTGGCGATGTCTTCGGGCACGCAACGCAACACCGCGCTGCGCGCCATGGCCAAGGCCGTCCGCGGCAGCAAGACCGTCCTGCAAGAGGCCAACGCCAAGGACCTCGAAGCCGGCAAGGCCAACGGCCTCTCGCCCGCGATGCTCGACCGCCTGGAACTGACCGACGCCCGCATCGAATCGATGGCGGCGAGTGTCGAGCAGATCGCCGACCAGCCCGACCCCGTCGGCAAGATGATCGAGGGCCGGGTCCTGGACAACGGGATCAAGCTCAACAAGCTGCGCGTACCGATCGGCGTCGTGCTGATCATCTTCGAGTCCCGGCCCAACGTGACCAGCGACGCGGCGGCCCTCTGCCTCAAGTCTGGCAACGCCACCGTCCTCCGAGGCGGCAAGGAAGCGCTGCACTCCAATCAGGCCATCGCCAAGTGCGTCCAACAAGGCATCGAATCAGCGGGCATCGACCCCGCCGCGGTCCAACTCGTCGAGACCACCGACCGCGCTGCCGTGGGCAAGCTGCTGAAGATGGAAGGCAAGATCGACCTGTGCATCCCGCGCGGCGGCGAGTCGCTCATCCGCGCCGTCGTCGAGCAGGCACACATCCCCGTCATCAAGCACTACACCGGTAACTGCCACGTCTACATCGACGGCAAAGCGGACGAACAGATGGCCATCGACATCTGCGTCAACGCAAAGACCCACCGCACCGGCGTGTGCAACGCGGCCGAGACCATGTTGTTCCATATGGACGCCGCCGAGCGT
>JAHQVV010000078.1 GCA_019634195.1 Phycisphaeraceae bacterium | reverse complement strand
TCACCATTACCCCCGACGCCGGGGTGACCCTCGATTTCGACGATGTCGTCTGGGACAAAGGCTTCTTCGGGGCCGGCCTCGATGACGGCGCGATCCGCACCAGCCTCGACGGCTTTGCCGCCACTGTGGCGACGGGCGTCGATGATGACGCGCTGATTACCTTCGACCTGACCGGCCTGCCCGATGTCACATCGGAGATTGAGTTCCGCTTCTACTTCACGAACGATGGCAGCGCGAGCTCTTGGGGCGATATCAACGGGACCGGCTTGACGTTCAACGGCACCGTCGTGCCCGAGCCCGGCTCCTTGGCCCTGATCGCGCTGGGCGGCATTTCGATGCTGCGTCGTCGTCGTTAAATCGCTAACGACTCCTACAGACCCGACCGGCTGCCGCTGGAAAGGGTTTTTTGCTCCGAGCCTGTTTTCTCATTCTCATGAGGCACCAAATGAAAAACCGCCGCCCTATCCAAGCCTTCACGCTGATCGAATTGCTCGTGGTCATCTCCATCATCGCGCTGCTGATTGCCATCTTGCTGCCAGCGCTGGGGAAAGCGAGAGAGGCCGCATTGATTTCACAGTGCAAGGCGAACCTTCATGGCGCAGCACAAATGATTTTTGCCTACACCGCCGATAACAAAGAACTCCTCCCGCACATGCGGGACGACGCGAACGGCAACCCTGATCCGCAGCTCTACTGGCCCGGTTCGTCTGCAGTCTTTTCTGCTGGGCCTGACGGGTGGGTGAACTATGGCCGGCTCATGGAGCAAGGCTACTTCGCTAAGGCGAACACCAAGACCGCTGGCGACCAACCCATCAGCACGATCTTCTGCTCTGTGCAGAGCCACCCATGGTATGGCTATCAAGAAGGCGCTTATCAATACCTAGACAAAGGCGCTTGGGGGCGAAACGGCTACCTCCTCAACCCGATGGTCGATTCGAATAGCGATCGTATCTACAACCGAGCCGATCAGCTTACGGGCGAGGTGATGCTGGGCGGCGACATCTTCATGAGTGATCTGCCCGGCTCCGTTGAGCACACCGAATTCGATGTCCACAACGGCACGTACAACGTGATGAAGGGCGATGCCAGTATTGCCGCCGAGAGTTCTTCCATCGTCAGCGATCATGTGGCGAATCAGGCGACCGGCCGAGAAATCTACGATCAATGCGTTGACGAGTTGATGGGCGGCGTCGGCTACGGATCTTGAGCCGTCAGAGCTGACAGGCGGCACTCAATTATCAGCGAAGCCGAACTGAAAAGGCGCCGAACATTTTTGATCTGGCCATCCTGTCATATATATATTTGTATACACGGCGGGTGCGGGTTGTTACTGTTTTCAAACTGAGCCGGGGAACGCGATCGGTTCGCCGGTGAGGTGGCGGTAGGTCGAGATGAGGCGCTCGAGCTGGGTCGAGGCCAGACGGTGCTGGCCGACCCACTGCTGGGCGCAGACGCCAAGCTCGCGCCAGGGGGTGGGGTCGGCGGCGAAACTGGTGAGTACCTTTGCCCATGTGTCGGCCGAGGGCTCGTGCAATACCCGGGCGGTCTGGCCGTCGATAAGGTCGTCCAGCAGCGGGTCCGCGCAGGCGAGCACCGGCACCGCGTGGGCCATCGCCCGCAGCGTCAGCGACCGCGACCGGCCAAGCGGCTGGGGGTGCAGCATCGCCCCGGCCCGGAGCAGGATCTCTCGGTGACCCAGCCGACGCGGGATCAGCGTTGAATGAGCCAGCAGGCCCTGACGACGGATCGCCCGCCACATCGCGCGCGGGTCTTCCCGTTGGCCGTCGAAGAAGAGTTGGAGGTCGGGGTGCGCCTCGATCGCTTGCTTGGCCCCCTGCAGCAGGTGATGGACATACTCGTCGTAGCCGCCGTCCCCGCTGACCACGACGCAGGGCGTCTCCTCCTCGGCGTGCGGCTCGGGCTTGCCCAGGTGGACCCCGAAGGGCACGTGGCGCACCGGCACGGCGCTGCCGATCGCCTGATCCACCAGCTGCCGCATCGGCTCGGTCGCGCACAACACGGCGTGCTGGCCGGGCACCAGCCGCCCCGCACAACGCGCCGCCAATTCGATATCCATCCCGCTGTTCGCGCTGAGCAAGACCGGCAGCGACAACTGTCTGCCCAGGTCCAACGCCGCGCGCCACTGCCGACCGTCCAGCGCGTGCACCAGATCGACCCCCTGCTGCTTCAAGGGCTCGGCCAATCGGTTGAGTGCTCGGCGGTTGCGCCGCCAACCGCGCCGCTCGCGCCAAGACAGCCGCGTGCCGAACGTCACGACCTCGCCCTCGGCCCGGCCCTCCGGGAGCACCTGCACCACCTGGACCGATTCGTCCAGCAACCCCACCACCAGGTGGTGCAGTGTCGCCAGCTCCTCGTCCAGCCAGGCCGTGTTCGCGATCAGGGCAACTCGCATGGTGGGGTCTAGGGTTTGGGGTCTAGGATCTGGGGTCGTGGCAGTTTGTTAATCGTATGAGTCCGCTGCCTTTCATGTATCGATCTAATGACCGAGTCGGCGATAAACCCCGTACTATGTTTTCGATGCCCCAGACCCCAGACCCCAAGCCCCAGACCCCAAAAGGCCCCTGGACAACCCAGCGCCTGATCCAATGGACCACGCAGGCCTTCGAGCAGAAAGGCATCGACTCGCCCCGCATCTGCGCAGAGATGCTCCTGGCCCACGTGCTCAATCAGCCCCGCCTCAAGCTCTACATGGACCCGCACCGCCCGGCCAGCGACCTGGAACGCGCCGCGTTCCGAGAACTCGTCGAACGCGCGATGGGCAACGAGCCTGTCGACTACCTGGTCGGCCAGGCGCCGTTCTTCTCGATGCTGCTCAAGGTCGGCCCGGCGGTGCTCATCCCCCGGCCATCGACGGAGACGCTGGTCGAACACGTCCTGCAGCACCACCGCCGAACGCCGGGGTTCAAGAGCCCGCGCATCGCTGACGTCGGCACCGGCTCGGGGGCGATCGTCATCGCCCTGGCCAAGCAGCTCATCAAGACCGACCCCGGCGCGTCCTTCATCGCCACCGACATCAGCGCCGACGCCTTAGCCGTGGCGAAAGAGAACGCCGCCGAGCAAGGCGTCGCCGACCGGATCGATTTCCGCCTAGGCGACCTGCTTGAGCCGCTGCGCGGCGAGCGATTGACGTACCTCTGCTCCAACCCGCCGTACATCCCCGACCACGAGTGGGACGACGTCGAGCCGAACGTAAAAGACCACGAGCCGACCCACGCCCTGCGCGCCGGGGCGGACGGCCTGGACTGCATCCGCCCGCTCATCGAACAGGCCAAACAAGCCCTGGCCGACCCCGGGCAACTCGTCCTCGAGATCGCCGCGTGCCAGAAGCAGCAGGTCATCGACCTTGCCAGCGAGCAAGGCCTGCGCCACCCCAGCGTCCTGGTCGATCACGAGAAGCTCCCGAGAATTCTGGTGGCGGACGCGTGATCGCGAACGGCCCAACCGCTACGCGTCTCCCGGCGGACGCTCGAACATCAAATCCGTCCAGCGGAAGTGGGCCCAGCCCCGGCGGATGCCGCGGGGGCGGGGCGGCTTGGCCGCCGCTTCGCGCGTAAACGGCATCTCAAGGCCCTTGCGGTAGTGGTAGTGGTAGACGGCCCGCTCATAGATCGGGGCAAACCGTCCGCGCGAGTCATCGGAGATCCGCTTGTACTTGTACCGCCCCTGCACGCTGGTATAGGGTTCGTAAGGCACGTCATGCCCGAGGTTGTACTTGGCGGTGTACTCGAAGCCGAGCGCGAGGCGGTTGTCGGCCTCGCTATAGAGGTCAACGCCTTGCTTCCACGCCATCTCGCACGCAACGCCCAGGAACCCCAGGCCCATCTGCGTGTGGGCCTGGTCTCTTCCGGATTCCTGGCACTGACCAAATGCGTTGAAGTAGTTGGTGATCGCGCCGTTGCCCTCGCCCTGCCGGTAGTAGGTCACGGCGCGGTCGAACATCTTGCGGTCGTCCAGGAAGATGCCCATGCCCAGCATCGTCTGGATCATCGCCGCGTCCCAGTTGCCGTTAGCGGTCGGGTAGAAGTCCTTGATCGGTTCGTAAAAGACGTTTCGCAGCATCACCTCGAACCGGTCCTGCCCGGCGCCCTTCCAGCCGTCGTAGGAGTGGCGGATCAGCTCCCCGGCGTTGACGAGTTTCACCCCCGCCATCCCGCTGAGCAGCTTCGTGTCGTGGCCTTCGAGTTTTTCGAGCTTGGCCGACCACGCATCTAGGAAGCCCACTGCTTTCTTGGCGTAGGCCTTGTTCCCCGACAGGCACCAGGCGGTCGCGAGGCTGTACGCCGCCGAGGCGTCGCGTTGCAGCTCGGTGCCGCCCTTGTCCGGCCGGTTCGACGGGCCGCGGACGACCTTGCGGCGCGGCTCGGGATCCAGCTCGAGAAGTTGCTTGCACCAGTCGTCCAGCTTCTCCCACTCGCCGGCCCACGGCTTATCGCCTGATTGGATGCGCGCCCTGATGTAGGCCAGCTCTTCATTGCTGTGTAGCAGGCCAGGGTGCCGGAAGGCCTCTATGGTGATCGGTGGGTCATCCGTGGCAAGTGCCAAGGATGAAAAGGCTGGCGCGAAGCTTGTGGCTGCTGCGCCAAGGGCCGTCAATCTGATGAAATCACGTCTTTGCATGAATAGTTTGACGTATTGAAAAGTGAAGTATTTCATAAAGTAAGCCCGACTCGCCAAAAGGCGAGTCGGGCTTAAAGAGGATCAAGATGAAGTGCGTTAGGGCAGTCGGATCTCTGCCTGCCAGATGGCCGCTTCGAGCTGACTGAATGGATCTATCACCGTGTGGTCTGGGTTGACAAGACCACTTTCAAGGCTGATTGCATCATGACGGAAGATCGCCTAGTACGGCTCGAGACAACCAGGTGCTGCCAACATATCTTAATGATGCTCCCCAACAATATCCCAATGCTTCTTCGAGAGCGCGGAGGTCGATGCGTTTCCGCCGTCATAGATGTCTTCCGCCCGAACCGCTTGTGCATGGCCATCAAAATACAAGATATTTGCGACATCCCCGGGGTGGCGGTACGCGACGCGGCGTTGGTTGGTATTGCCTGCGACTTCGCCATAGGCTTCGTATTGATTCGGGTCGCCGGAGGTGTAGCCAAGCCGTCCGCGGTCGTTGATACCATCCATAAAAAAAACCTTGTCGCTAGGGGTCTTGACCTGGGCTGCCCGGACGCCGGCGCCGGAGAGCTGGGTGCCGTCGTATGCCCCAAACGCGTTGCCATAACTCTCGTTCTCGGCGTTCATGCTGTAGGTCAAAGAGACATGGTGTGTGCCCCCATTAAAAGGCAAGCGTGCGAGTGAGGCCTCGGGGCACAGGAACTCATCTGGCCATTCATCGCCGCGGAACTTGTCTAAGCCGTCATTGAAGTTCTGACCCAACTCCAGGTTAGGCATAAAGTGTTCGTTCTCAAGCCAACGCTGGCCAAAGGTGTCACCTCCTGCATTGCGGGATTGGTTCCCGACGACGAAAGGCACGTGGTCGCCTGAGTGCTCGGCGACGTAGATGGCATCGGCGATCCCGAACTGCCGGACGCTGTTGCTACACGACATCGACCGGGCAGATCGTCTGGCCGCGCTAAGGGCGGGCAGCAGGATCGCGATGAGCAGCGCAATGATTGATATCACTACAAGCAGCTCAATCAGTGTAAATGCAGGACGTTTCAAAATATAGCCCCTGTAATATGTTGGCGTTCTGAGTTTGTCGAAAATCCACGGCGGGACGTACCCCACGGTGGACGGAGCAGGTGCAATCTATCGACGACGGCGCGCAACGAGCAGGCCGCCGAGGCCGAGCAGCGCCAGGGAGCTGGGCTCGGGCACAAACGTCAGCGACACGCCGTTGATATTGCTAAAACGGCCATTACGGACGGACGTGACAATCAGGCTGTCGACGCCATCCACTTTGGTAAAAGTGAATGGCTCCGAAGGTTCTGACGCGTTTGACGGGCCGGGTGCCGGCGTGGTCACGCCGTTGTAGGTGATTTCTTGGGTAGAAATTTGATCATCAGCGTCACCGATCGCATAGGACGTAACGGTCACAAGCGTGCCCGCAGCGATCTCTTCAAGACCGGTGATCTCGATCGACGAGTTATCGAAGCTGGCAAAAATATAGCCGTCAAGAATGGCAACGCCATCGCGGGACCCGCTCCCAGCGCTGAAGCCACTGCCCGTGAGGATTTCCACGCCCGCGTCGATCCCAACACCCGTTACCGCAACAACATTGCCAGTACCGGCGTTGTTGGTATCGGCGTTAATCTGATTAACCGTTGCGGCGAGCTCGACTGCACCATCGGCAACAGCAAAGTCAGCAGAAGACGAAGGCACTGCCGGCAGGTTGTCGTTACTCGTAAAATCGATCAGCAAGGTGCCTGCAGAAACAGACGTAACAAAACAGATAGAAGCTAGAGCAGAGCAATGCAGAATGGATAAACGCATGGTATTCCTCCTAATGGGGGTGAAAAAGTTGAGAATGACAGATCCCGAAGAGAACATAGATAAACCTCCTAATGGTTCATGGTTCATGGTTCATGGTTCATGGTTCATGATCCTTTGATGCTTTAGCGCTGCCAAAACGGTTCGAAGACCATGTCGTCCGGATTCGCGTAAGCACGCTCGTAGCTGTTGTTGGGGTCGTTCTGGTTTTGGCTCATCCACCGGCTGGACTGCGTACCCCGTTCCTGCTGGACCGATCCGTCGGCGTAGGCGATCGTGCCCGTGCCGACACGCGCGGAGACCGTAACACTGCCCACATTGAAAGCGCCATTGATTTCGCTCTGGATATGCGGGATGGCCACCTCGCGCGCGGTCCGGAACAGCGGCGCCTGGGCACGAGAGCTGTTGGCCCCGAAGTAGGCGGCGTTGTAGCTCCAGGGCTGCATCGCTTCCCCGAGCAAAACCGTCGAGGACGCATCCGGCACGGCGTCGGTGCTGTAGGGCTGGAGGTCCTGGGTAGTCGAGCCGTTATGGATCGATTCGCGCAGGCCGCCGAGTTTTTCGTTGTACTTGTAGGTATACACCCTGTTCTGTTCGGTGTCGCTGTGCCCCGAGTCGTTGGTGACAAAGCCCGGCAGGTTCCGCATCGTGATCGGGCATCGTTGCACCTCGATCTTGACGTTGTCGCCCATGTAGCCCGTGCCGATCGCGCCCTGTTCACCCGTGCCCATCAGGGTCTGGTACCAGTTGTGCCCGCCGTAGCGGTTCTGAGAACCCTCCCATTGCTTGGCACCCGCAGGCAGCGTGCCCGCATCAGCCTGATAGGCGAACATCGCTTGGGCGAACGAGCGAATATTCGTCGTGCACGTCATCTCGAGGGTGGACTGACGGGCTTTCGCCAGTGCCGGCAGCAGGATCGCGATGAGCAGCGCAATGATGCTGACCACGACGAGCAGTTCGATGAGGGTGAAGGCGCGTTTGAGGGCCATCTGGAACTCCTTACTGATGCGGCAGATCGCCGCTTGTTGTTGGGGTCTTAACGTCCGAAGCGAAAAGCTCCGCAAGCCGACGATGGCTTGCGAGGCTTGAAGGAGGGGTAAAGGTTTAGCCGCGTCGACGGCGGGCGATCAGCAGGCCACCAAGGCCGAGCAATGCCAGCGAGCCGGGCTCGGGTACGGGGCCGAGGTCACGGAGTTGGATCGCGTTGATCTGTACTCGACCATCACTGACTGCCCCGGTGCCGAGGTAGCCGGCGGTGTCGAACGACTGGGTCGTTGCATCTGCGGTGAAGGTGCCGATGATGGACTGGCCGACACCGTCGGCCCCGTTCTCATCAACGCCGTCCTTCGGGTCGGTGTTCAGGAACACCGTGTTGCTGCTCGATCCATCCAACTCCATGTAGAACCCGGAGCGGCCGTTACGCCCGTCGTAGACAAATAGCTGGATTTCGTAGACCGTGCCTGCGGTCAATCCACTGAAGGTCACGGTGTCGTCTAATGGAGTCGCGGCCGCGTTGCCGCCGAGGAAATAGCCCGACGAGACAAGGTTTTTATAATCTGCGCTGAACGCATCGTAGGGCCCGTTGCCTGCACCGGCCGTCGGGGTGCCATTCGGGTCGAAGGTGCCTGCACCGCCGCCGTCACCGAGTTTGGTGCTAAAGACACCAGATGTTGTCCCGGTTGCCGTTGCCCCCACACCCGTAAAAGCGACGCCGTTAATCGTTACATTCGCGCCTTGCGCGTTCACGGCGACCACGCTGGCACCGTTGGTAGAGACGTCTGCACCGCCATTGTTGTCAACAGCGGCAGCCCAGTTGATGGCCGCGGCGTTTGCGTCTGCAGTCAGCAGTGCGAGGCCGGCCAATGCGAGTGTGGAAGTAAGTTGTTGCGTTGTAAGTCTCATAGAAACCTCCTGAAAAATTGAAAAGTAATTAATACAAAGAAAAGAACAATGACAAGCGTGGTGATTTCGGTGCCAGTTCAGGCACGTCCCGGGGGTTGTGTTGTGGCGAGTTGCCGGTAGAAGTCCCTCCTATGGGGCCAAGAATCAGAGATCAAAAGGTCAGTCGAAAAGCCCGCGTGATTCTTCGTACATCCGCCGGATCCCCTCGTCGTCGAGGGTTGTGTTCAAGAACGTGAACAGGCCGATCTCGCCCTTGATCGTGCGGGGGTGGCGCGTGACCTCCCGGCCCGTGCTGGCGATGCGCAGGCCATCGAGCTTGATCGGCACCTTCTGCCCGAGCTCGGCCGAGCCGACCCATCGGCCATCGAGGTAGTGCTCACACTTGCCGGTGCGGACGTCGATCACGACCGCGTAGCAGTGCCACTGCTCCCAGACGATGCCGTCGACCGAGGCCGAGGCGCTCCGACGTGTCGTGGTCTTGCCCTGTTCAGAGAACTGGTTCACATGGATCTGGTCGAGGTCCGGCCTAAGTTGCCAATTGGGTGTCGACTTAGGCATATCGACACGGTTGTGGTGCAGCAACGGCGCATTGGTCCGGTTGAGTTGTGGCTCGACACGGGCCCAGGCGATGAACGTGAGCTTGTCCATGCCCTGCTCGGTAGGCATGACGATGTCGATACCCTGATCGGGCACGCCTTCCAGCCGCATCACTTCGGTGCCTTGGGCATTGCCTCGGATCGGAACGATGGTGCCGCCGACCCACTCGGCCTTGAACGCCTGGCCGGCCGGGCCCTGCTTGACCTTCATCTCGCCGCCCAGAAAGCTGATGTTCGCGATCATGTTGGCTGAGCGGTCCAGTTCATAAAGGTATGCCCTGAAACGATCGGCGGCGGTGAGGTCGTCTGCCGTCAGCAGCTTGTACTCCTCGCGGCGGACATAGCGCGATGCCACGGGCGCTTCGCTGTTGACGACCGCATCGCCGGGCAGGACCTCGGCCGCTTCGTTAACGAGCAGCTTCGTTTCGGGCCCAAGCCGGTTCTTTGCATCGCGGGGCATGACCCCGACCTCGCCCTGGAAGACCTGGGTGTGCAGCCCGGCCATCGCATCAACCTCAACGCCGAACTCCGTGCCGTAGTCCCGGATCAGGCCGAAGCGGGTATCGACCTCGAAGCCCACGGCCGAGGGCGGGACCTCCGCGATGAGTTTGCCTGTGTAGAGTTTCAGGGCGTTGTTGCTGGTCGGGGTGATGACGGCTGGGCCCTGGACGAGCACGACCGCGCCCTGGTTGAAGCGAACCTCGGCGACACCAGAGAGCAGTTCAACTTCTTCGCCGATGCGCAGGCCATCGGTCGAGATCGTCGGGTCTGCCCAGACCGCGTGGCTGCCGGATCGCACCTCTGCGACCTGCTGCGGCAGGGCCGCGGGTTCAACGGCGGCGGTGTCGGGGGTGTCGCTGCCGGTGAAGACCGAGTTGCCCAGCCAGGCGATCAGCCCGAGCATCGCGGCGGTTGCCAGCCACACGACCGGCCGGGGCACGATGATCACGTGCGGGGGCTTGGCGCCTGCCGCTTCACGCTTGCGTGCTTCGCGCCTCTCTTTTTCGCGCTGCGTCGCTAACGCCCGCTCGCTCTGCTGCGCGAGGACGGTCTTGGTGATGTCCACGGGCTCAAGCTCGCCCTTGGGGAGCAGCGCGGCAAGCATGTCGGGCGTGATCTGTTGCTCGCGTTCCCGTGCTTCAATTTCGTCGAGGACGTCCTTCGCCGCCGCAGGAAGGTTCTGCTCATCGATCGCACACTCGGCAAGGAGCAAGGCGTTGGCCGGCGACTGGCGCACCCACGCGTCCAGGGCCATGACTTCTTGCTCGTTCGCTTCGCCGTTGAGGTAGCGGACCGCTAGTGCACGGGTCTCCATCAGCACGCCCCGCTTTCGATGCGTGCCTCGATGCACTTGCCCAACGCCAGACGAATCCGGCGGATCATGACGGACACCGTGTTGGGCTTCATGTCGAACTCGGCGGCGATCGCTTCATGGCCGAGGCCGTCGTAGTACTTGCGGGAAATGATCTTGAGCTGCTTCTGGTTGAGCATCTGCAGGCACTGCCTGAGCGCGTCGGCCCGGGGCTCGGCATCGTCCGCGTGCTCCATGAAGGCCTGGGACACCATCTGCAACGCGTCGCCGCCGAGCTCTCGGCCGCGCCGGGTCTGCTTCTGCCGGTACTCAAGGATCCGGTACCGCGCGACCCCGATCGCCCAGGCAACAAACGGCCGCTGCGGGTCGTACTCCTCGAAATGCTCGATCAGGTAGTGCACCGTCGACTGCAAGACATCTTCGCGGTCGTGCACGTTGGGCACCGAGACGCTGATAAAGGCCCTTACCGAATCCTGGGCCTTGCCCCACAACAGGGTGAAGTCCAGAACCGCTTGCGTGCTGTGGATTGGCTTTCGGTGTAGCGACAAAGCGTATACCTCCTAGTAAGTATGGATCGCTGGCCGCTTGATATGACACAAAATGTCCATTTCTTTGAGATTTTGATCGGCGGCAGATCGCAGCAGGCACGACAAAACCGCTCACCACCTGCGTGGGGAGGGGTTTGCATCCGGGAATGGGCCTGAAGCGGGTTCATGCCACCGGCCGCTGGTTTTAGAAGCTCGAGAAACGGGTTTACGGCTGCATACTTGGGTTGTTGTTGCCGTGGACGACTTGATAGGCGTTGGCGTCAGCGGACATATGAGTAGGGACGTTTTGGTCGGCACCACTGAACTGACCGAAAATGTTGTCGGGCAGGAACGCCTCGACATCGACGTATTTCGTGTCCTCGATCTCTGAGGTGTCAGAGAACTCGACATGATTGTCATTGAAGGTGATCGACCCGCGCCAGCCGTTGTCCGACCACAGGCTCTGGTGAGTCTGCGGCGTGCCGAAGGTGCCACCGGTGAGGCGATCGCTGACGACCACGGCCTTAGAGTTCGCGGTGTCGCGCCACTCCCCGGTGCGTCCGTTGGCGACGAAGTCTGCGCCGGAGAGATTGGTGAACAAGGCCGAGAGCCCGAAAGAGGAGATGTACTGGTTGTCGAACGGGTTATAGGTGTTATTGATGTCCCACTCGGTAACATTCGTATTCGTTTCCGATGGGCTGATCGCATACTCGGGAGTAAACGCGTCGTCGTCCATCATGAGGATCCAGCGTGCCTCGGGGTACTGGCCGGCGGGGGAAGTGTTGCTCCAGTTACCGGGGATCTCGGCGGAAGCGGTCCATGTCTTTGCCGCGCTTCCCTGAACGAGTTTTTTAACACCGGGGTACCACCCCTTGTTGCTCTGCGACATGATGTAGACGCCCTGCTGGATGCCGCGGGTCTGGGTCATGTTCTGCAGCGACCTTGCGGATTCACGTGCCGAGCTGAGCGCGGGCAGCAGGATGGCGATGAGCAGCGCGATGATGGAGATCACCACGAGCAGTTCGATGAGGGTAAACGCGCGACGCATGACAAACTCCAATAGAAATCCGATTGATCTGTGTAGCGGGTGACGCGAAGCGTCCCGCTCGAACTATTTCAGATGCTTTGCACGGGACGCTTCGCGTCACCCGCTACACACCACAGTTACCGCCTGAAAGGCGCCGCGCCCCGGTCGGGACGCGGCACCAATTGAAGGAGAAAGCGGGTTAAGCCCGGCCCATACGCCGACGACGCAACATGGAAAGACTTCCGAGGCCTAAGAGCGCGAGTGAGCTGGGCTCGGGGACGAGGGTGCCCTCGACCTGGATGTTGTCAAAGACCATGCCGAAGCCGTTGCCAAAGGAGGTGATCTCGATGTAGGCAAGGTCGGCATGGCTCGCGCCGTCAAAGGTAGCCAGGCCGGTGGTCGAGTACGCCGTGCCGCCTTGGCTTGTCGTTGCAAGGTCCCATCCGGATTCACCGATGGTCAGGTCGAAACTGGCGTCCTTTGACGTATCAATCGTCGTGTTGGCCGTTGCACCGGCATTGGCACCGAACCAGAAGCTGCCGGGGGTGCCGGGGCCGGGGAGGGTTGACTTGCCGCTGGATGTTGCGAAGCCGGGTCGCTGCCGGTCGCCGCCGCCGTTGCCAAATGAGTTGGCATCACCCAACACCATCGCGAAGACCTCGTTGCCAGACGAGTCATAGCCGGTGATGGTGAGTTCTTTCGCGGTCCCATTGGTCCGACGGGCGTAACTATCCCAAGAGACCGTCGCGGTCTTGCCGCCGGTCAGGTCAAGGTCGGTGAAATCGATATCGACATCCATCGTGCCAGCGACTGGCGGGGTCGATCCCGAGCCATCGATGAGGCCAGCATTATTGCCGAGCGTCGCGTCACCGCCGCCACCGGTAAGGACGGTTGTCGTTGCGGTGTTGGCGATCGTCCACGAGCCAACCTCGGGGGTGAAGTTGCCGTCCTCAAAGTTGTTGCTGAATACAACTGTGGCTGAAGCAGCGCCAGTCAGACCGCAAGCCAAGAGAGCGGAAAGGGTGTAGCGTTTCATCGTGATAAGACCTCCTAAGTCAGACGGTAAAAAAAAGTTGCGGGAGTTCCGCGAGTGAGTGGGTCGCATGCTTGGCATGGTGTTCCTCCTAAAGGAAAAGTAGAATTTAAAGCGTCTTAGTCAATCAAAAGGTGCTTACTGATCTCCAGACGTGTCTGGCAACTCAACAATCACCCGGGCCTGGTCGGCGAACCTGCCGGCGGCGAGGTGGATGGTCAGGACGTTGCCCTGCAGCCCGCCGATCGCGAAGTGGTCGGGTGACCCGGGGTCGATGCCGTAGGTGATGAACTGGTCGTCGGGGGTATAGCCGACCGTATCGAGCCCGAACAAAGCGTTGGTCTCGCGTAACTGCTTGACGGTTCCGACGACCCCGAGGACCCGGCCCGGGAAGGTGAGCGTCGCGGTGGCGTAGCTGCTGTCGTCTGCGGCGTCGGGTTCGCTGTGGAGGAAGTAGCTGACGACCTTTCGGCCGGCGGGGACCGTGGCGAACTTTGCAGCGCGTCTTTCAGGCAGGTTCGTCATCACCGACAGCGGCTGGTCCAGCACGGCGGTCGACTCTTCAAAAATAATGATGCGGTTGGTGTTGCCCAGTTCGCCCTGGCGGACGCTATTGGGCGGCGTGTTAAAGAAGCGGCCCTGGCCCTGGACAACGACACGGCGTTGGATCGCGTCCCAGCGCGACACGTAGCCGTGGTCCGGCTGGATCGCGGTGATCGACTCGGCGAGTTTCCCGCTGGCGTCGGCCCGTACCTGCTGGCCGGCCGTCAGCGCGACAACGCGCGGCGCGCCGGTCCCCCTTGCGGTCGGCTCGTTCACCTCGACCTTGCCTTCGAAAACACTCGCCGAGCTGACGCCGTCCGGCTCAACCGTCACGCCAAAGCGTGTGCCAAGGTCGACGACATCCATCGACCGGGTCTTGACCGTGAAGTACTTGGCGCGGTCGGGGACCTCCGCGGTCAGCCGGCCGTCGTCCAGCGCGAGCTTGTTCGGCTCGAGGATGCGGAAGGTGGTCGGGCCGTGCAGGATGACGGACGCGCCGCTGGGCATGGCGATCTCGGCGAAGCCCCGCTCAAGCGACCAGGCCTTCGCCCCAGCCAGCACGCCGTCGGCAGGGACCGCTTGGCCCCATACCGCGTCCTGGCTCCGGATCAGTTCTGCTTCGGGGCCGGCCTCCGCGACCTCGGGCACGCCCGGCGTATTGCTCGCCGGCCCGGCACCCTGGATCACCGGCCAGAGCAGCACAAAAGCGAGCAGGATCGCCGCGGCCAGGCCGCCGTACACCACCGCCTTGGGGATGATCAGGGTGTGCGACCTCGTCTCATCGACAAGCGCCCCGTGTTTCGGGCGTCGCTTCTTCTCTTGGTCTGCCTGCGCCTTGAGGTTCTTAGCCAGCTCGACCTCGGCGTCAAGCTTGATGCGGTTGAGCCGGGCCTGCTCGTAGATCTCCAGCAAGAACGCGTCTGACTCGTCTTGCTGCTCTTTTTCCTGCTCGGCAGACAGGTGGCTGGACCAGAGCAGCATGCCGTGCACCGACATGACCGCGGCGTAGAGCTTGCGGCAGTCCTGGTCCTGCCGGCAAAGCTCGTTGAGCCGATCACGCTGCTCGGCAAAGAGCTCCGCTTCGATCAACGCCGTGATCAATGCCGCGCACTCGCGTTGGTTTGGAGTCAGCTCGCTCATCAGGCCTTGTCCCCCCGCAGGCGTTGCGAGATGCAGTTATGCAGCTGGGTGCGGATACGGAACAGCATGACGCCGATGTTGTTGGCCGATCGCGAGACACGCCTGGCGATGTCCTTGACCGACAGGCCGTGGTGGTAGCGTTCTTCGAGCAGTTGTCGGTGCTGCTCGGGCAGGCACTTCATGCAGTTCTGCAGGGCATTGAGCCGGTCGTCCATCGAAGACACCATCTCGGTGGCGTCCTCGGCCAGCAGCTCCATCACGTCGCTGTCAAAGAGCAGCATGGATCGCTGCTGCTTGCGGCGGAAATTCTTGATCTGGAAGTAGGCGATCTTCAGCGCCCAGGCCGAGAAATTGCCGACCTGCTTGGCCTCCTCGGCCTTGCCCCAGATGACCAGGTTTGTCTCCTGCTGGATATCCGCGGCGGCCTCGTGGTCGCCGAGCATCGAGATCGCCAGCGCGAAGATCTTGCCCTGGCAGGCCGTGATCTTGAGCATCAGCTCGCTGTCGGGGTTCTGCGGTGACTCAGTCATGGGGCTCTGGATAAACCAAATTAATAGGCAGAAAGGTACGAATGCCTCTTAAGTATGCGTCGCCAAAACCCCGTCTATTACAAAATATGACTAACAGAAGCCGGTTTTCGGGCTTCACAGGCTCTAATCGCGAAAAATAGGGCGAGAAAAGTCTCAAATTGGCATGAAATGATTTGGCCAATAGATGGAAATATGGGTAGGCCCAACGATGTCTAAAACGCCTACGAACAATCTGACGCTGCTCTGGATGCAGGCCCAGCCCGTGGTCGAGGCCTATCTGAACAGCCTGATCCGCGACCGCGCGATCGCCGAGGACGTGCTCCAGCAGGTCGCCCTGACCTGTACCGAGAAATTCGACGAATTCGACACCGCCCGCTCGTTCACCGGCTGGGCCATGGGGATCGCGCGGAATAAGGCCCTGCAGTACTTCCAGAAGCACGGCTCGGACCGCCACCGGTTCAGCGACAAACTGCTCGGCCAGCTGGCCGACACCCACGAGCGTCTCTCCGATCAGGCCCAGGAGCAACGCGAGGCCCTGGCGCTCTGCATCGAGAAGCTTCCGCCGAAAAGCCTGGCTCTCATCAAACGCCGCTACGCCCAGGACCTTAAGCCCGGCAGGATCGCCGACACCCTCGGCCTCTCCGCCAACGCCGTCCGGCTCGCGCTGCACCGCATCCGCAAGGCGCTGCGCACCTGCATCGAGCAACGCATCAATGAAGGCTGACCAAACCGATGGACCCGAACACCCTCATCCAAGCCTACCTCGACGACGGGCTGACCGATGCGCAGTTCGCGGCGTTGTCTGCCTGGCTTGCCCAGAGCGAGGCCAACCGTGAGGCGTTCGTGCAGGCCGCGAACCTGGACAGCGACATCCGGCGAGAACTGGCGCAGGGCGAGCTGAGCCGTTTTTTAGATGAGGTCGACATCAACGCCTTGCAGTACGCGATGCAGCAGTCCCCGGAAGACTCGTCGGCCGCGTTGCTGTCGATCACCGACGCGGAGATCAACGCCCAGAACCCGAAAAACGACCTGACCCTGTCCCGAGCGGCAGGCGTCTTGACCCGCGCCGGCGTTGAGTTCGCCGGTCAGAGGCTGCGCCGACACGCCGTCGTGTTGAGCCTTGCGGCGGCGGTCGCCCTGGCGTTCGTGATTGTCGTCGCATTCATAGGCAGCGACAACGAACCCGGGCAACCCACCGCGCAGACGCCCGATCAACCCGCCCCCCACGCCGAGGCACCCACACCAACGACCGTCGCGACCCTGACCGCGACGCACAACGCCCAATGGGCTAAAGCGTCTTTAGCAAGCGGGTCGGCACTGCATTCCGGGCAGCGCCTCACCCTCACCGCCGGTTTCGCGGAGATCACGACAAACGACGGTGCGGTTGCCATCCTAGAAGGGCCCTGCACCGTCGAACTGCTCGACAACGACAACGCCCTGCACCTGCACGCCGGCAAGCTCGTTGGTATCTGCGAAACCGAATCCTCGAAGGGCTTTATCGTCCGCTCGCCGCACATGGACGTGATCGATTTGGGTACCCGCTTTGGTGTGACGGTGCAGCCCGGTGTTGGCGTCACGGCAAGTGTGTTTGAAGGCGAGGTTGAGGTCATCGAGTCCGCCACGGATCGAACGGACTCGCCGCGCAAGGTTGCGCTGGCCGCTGGTGAACAGGTCCAAGCCAACACCAACGGCAAGCTCGCTGGGGCAGTGGCCCAGATACAGCCCGATCACGGCTACATCACGCGGTGGGACACGGTTCAACACCGCGTCGATGTCCAGGGCCAGGCCCGCTACTTCATCGAGCCGCCAGCAAACATCGGCCCGGATGGCTTGACGGCCCCCAACATCATTGTGTTCCGGGAGAAAGCAGCAGCGCTTGATCAGCCTATCGATGTCTGGGTTGACCTAAACCCAACTGCCGACAAGCCCACTATTGACACGCTCCCGGCCGGCACGAAAGTGGTCAGCTACATGGTCCACTTCCGTCCGGGTAAGGCGGGCGGTAGTGCTGAAGCGACCCTGACGTTCCCCGGCAAGGTCCTCGGCCTGGCAACCAAATACAAGAGGCTCGTCGCGACCAATCGGCTCTTCGCGTTGGACTCGGTTATCTACGTCGATGAGGCGAACCTGGACTTCAACTACTTCATTGACGGTCAACCGGGCGATTCTTTTGAAATCACTGGTGAAGAACAAAACATGCTTTGGATCAAACTCAGCGCCGCGGACCACAGCGACCAGGCCCGCGTACTCGTTGAGGTGCCCGCCGACTAGCCAACAGATCACTTGATAAAGGGTAGAGCGTTTCTACCCAAACAGTTGCAACTCCCACTAGGAGGAATACCCCATGAATCGTTTTGCTACCTGCTCACTTATCGCCGCCCTGTCGGTGGCAGCGGGCTCATCGTCCGCGTTAACCGTCAACCTTTCAGGCCTAGACGTGAACGCCCAATTCAATGCGAACGGGGGTTCATTTGGTGGCGTCAGTGCGCCACTTGGGGCCGCGAGTGCGACCCACTCGTTCACCGTCACCGGCCTGGACGTCGCCGATGATGGCAGCGCCAACGATACGGTCGTCTTTTCTTATGACGTCGACGCGACCGGCGGTGTGCTGTCCCTAATGGGCAACCCGTTCTCTTACGGCATCGATGGGGCTAGCGACCCTGCAGACAACGAGATCGACCCCGGCGAAGCACTCACCTTCTCCAACCTGGCTGCCGATGTCACGCTGGGCGACAGCAATGCGGGCACGCTAACACTGGTATCCGCGGCCTTTGTTTTCTTTCAATCGAGGTTCCCAGGCGGTGGTGATGATGTCCAACTGACAGGTTCAGATGGTGTTACCCCGGTTGTACCCGCTGTAGCCCCCAATGGCGGCGGTAACGACCCGTACGATTTTTCTGCAGATCCCCAAACAGCGTTTACGGTGACTGCCGGCGATGGCGGCAATGGGTTTGGCATCGACAGCATCTCCGCTGATTTCGAGTTTAATTTCGAGCCGGTCCCCGAGCCCGGCTCGTTGGCACTACTCGGCCTGGGCGGCCTACTGATCGCTCGCCGACGCCGCGGTTAAGTCACGATCCCTCATCCGCCAGCACCTTAACGCATCAGGGTGCTGGTCTTTTCTGGACATTTGTAATCAGGTGGAATCATGCACAGTAAACACACGCGCGCTTTTACGCTCATCGAACTCCTGGTCGTGATCAGCATCATCGCCCTGTTGATCGCCATCCTGCTGCCGACGCTGTCCTCGGCCCGGCGCAATGCCCGGATGCTCGAGAACGGCACGCGCCTCCGGGGCATCCACCAGGGGCTGTTTATCTCGGCACAAGATAATGACCAGTACTACCTCGGATGGGATGGCCGGGCCTTCTCTAACGCCGCCGACAACGCCAGCGGCCAATCCGGCTCGTCGGTCAACGCACGCTACGCCATGCTGGTCGAAGGCGACTATGTCACCGCGGACTACCTGGTGAGCCCGGGCGAAACCGACAACAAGGTCGAGGTCTACAAGCCCTCGGCAGCATCGTTTACGCAGTCCAATTTTTCGTACGGCCTGCTCACCATCTCCACCAACGGCTGGACGGGCAACAGCCCATACAGGCGCGCCGAGTGGCAGGCCAACAGCAACAGCCAATCGGTGATCGTGGCCGACCGCCTGATCAGCGTCCCCGCCGATTGGAACGACGCGAAGACATACGAGAGCTTCTGGTCCAGTAAGCCCGGCGAAGGCGCGTGGTACACCGTTTGGAACGACAACCATGTCGAAGCCGCCAACTCGGTCTTCATCAATGACACCAAGTACGGCAAGGTCACGAACACCGTGGACAACCTCTACGACCGGCGGGAAGGCGCCGCCCAGTGGGGCAATGTCCAGGGCACCGGTGGCTTGGCCCTTGATGGCTGGAGCGGGACCTGCAAGATCTCCACGAGCGGTAATGACGGGAATACCAAGACACACTGACTCCCTTTGTCAATCACTTCGGGGGCGTAGGTAGAGCAGAGGGGGCCAGATCAAGGGCCGGGAATCGTTTTGGGGGCGTCGCACAGCGTGTGCATGGATCGGGATCGGCCGGTGCGTTGCGTTTGGTGGTTTGCCTTGTGGGTGTTGCGGACCGCGGGAGGTTTTTGGTTTGTGCGCGCGAGGGTAGCAGGTGAGGCATTCTTGAAGAAGCAAAGTGGTCGGCGGGTGGGCTCAATTCCTCCCGTCTTTAGATGCGCGTGCGCGGCGGCGCAGCGATTGTGCGCGCGGGGATTTTCCGGCCGGGGATGAAGCGCGTGTGATCTGTACGTTCTGCGCCACGTCACAACACGAGCGGGAGGTTTGGTCGGTCGTGTTAATGCACCGCGGTCTTCTGCGTCGTAAGGTAGTTACGACACGGAGGCCATGATGCTTTACAGCAAAAAAGTTCGCGATACGATGATTGGGTGCTTGTTGGCGATACTCGCTTGGCCGGCTTTGGCGGAGCAAGAGCCCTACCCCCTCACCCCGCCAACCGCCGAGCAGGCCGCCTACTACGGCCTGGATGCCGGCTTCTACAGAAAATCGATCCTCGTCCAGGGCATCCTCATCGCGACCTCTGAGAATGTCAGAGACTACGCGCTCAAGGAGTCGGCCTACTTCTTCGACAAGCTCTGGGCCCCGTACTGGGAGCGTCTGGCGAAGAAGTACCCGGACGCGGTGAAGAAGTGAGACAACGGTGTAGCGGGTGACGCGAAGCGTCCCATGTGAATCGTTTGAGAGGCTTTGAATGGGACGCTTCACGTCTCCCGCTACATCGTTCTATTGAAGCGCCTTCTCGATCATAAAGTCCGTCAGCGCCTGCGACTCGAACCAGTGCTTTTCCATGTCGTGGCCGCCGGCTTGGATGACTTGGAGTGTCGCGGGCCCGCCGAGTTTTTTGTAGCGCTCGACGAGCAGGGCCGAGTTGTCTTCAAGCGGGACGATCTTGTCGTTATCGCCGTGGATGTGGTAGACAGGGACCTTGGCCTTGGCCAGCGGTGCGAGGCGGTCGATCGGGTTGTGCTCGGCGAGGTTTTCTTTCAGCTCGGCCTCGGTCATCTCGTACGCCGGCGCGGCTTTTTTCAAGCCCGGGTAGCTCAGCAGGTTACAGACGGGGTAGATGCCTGCGACGCCGGCGACGCTGTCCGGGTGCTCGACGGCCCAGTTGTAGAGCATCAGCCCGCCCCGGCTGCGTGCGAGCAGCACCGGCTTGGTGGAGTAGCCTTGCTCGACCATGTGCTCGTAGAGTTGTTGGAAGGCGGCTCGGCCTTTGGGGCTGCCGTAGGACTCGCCGACGTCGATGCCGGCGATGGCGATGCCCTTGGCGTGGAGGCGTTGGATCATCCAGCCCTCGTCGCGTTGATTGGGCAGCTTCTTGTGGAACGTCGGGGCGTACCAGACCCAGGGCTTGCCCAAGTCTGTCTTGGCGGGTTTTTCGGGGGCGACGAGAAAGGCGTCGTGGTCGCCGAGTTTGTACCGCTCGAACTCGAGTTGGCTTTGCTGGGCCAAGACCGAGCCGGTAACGATCAGCAGGGTGAGGCCTGCCAGAATACTTAATTTTTTCAGCATGATCCCTCGCTTCGTGGGTTACATTGCAGCATCCGTAAAGTACGCTGCTTCAACAAATTAGAAAATTTTTTGCAAATAACGATATTTACTGTTCTATATTTGACAAAAACGTTAGGTATATGGCTGAATCCGTAGTATAGTTGCTATGTCTAGGTGATCGCTCTTGATCACCGCTTAACGGATCTATATCCCCTTGAAGGAGACCATGAGATGAAACTGCAACGTTTTGCACTACTGACCGCGCTCGGCTGCGCGATCACCGTCGGCCAGTCCACCCTGGCCGCACCGCTGATTGAAGAATCTTTTGATTACGGCGCACTCGAAGACGATGACGATACAAACGTGGCCGGCCGTAACGGCGGAACCGGTTTCACCGGCGCCTGGGTCAACACAAGGAACAGTCCTGACTATAGAACGGCTGGACTCTCCGCTGGTGACCTTGATGTCGCTGGTGGCCGGGCTCAAGGTGACGCCTGGTCCGGCATCGCCCGCCCAATCGGCACGACCTTAGCCGACGCCGGCCTACTGGATAACGGCGCAACCCTATGGTTCAGTGTCATCATGGACTTGGCAGATACAAACCTCTCCAACGCGGACCTCAACATGGCGTTGACCAACGCGGACAAGTTCCACTCCAGCGTTTTCGGCCGACGATTTAACCTCGAAGGCGTTTTCAGCGAAGGCATCGGTGCTGGCCACACCGGCGGCAACATCCGCGGTGCATGGTGGGTTGATAATGGCTTGGATGAAACTGCTGACCCTGCAACTAATACTACCGCAGAGCGCAACTTGTCCGGTGCCTCGACCATTCAACTCAGTAGCAATGGTGTGAACAACCCAACCGGTGCTTTGATCGTCGGCAAGATCGTGTGGGGTGCTGACGCCAATGCAGGTGAAAAGATCACACTTTACAGCGCGGACTCTAGCCTGAATCTTACAGTCGCTCTCGCCGAGACAACAACGGACGCGCTCGATCAAGCAACGTTCGACACGATCGCGATCCAGTTCAAGGACCCGACGCCCAACATTGACGAGATCCGCTTCGGTGCGACGTCCGCCGACGTCCTCCCCGCGGTTCCTGAGCCCGGCTCGCTGGCCCTGCTTGGCCTGGGTGGTCTGCTGATCGCCCGTGGTCGCCGCGGCTAAGCAAACACAGATAAGCCCTCTTCCAAGCGGACCAGCCTCGGCTGGTCCGCTTTTTTACGCGCGTCGCTGCAACCGCGTTCCCCGACCGGATACGATGCGCCTATGAAGGATCTCCACCTACACCTGTCGTGCGGCATGATCGCCGCGTTCCTGCTCGCCTTTGTCCTGGTCGGCCCCGCCGCGGCACAAGACAAGCCCGTCAAGGTCTACATCCTCTCGGGCCAGTCCAACATGGTCGGCATCGGCACCGTCAATACCTCCGGTACGCGCTGGGGCAAGGAGATGATCGGCCCGGTCCTCTCGGTCTACCCCGGCGAGTACGACCCGGACGTGGACTACGACAAGATCGGCACCTTCAAGACACACACCCTCGAGCGCTTCGGCGGCGTCAAGCCCACGCCCTTCCCCGGCGGCGGCGTGCAGATCGTCCGCGGCCAGGTCAAGATGCCCGAGACCGGGGCCTACGAGTTCCGGCCGGGTTACGGCGACTCGCAGCACAACATCATGGTTGTCAACGGCCAGGAGGTCTACCGCAAGGAGCCGGGCCAGAAGAACGCCGAGCACACCCCGATCAAGCTCGAAGCCGACAAGGCCGTCGACTTCAAGATCACGTACCTGACCAAGGGCGCCAACGGCCTGGGCTGGACGGCGCGCATCGACTTCCCCGGCACGCTGACGACCGTCGTCAAGCAACAAGGCAAGTACCCGGAACTGCTCGACAAAGACGGCAACTGGGCCTCGCGCGACGACGTCCGGTACAAGGGCGTGGTCACCGCGAAGGGCAATCAGTGGCTCTCCGTCGGCTGCGGCGCGGACAAAGGCAAGGTCGGCCCGGAGCTCGGCTTCGGCTGGGTGCTGGGCGACTACCACGACGAGCCCGTGCTGGTCCTGAAAGCCAGCGAGGGCAACCGCTCACTGGGCTGGGACTTCCTGCCGCCGGGCTCAGAGCGCTTCGAGGCCGAGGCGGAGACGCGCGGCGGCGAGGTGAAGACGCACTACTTCGCCGGCTACAAAGACCGGCACCTGTCGTGGGTCAAGGGCACGACGCCCAAAGAGCCCGAGCACAACTGGTACGCGGGCAAGCAGTACGACGACTGCTTTAACGCGGCGAAGGATGTGCTTGCGAACTTCGACAAGAACTTCCCGATGTGGAAGGGCCGGGGCTACGAGATCGCGGGTTTTGTCTGGTGGCAGGGCCACAAAGACTCGTTCAACCCGGTGCATCGGGTCAACTATCAGAAGAACCTCGTGCAGTTGATCAACACGCTCCGCAGCGAGTTTAAAGCGCCGGGCGCCCCGTTCGTCGTCGGTACCGTCGGCTTCGGCGGGTTCGAAGGCATGAGCGACGCGTTCAAAGAAATCGCTAACGCCCAACTCGCCGTGGATGCGGATCGAAGCCCGTTTGAGTCCAACGTCAAGGCCGTCGAAACGCGGAGTTTCTGGAAGTCGGCGGACCAGTCGCCCAAGAACCAGGACTTCCACTACCACCAGAACGGCGAGGTCTACTACAACATCGGCGCCGCGTTCGGCAAGGGGATGGTCGAGCTGTTGGAAGGCGAGTAACTGAGACGTTGAGCGGGAGACGCGAAGCGTCCCGTGCGAATCATTTGGGGTGGTCGGCGAGGGACGCTGCGCGTCTCCCGCTCAACAGGGCGCGCCTATTGTTCATCGCGCTCGGGACGGTCTGGCTTAGGCCGGCGTTCGTCGCGATCACCGCGATCGCCGCCCTCTCGGTGGCCACGCGGGCCCTTGCCGGACAGGATGTCCTCCATCTTTTTATCGATGAGTTTGTCGCTGTCGGCCTGGATCGACGTCAGCTCCTGCTCGGCGGCGGCGAGCTTCTCGCGGATGCGTTTGATCTCCAGCTCTTTCATCTGCAGGCGAACTTGGAACAGCTTCTCGATGCGTTCGCGGATCTGGGGTTTGAGTTCATCGATCTTCGCCTGGTCGTTGTCTCGCTGGGCCTGCTTGAGCTCGCGGACCCGGGGGTAGACCTCGCGCATGAGCTGGCCCTGCTTGGACTGCAGCGCGAATTCTTCGGGCCGGTGCTTGCGGGCCTCCATCATCTCGCGGATCCGGGGGAAGCGTGACAGCGACTTGGCGGCTGCTTCGGGGTCTTCTTTCGCTTGTTTTTCAAATCGCTCCATCCAGGGCGGTGCGGCGTCGCCGTGCATCGCGCGGAGGGTATCCAGTGCCTCTTGGACCTGCTCGACAGATAAAGATTGGCGCTTCTTGCCGGAGCGGTTGCCATCACGGTCACCGGACCAGCCACGCTCACCGGAGCGATCGGATCGATCACCGCGCTCGCGTTGTTGCGAGCGGTCGCGGTCCGGCCGATCGTGTGGGCCGTCGTCTGGCTGAGCGAGCGAGCTGACGGGCAGCGTCAGTGCGATCAGGGTCATTAGTGTAGCGAGCTTGTTCATGGTGGCTTCGATCATGCGGTGCATGGATCAGGATTCAATCTCATCGAGGAACGCTTCGTAGGCGTCTAAATCCGCCCAGAGCGTGTCGCGGGTGATCGCCATGTCCTCGAGGCTGTTCGCCGCGTCTTCAAGCACACCTTCGATCGGCTCGGTCGTGCCGCCGAAGTAGTCGGCGTCGGAAGCGAGTTGCTCGTCGACCAGCCAGTCGGGGTCGGTCGTCTCATCGTTTGCAACACCGGGCGTGCCGCCGTTGCCCGTAATCGGTGGGGTCGTTGGGCCGGGTGTTTGATTGGCGAACCAGATCCCCAGCCCGATCGCCAACAAGATCGCGGCGGCCGCGGCGTAGCGGATGGTCGATGGGCCGATGCGTGCGAGGACGCCGGCTTCGTGCGCGGGCTGAGGTGTCGGCACCGTGCCGGGCTGCATGTTGTCCCGCGTCGCGGCGAGGATGCGCTGGGTCAGTTGATCGCCAGGCGATTCGGGTGCCATCGCTTCATCCAGCAGCGAGAGCATCGCCGGGTCGGTCAGCGCGAGGATCTTCGCCTCGAGTTCGGCGGGCGTTGCCTCGGACAGCGCTTCGTCGAGCAGGGCTTCGTCGATTGTTTCGTCGGGTTGGTTGGGGTTGAGGTTCATGGTGTTGCTCCGGTTGTTGCCGGGCGAGTGGTCAGTCAGGCGGTCTTGGCCTGCGTGTCGGCGTGCGGGTTCATCAGCGTCTTGAGCTTGCCCAGCGCGCGGTGGCCGCGGGCGAGCACGGTGCCCAGGGGTTGGTCCAGGGTCTCGGCGATCTGCGCGAAGCTCAGCCCGGCGGTGTGCCGAAGGTGCAGCACCTCCTGGTCGGCCTCGGGCAGGGTCGCGATGGCTTGGCGGAGCAGGTCCACCTGCTCGGCACGGTCGAGCTGATCCAGGGGGGCGCGGGGCATGCTCGGCCCGCCGGCGATGACGCCCGACTCTGCCGCCGCCCAGCCGCTGGCGTTGTCGTTGCTGGACGCGGTCGCGGCAGGGCTCATGTCCATCGGCCTAGCCTGCCGGCCCCTCCGACGCATCTCATCGCGCAGCTTGTTCATGGCGATGCGGAACAGCCAGGGCTCGAACTTGCCCTGCTCGCTATAGCCGTCGCTGGTGAGTTTCTGTACCACTTTGACAAAGGTTTCTTGTGAAATTTCTTCTGCTAACTCTCTGTCTCGACATTGTTTATAGATCAATCCAAAGACACGCCCACTGTACGCGGACACCAACTGGGTCCACGCCTGGCCGTCCCCAGCAGCCGCGGCCGTGAGGGTCTTGTCTAAGCTGAATTGCTCGGCCATACTGCGTTCCTATAGGCCTAACGCCCGTCCCGATGGCTTATTGCCCCGCCCAAAGTATCCTGATCGGCAGATTATGCCTAGCCCCACCGACATCATGGCCGATTTGGACCTGGACGACCCCGCCTTCGTTGCGGGCCTGCTGCATCAGACTGCAGAGCTCAACCGGGCCGACCCGAGGCGCAGCGCGTGCGTCATCGAGCTGCCCGGCCGGGGCACGCTCTTGGCGACCGGGGACCTGCACGACAACACCCCCGCCCTGCAGCGCATCGCCAAGCAGGCCAAGCTCGACGCCTCCCCGGACCACCACCTCGTCCTGCACGAGCTTATCCACGGGCCCAACCGGCTCAACGGCATGGACCTGTCTATCCGCACCCTCGCAAGGGCCTGCGCGCTCAAGGCCGCGCACCCCGAGCAGGTCTGCTTCCTCTTAAGCAACCACGAGCTGGCCCAGCGGAGGCAGGAGCACGTCTTCAAGGAAGGCGGCAGCGACATCGACGCGTTCAACGACGGGCTCGAGCACCTCTACGGCGACGCGGCGGCGCAGGTGCACGAAGCGTTTGATGCGTACGTCGATTCCTTGCCGCTGGCGGTCCGCTGTGCCAACGGCGTGATGGTCGCGCACTCGCTGCCCTCGCCCCGCAAGATCAGCGTCTTCGACAAGGCCGTGCTGGGCCGCGACCTGAGCGAGGCCGACGTCGCGTCGGGCGGTGCCGCGACGCTGATGGTCTGGGGCCGGCACCAGAACGAGAAGATCGCCCAGGAGCTGGCAGACGCGTGGGGCGTCGAGCAGTTCATCGTTGGCCACCAGCAGGCGGAGATGGGCTGGGAGGAAAAGGCACACAATATCTTGATCCTCGCGTCCGACCACGGCCACGGCTGCTGCCTGCCCATCGACCTGAGCGATCGCTGCTCCCGCGACGAACTGATCGACCGGGTCGTGCCGATCAATGGGATCACGCTTTAGGTCACCGACTGCGGCTTAGCACCATCTGAAAAACATGCATACGTACCATCGCATGCAATACAATACGGCTCAACACGTTCAGCTAACCAAGGGCAACGATATGACACGCATCCTTTCAACGATACTGGCCTTATTGGCCCTCGCCTTCTTCACCGCGTGTGGCGGCGGCTCCGACCACGACGGGCACGGCCACGATGACGGCAAACACGACCCCTTCGCCGAGGTCTCCAAAGCCATCTGCGTCCTCTCGCCGACGAACAACGAAGACCTGCCCGGCGTGACCGGTAAGATCACCTTCACGCGGACCAAGTCCGGCGTCCTGGTTGTCGCCGAAGTCTCCGGCCTGACGCCCAACGGCAAGCACGGCTTCCACGTCCACCAGTGGGGTGACATCTCCGTCGCCGATGGCACCGGCACCGGCGGGCACTACGACCCCACCGGCAAAGCAGAGCACGGCCTGCCCAGCGTCCACGAACACGGCGACGAAGTTCACGCCATGACCGGCGGCCACGCGGGCGACTTTGGCAACCTCGAAGCAGACGCCGACGGCAACGCCGTCTACAGCCAGACCTTCGAAGACCTCAGCCTCACGGGACACAACGCCGTGCTCGGTCGGGCCATCATCGTCCATATCAAAGAAGACGACGGCGGCCAACCCACCGGCAACGCCGGGGCCCGCGTCGCTCAGGGCGTGATCGGGATTGCGAACCCGGAGTAAAAAAGACCGTTGATACCCTCGACGATACTCAACGATTCGCGGGTGACGCGAAGCGTCCCATGCGAATCGTTTGAGATGCTCTGAACGGGACGCTCCGCGTCTCCCGCTACACCGCATGCGATGCACTGAAGACCGCGGACACCGTCCGTGGTCTTTTTTAATCTTTCATCGCCGCGGCGGTGAACTGCTTCGCGTCTTTCTCGTGGTCCCACTTTTCACTGGGCCCAAAGCGTTTTTCATAACCCCGCCAGAGCTCGAACCAGTAGGCCAGGAACGCGTACGGGTCGTACTGCCCGTAGTGTTTTTCAATCCGCTTGTGCAGCTTGCTCGGGTCCTTGGGCCGCTTAACGTTGTGGTGCTTGCAGTAGTGCCTGTACGTCTCGGTGTCGATCGCCATGCGGTCGTAGTAGCCCAGCAGCATGCAGACATTCGCCGCGGCGTACGGGCCGATGCCATTGAGCTTCAAGAGCGCGTCGTAGACCTCGTCGCTGGTGCGGTCCCCGTGTTCGAACCAGCTAAGGTCGAGCGTGCCATCCGCAACGTCTCGGCCAAGCTGCGCGATACGGCCGGCGCGGTAGCCGACCTTGCAGCGGTCTTTGAGGCGCTGCTCGCCGAAGTCCGCGACCTGCTCGGGCGTGGGGAACCCGCCGTGACCGACGTGCTCGACGAGCAGGCGGCTCATGTTGACCGTGTTCGGCCAGGTGACGTTGCAGGACGTGATGGTCTTGACGATGTCTTCGAAGAGGTCCGTCCCGCGGAACAGCCGGCTAAAGCCTCGACGCTTGGCGGTGCGGTGCAGCTTGTACCAGGGCGACACGTCCTCATCGATGCGCAGCATGCGGATGGTTTGCCGCTTGATGTGTTGCTGGTCTTCGCGATTGAGTGTCCGGTCGCAATGGATCACGAGCGGCTTGCCTTTATCCGGCTGCGTGATGCGCGAGTGCACCTTGCGCTGCCTCGTGTCGCGCAAGACACGGAAGAGCTGCTGCTTGTCCCGGTCCCACCGAGACGGCGCGAGCAGGAAGTGCCCATACGAGCACACCGCCTTGAAGAGCCTGAAATCCGCAGGAACGCGCAGGGTCAATCGCGACGCCATCGGCTACTCGTACCGCCATTTCATGATCCATGGGTCGTTGGTTCGCTCTTGCATATCTTTCAATTTCTTCTTCATCGTCTCAAGCACCTCGGCATACGCCGGGTCATCCGCGAGGTTGTCCCCTTCGTAAGGGTCCTGCTGCAGGTCGTACAGCTCGAAGGCAGGCCGATGGACATACTCGCCGACTGTTTTTTGTCCGTATGGCGCGTCATAGCCCTTCGCAAGCTGCGTCTGCCAGGTCTTACTCTCCCACAAGTCGGATGCGAAGGGGTACGGCTGCTGGTGCGCGATATTCCAGATCAGCTTGTAGCGGCGCTCCTGCACCACGCGCATCGGGTAATACATCTGGATCTCGTGGAAGGTGTGTGACGCGCTGATCTGGTCCCAGCCGGTGGTCTTTTCTTGTGTCAGGGTCTCGAGGAACGATCGGCCGTGCATCACGCCTGGCTTCAGCTCATCATTGCGTTGTTTGTTGAGGCGGACAGGCTTAACCTTCTGTAGCAACCCCTGCTCCACCTTGCCATCATCACTGAGTACACCAGCGAAATCGAGGACCGTTGGCGTGAGATCGACCCAGCTAATCATGGCGTCCGATTCGAGGCCGCGTTGATCGTTGTACGGGTTGCGGACGATTAAAGGTGTGCGGAGCCCACCGTCGTACACGGTTGTCTTTGCGCCGGGGAAGGCCATACCGTGATCGGCGAGATAGAGGATCAGTGTGTCATCCCAGTGCCCCGCCTCTTTGAGCATCGCAAACAGGCGTCCGACACTTTGATCGACACGGGCCTGGGACTGGTAGTACTGCGCGAGCTCGGCGCGGGCTGCAGGCGAATCGGGCAAGAAGCCGGGCACCGGGACGTCCTTAGAGTCGTAGACAACCTCCTCCACGCCGACGTGATGCTTACCCGGCGACGGGTTCCCAAAGCGGTCGGGCGCTTCGGGCAATTCTTTGGCAAACCCGTTGCCACGGTGCGGGTCGTGCGTGCAGAAATACAGGAAGAAGGGGCGGTCGTCCGCTTGTTCAAGAAAAGGTTTGCAGGCCTTTGTGACGTGGTCGAGGTTCCTTGGGTTGCCGCGCAACGCCTCATCGAACTGATAGACCTGTTCGGGTGCGACATGGTATTTGCCGAATCGCGCGGTGCGGTACCCCGCTACCGACAGGTATCGCGGCAGGGAGACGACGTTGTCATAGCTTTGAAACTTATGGAAGTGATGAACATGGCCGTACTGCCCGTTCGCGTGATTGTGAAGCCCCGAAAGGATAACTGACCGGCTAGCAGAGCAGGACGCGGTGGTCGCGAAGGCGTTTCGGAACAGCGTGCCATCGGCGGCCAGCGCATCAAGGTTAGGCGTCCGTGCCACCGGGTCACCATAGCAGCCCAGCGTCTGGCTCTGGTCGTCGGCGACGATCAGCACGACGTTGCGCGGCGCAGCCACTGCGGGCAGCAAGACGGCAAAACAGACAAAAAATAGAAACCTATCCCGGTACTTTAGCATTGCTTGTCCTTGAGTTATCGCCGAAAATTCGCCACTTCCTCACGCGTCGGGGGCAGACGCTTGTCCAGCGGGAACAGCCGGTCCGCGATCATCTTACACAGCCGGTCGCCGAGGTGGCGGTACAGCTCGTAGTGTTCTTCGACGCCGGCCTTGAGTTCGTCGGCCGTCGTGCCCATCGCTTGCACCCACTTGCCGTTGTGATCGATGATGTCCAGGCAGCGCTGCTTGTCCCACTCGAAGTGGTACTGGAAGCCGTAGGTCGTCAGCCCCACGCGGAAGGCCTGGCACTTGCAGCCAGCGGAAGACACCAGCGGCGCGGGCGTCCCGCCGGGCGGGGCCTTCGTCACTTCGCAGCCGTGTGCGTGCATCTGGATCGTGTTCCACGGCAGGCCGGTGAGCACCGGGTCGGTCGTGCCGAAGAACGAGAGCGTTGTATTGGACCTGCCCAGTTCGGGCTTGTCCATGCGTGCAACCTCGCCGCCGAGCGCGACGGCGATGAGCTGCGCGCCCAGGCAGACGCCGAGCACGGGCAGGCCGGTGTCGTGGGCCTCTTTGATCAGTTCGATCTCACGCGCCATCCACGGATGCTGGTCCTGTTGGTCGGTGTCCTGCGGCCCGCCCATACAGACGATGCCGTCGATGTCGTCGAGATC
>JAHQVV010000077.1 GCA_019634195.1 Phycisphaeraceae bacterium | reverse complement strand
CTGTTCATGCACAAGGCCCTGCCCTATGTCCAGGCACGCTGGTCCTGGCCCGGCGGCGTGATCTCCTTCGCGTTCGTCATCGCGATGGCCTGTGCGGCGCTGACCGAGTTCCTCGGCATCCACTCGATCTTCGGCGCGTTCATCGCCGGCGTCGCCATCGGCGACTCGCACCACCTCCGCGAACGCACCCGCGACACGATCCACCAGTTCGTCATGAACATCTTCGCGCCGATCTTCTTCGCGTCGATCGGCCTGACCATCAACTTCCTCGACGCCTTTAACCTCGTGACCGTCGCGATCGTCTGCGCGATCGCGCTCATCGGTAAGGTCAGCGGCTGCTACCTCGGCGCAAAATTCGCCGGCCTGTCGCCACGCGAGAGCTGGGCCGTGGGCTTTGGCATGGCGGCGCAGGGCGCGGTCGGGATCATCCTCGGCCAGCTCGCGTACCAGGCCGACCTCATCAGCGAAGAGCTCATGGTCGCCATCGTCATCATGGCCCTGGGCACGTCCATCCTCGCCGGCCCCGCGATGCAGCGCATCTTGCAGGTCAAGAGCCAGCGCAAGCTGCAGGACTTCCTCACCGACCGGCACATCATGCTTGATCCGGAAGCAAGGGATATCGAGTCGCTGCTGCACGCGATGAGCGAGCGGGCCGTGGAACTGACCGACATCGAGGAGTCCGCGATCTTCAAAGAGGTCTGGGCCCGCGAGAGCGTGATGCATACCGCCCTGCCCAACGGCTTGGCCGTGCCGCACGCCAGGCTCGACGACTTAAGTAAGCCCACCGTCATCGTCGCCCGTTCGACGAATGGCGTGGATTTCGACGCGCCCGACGGCCAACTCGCCCGCCTGATCTTCCTGCTGCTCACCCCCACCGACCAGCCCGAGACCCAGCTCGAACTGCTCGCCTTGGTCGCCAAGACCTTCGAAGACGCCGACACGCGAGCTAGATGCCTGCAGGTCAGCACGCCAACCGAGTTCAGCGCCGTCCTCAACCTCGCGACCAGTGAAGCCGCCATCATCCAACACGATGATGAGACGCTTGGGATTCACTGATTGCTGCTCGGCTTATCTTGTAACCCACGCTGTAAAGTGACGAGTCTGCTTTTCCAGAGCGGATCCTCGCACACATCGATGCCGGCTTGGATGTGCTCTGTCGTCAGGCCAGATAAAGACAGTTGATCTATTCCAAACGATTGATCCAACGCGATGCCGAGCGGGTGGCCGCTGTCGGTGGCCTTGCGGGTGATGATGCGTAGTCCGGTCGGTTCGTCCACCGGCGGGTTGCCTGGATCGCCCTCGAACCAGCCGGGGCCGCCCCAGTGCCATGTCAAGATGAGTAGGTCATCGGTGTCATCACCTTTAACATCGGCGGGCCAGTAGTACTCGGCAACATAGCTGCCGCCTGAGTCGGCGTCGTACCCGCTGTGGGTATAGATCGTGATCGCCTCGTACGACACCTCGCCCGGCCCGGCTTTAGCGACCAGCAGCGTCTGGGTCCGCCATCGGCCGACCCGTCCGATTTCAGTGTCATGTGTGATCAGGATGGAGGGTGCCTCGCCGTCGAAGAGCGGGACATCCTGGACCGTGCGTGTAAAAGGCTCGGTCTGGTAGGCACCCGCCGCGTCCACGACGCGTGGCAGTTCGATCGGTCCTGAGAGGCCATCGGGGTTGTCTTGCGCCTGACAGCCAATCATCAATAGCAACATACAGAACAATTGACCCACACAATAGTTTACTTGCCTAGACACCTGCGATTCCCCTGATAAGAAAATAGACACCGGATGCTGCGTATCTTCCCTAAACGACTGGTTTCACCCCGCGTTGAAGAAACGGGAGTTGGTGCCGCCGGGGCCGATGGCGGCTTTGGCTTGGGTGCCGCACTTGGGGCATCGGCCTTCGTAGGCGGTGCCCTGGCGGTTGCGGTAGATCCGGCTGTAGACCGAGCAGCACTGCCAACGCACCGCGATCCATGGCCGGCCGCGCAGTGATTGCTGCTGCTGGCTCTCCTCGCGGTCGTCAGGTGAGGCCAGGCCATCGATTTTAAGGATGTAGTCGGGGCTGGAGCGCATGGAAGTGGTATCGGCAAGACCATGCGATGGACTTCATCTCAAAGGCTGCTAGATGGGATAGGCGTCTCGCCTGTCGTCAAGGCGCAGCCTTGAATGGATTGTTGATTCAGGCCTACGGCCCGACGACAGGCGGGACGCCTATCCCACCTAAATAAAGACGCTAACCACCCAACTCTGTTTGAACGGGACGCTGCGCGTCGCCCGCTACACCGTGCTGACTTGATTTACTCCGCGTCGTCTTCGGCGTCAGCCGCTTCCGGTTCTTCAACCGTCTTACCGGTGACGCCCATTTTGTCGAGGACCAGGCCGCGGATCTCGGCGAAGAGGTCGGTGTTCTCGCGGATGAAGGCCTTGGCGTTCTCTCGGCCCTGGCCCAGGCGGACCTCGCCGAAGCTGAACCATGCGCCGGACTTCTGGACGACGCCCTCTTCGACGGCCAAGTCGATGAGGTCGCCGGAGGCGCTGATGCCTTCGTCGAACATGATGTCGAACTCGGCCTGCCTAAACGGCGGCGCGACCTTGTTTTTGACGACGCGGGCGCGGGTGCGGTTGCCGACGGCCTTGTCGCCGTCCTTGATGGAGGCGGTGCGTCGGATGTCGATGCGGACGGAGGAGTAGAACTTGAGTGCTCGGCCGCCGGGGGTGGTTTCGGGGTTTCCGAACATGACGCCGATCTTCTCGCGGATCTGGTTGATGAAGACGACGGTGCACGAGCTGCGGTTGATGGCACCGGTGAGCTTGCGCAGGGCCTGGGACATCAGGCGGGCTTGGAGGCCGACATGGCTGTCGCCCATCTCGCCTTCGATTTCGGCACGTGGGATCAAGGCGGCGACGGAGTCGACGACGATGAGATCGACGGCGTTGGAGCGGACAAGCATCTCGCAGATTTCCAGGGCCTGTTCGCCGGTATCGGGCTGGGAGACGAGCAGTTCTTCGAGGTTGACGCCGAGCTTGCGGGCCCATGAGGGGTCCAGTGCGTGTTCTGCGTCGATGAAGGCGGCCATCTTGCCCTCTTTCTGGATAGACGCGATCAGGTGCAGACAAAGGGTGGTCTTGCCGGAGGACTCTGGGCCGAAGATCTCGACGACCCGGCCGGTGGGGATGCCGCGTCCGCCTAGGGCGAGGTCCAGGGAGATCGCCCCGGTGGAGATGCCCGCGGGGATCTTGGAGGGGTCGTCGTCCAGCCGCATGACCGAGCCCTTGCCGAAGGCCCGCTCGATCTGGCCGACGGCCTGGTCGAGGGCCTTTTTCTTGGCGGTTTCGTTGTCGGCGACGTTTGCGACGGTCTTGGTGGGGGTCTTCATGGGCTTAGCTCGTTTTTGGAAGCCGTTGGATTTTGGTTTGCTGGCTGTGGATGAAAGTGCCATCGTAGCGTCTCCTGAGGTTAGGACTGAAGGGGTATGTGTTCGGATTTTGATCGGACTGCCCTACGATAGTGTTTGTTCGGGATGTGTCAAGGGGTTGGTTTAATATTTTTTCTATTTTTGTTCGGGTTTGTGTTAGGCAGGATTTCGGGCCCGTCGAGCGATCAGGATGATGCCTGCGATCCAGATTGCGGACAGGGCGAGTAGCAGGCTCGGCCCGATCCATCGCGAGGGGCCGATTCGGGACAGGCTTGTTGAGGCATGGTTGATCCTGTAGGCATGGAATCGCATATTGTTCTTGCCCGAGCGCAACGCACTGATCATTTCGAACAGGTCTTTTGCCTCAGCCGCGGTTTCGGGCTGGGCCGGGTCTGCACCGCGGGCAATCCGGAGCTGTTGACCGGTTGTTTTGTTCCTTCACTTCAGCTCCATTGCCGCTGATTTCGTTTACTGCCCGGGCTTGCTTCTTCTTCCCCGCCTTGCGATGACGGCCAAGGCGATGACCCATATCACGACCCAGCTGGCGGCGTATACAGGGAGGAACCAGGCCGGGCCGACTTGTTGGCCACCGCCGCTGCCGGAGCCGCCGCTACGGAAGCCCTTGATCGTAAACATATTGCCGCCTTGGATCAGTCCATCAATCAAGACGCTTAACTGCTTTGCCTCGTCGATAACCGCTTGCATCGTGATCTCTGCGCCGAGCGCATCGAGGTACGCCAAGACATCCTGATCGGTCGCGGGGCCCTGGCTTGACTGCGTCTTGCCTTGCGCGTCGGTCCAGGACGCTTGGCCGGTCGCGGGGTCGACCTCGAAGAAAGACGCGAACGCCCAACCGCCGGAGGCGATCGTTTGCGATGTTGGCGTGGCTTGCAATGAAATCCTTTGCGGCTTGGCATTGGGTCCAAAACCACTGAGGCTGGCCGAGGCAACGGGCGACGGGCCGTAGGTTGAAGACATCGACAGGCCGGTGTTGGGAGCGGGCGTTCCCGGCGGGATGATGAGCGTGCCCTCCACACGCACGAAGACGTGATCGTACTGAGTCGAAGCCGGATAGAGATACATCGTGATCGACTGCTGGCGGTACGTCGGCACCACCAAGCCCGCAAGGCTGTAGCCAAGGATTGCAGCCATGAACAGCATGGCCGTCATCAGCAGTGGCAGCAGGCAGCCTGCCAAAGGCGATCGCCCCTCGCCCGGGAGGACGATCCCCACCGCGCGGAGATCGGCGCCGCACTCGGGGCACTGGAGTTCAGAGATTCCGCGGGTCGGGTAGCCGCAGTAGCCACAGGATGGCGTGTCGGACTGCCGGGCAGCGTTTCTTGCCCCGCGCTTGGCGAATAGGATTGCAATCGTCACCAGAAAGACGACAACCAGCAGCACGACCGGGAGCAGGTTACTGGAGCTTGGGATTTGGGCCATGCCTGATTATCGCACGGATAAGCATCTAGTACATGTTGCTTAGCCGCGGCATCGCAAAGTGGGCCGTTATAGTGTTGGCATGACCGATCCTTGGATGAAACGGGTGCGGGGCTTGGCCGGGTTTGGCGCGTTGTTGCTGTTGGTTTTTGTTTGCGTCGGGGCGCAGACACAAGAAAGCCAGCCGATCGAAGAGCCTGTTGACGCGCAGCCGGCCCCGGTCACGCAGGCCTCCGATTCGATCGTTTCCGCCGCAAGTAACGGCCCCCGTGCCGGCGGCGAGCCCGGCCAGTCGATCTTCGACAAAGACTTCGGCGACGCGGTGTACACGATCTGGAACGCCACACTCTTCACGGCCGGCGACACCGAGATCAAGCTCAACCAGATCATCATCGCCCTGCTCGTCGCGATCCTCGGCCTCTGGCTGGCCAAGCTGTTGACCGGCATCTTCAGCGCCCGGCTGGTCCGCGTGAGCAAGGTCAGCGAAACCGTTGCCTACACCATCGGAAAAATCTTTTACTACGCCGCCGTAGCCATTGTCCTGCTCATCGCGATGCAGGTCGCCGGCATCCCAACAACCGTCTTCACCGTGCTCGGCGGTGCGCTGGCGATCGGCGTCGGCTTCGGGGCGCAGAACCTGTTCAACAACCTGATCTCCGGCATCATCATCCTTACCGAGAAGCCCATCCGCCGGAAGGACATCGTCGTGATCGACGACATGGAGGGCCAGGTCGCGGAGATCGGCAACCGCCGCACACGCATCCGCACGTCCGAGGGCATCGATGTGCTTGTGCCCAACTCCAAGTTCCTTGAAAACAACGTCATCAACTGGACGCTCTTCGACGCGAGGGTCCGCGGGCATGTAGACATTGGCGTTGCCTACGGCTCGCCCGTCAAACAAGTCCGCGACCTGCTTTGCGAGGCCGCGACCTCGCACGACCGGGTCGATAAAACACCCCCGCCGGTCGTCCTGTTCAACGCGTTCGGCGACAACACGCTCAACTTCACGGTCTACTTCTGGTGCGAGGTCACCCGCCCGCTGGACCGCCGGCAAATCGAGAGCGACCTGCGTTTCAAGATCGACGAACTCTTCCACGAGCACAAGATCACGATCGCGTTCCCGCAGCGGGATGTCCACCTGGACACGCTCAAGCCTCTGGAAGTGCGGGTGGTCAAGAGCGGCGACAATGCCCCAACAGGCGAAATGAAATAATCCGCGGTGATGCAGCGTTTGCACTGACGGCAGGCGTTCGCCCGCCTACGCTTATGCTGTTGCCATCAACCACCCTCTTGCCAGGAGACCCGCCATGAAGAAACTCGCCGCCTCATTAACCGCCGCGTTGTGCCTGGTTGCCGCCCTGAGCCTCGGCATGCTTGTCGGCCAGCAGGAAGCGCTCGCCGCGGAGAACGCCGCGCCGATCGGCAAAGCCGCGCCCGCGTTCGCCCTGCCCGACGTAGTCACCGGCAACGACGTAACCCTCGAATCACACAAGGGCAAGGTCGTGGTCATCATGTTCCACTCGATCAACTGCCCCTACTACAAGATGCACGCCGACAAGGGCTACGACCGCGTCTTCGTGCCCATGGTCGAAAGCTATAAAGACAAAGACGTCGTTTTCGTCGGCATCAACGCGAACAAGAACGAGTCCACCGACAAGATCAAGGCCTACGCCGAGAAGCACAAGATCAACTACACCGTGCTGAAAGACAAGGGCAACAAGGTCGCCGACGCCTACGGCGCCAAGGTCACCCCGCACGTCATGGTGATCGACCAGGAAGGCAAGCTCCGCTACCGCGGCGGCGTCGAGAAGGCCTCACGCAACCCCGCCGACTGCGGCACCAGCGACACCCAGTACCTCGGCCCGGTCATCGACGCCCTGCTCGACGGCAGCGAACCACCCGAGACCGAAACCAACCCCGTCGGCTGCGGGATCAAAAAAGTGTGAACAGCACGTAAAACATTGCAAAATAAGTAATTAATCTCCGCCGCAAGGCGGGGGTTTTTTTATTGACTCCGCCGCCCAGGCCTTTTTCTCTACTTTTTTGAGTTCTGCGCGGTACATCTTCTCGTCTAGCGCGTATTCATTAATAAGTAAGCCCTGATTTCACTTTGATTGCAATTCTGTGACGAACCAGCCCAAACAACCCAAACCGGACAAGCCGAAGTCTTTCGCCAAGCTCTGGTTGCAGTCCCAACACGCGCTGGGCGGGTTTGTCTGTGTGCATGTTCCCGACCACCACCTGGCCGAGGACATTATCCAGGAGGTCGCGGAACTCGCCGCCGAGCGCTTCGACCAGTACGACCACAGCCGCCCGTTCATCGCCTGGTTGATCGGCATCGCCCGCAACCGCATCGCGCAGACCTACCGCGTCCGCGGCCGGCGGCCCATCGTGTTCTCCAGCGAGGTCCTCGACTCGGTCGCCAACGCCTACATCCAGATGCAGCCGACCGAGAACGACCGCCTCGACGGCCTGAACGCCTGCATGGCCAAGCTCAGCGACCGCCACCGCCGCGTCATCGAGTTCCGCTACGCTCGGCAGATGACCTCCGAGCAGATCGCCGACCAGGTCACGTGTAGCCCCCGGGCCGTCACCTCCATGCTCCAGCGGATCCGCGCCGCCCTGCGCAAGTGTGTCAAGCAGTACGTGGAGGCCCAGCAATGAGCACGCCTCCAACACCACCCACACCCGACAATATCGAAGACCATCTCGCCCTGTACTTCGACAACCAGGCCACGCCCGAGGTCTGCCAAGCGATCCAGGACTGGCTCGAACAAGACCCCGCCAACGCAGAGGTCTTCGCCGAGTACGGCTACATCGAGCGCATGATCTTCTGCGCCAAGAAGAAAGAAGACGCCTCAGCCATCTTCGGCCTGCTCGCCGAGATGGAAGCCTCCGCCGAAGCGGAGATCGTCGAAATCAAACTCGAAGAGGCTGTAACAACACCGCAAGACGCCCAGGTCAAGCTCTCGGGCCACGATTTTGCAGAGGCCGGCCGATACCTCTTCGAGCACGCAACGGCCAACAAGCGGGTGCTTTACACCGCTGGCTCGGCGATCGCTGCGGTGTTGCTGCTCGCGTTGACCTTGTTCCTCGTCTTTAGCGGCGGCCAGGACAAACCCGCCATCGACCCCCTGGCAAACAAGCCACTATGGGACACACCAACGCCGGCCCACCGACCGGTCGTCGCGACGCTGACCGATAGCGTTGGTGCCCAGTGGCGCGCCGATGACAAGCCCGTCTCGATGCCGATGGGCGCACAGCTCGTCGCCTACGAGCGGCTCACCCTCACGCACGGCTTCGCCGAGATCACGACCCGCCGCGGCGCCAAGGCACTGCTCCAAGCGCCCTGCATCATCGAGCTGACCGACAGCGACAACGCGATCCGCCTGCACCAGGGCAAGCTCGTCGGCAAGTGCGAGACACAGGCAAGCAAGGGATTTACCGTCCACGCCCCGGGCATGGATGTCGTCGACCTCGGCACCCAGTTCGGTGTTAAGGCCGATGCGGCCGAAGGCTCTATGGTCCTGGTCATGAACGGCACGGTCCGCGCTCAGCCGACCGAGCAATCGCCGCTCGCCTTCACGCCTGTGGTGCTTGAACAAGACCAGGCCCGCCGTGTCGTGCTCAGCACCGGCGGGCTAGAGCCGATCGCCGTCGCCCAGGCACCGACTTTCTTCGGCGAGAAGCCGGACGCTTACGCGGCGGCGGTGCTGGATGCGGCCCCGCTTGCATACTGGCGTTTCAATGAAAACCGCGATGGCGTGATCCCCAATGAAGTCGCGCCCGGAACCCACGACTTGCAAGTCATAGGCGCCGCACACCTCAAGACGGGTGGTGTCCATGGCAGCACGGGCCACTTCTCTAACGACACAGACCGTAACGGGTATTTCTTCTTAGATAGCGGCCTTGATGCCATCGGCAAGTCGGGCAACTTCACCATCTCGTGCTGGTTCTGGGCCGAAGAGGTCCACCAAGGCACGTTGATGAGCTTATTTGTCGACGAGCAAGCAGACTACAAGCACGTCGCTCTGCTCGAGCTTCAACCCGATTACGACGTGAGTGCCCGGGGTGATTCGGGGTGGGCATCCCAATCAATTCGAGGGGTTCACTGCGATCCGCCGCTGAGGGACGGCGCGAAAGGCACCAACATCTACAGCAAAGACCCTTACACATTGAACGAGTGGCAGCACATCGTGTTAGTCAAAGATGCCGAGCGGCTCGTGATGTACCTCAACGGCAAACATGCCTGGGAGCTGCCGACCGGACCCGACGTCCACGGCGAGGCGAAACTCGCGATCGGGCTCACCCCGCTCATGCACTTCTTAAATAACGCGCCGGAAGACGCGATGCGCCCTCTATTAGGCAGCATCGACGAGGTGGCCGTGTACGACCGACCCCTGACCATAGAAGAAATCAAGGCCCACTGGCAAGCCGGCCAACAACCGGAGCGCCAGCCATAAAGATGAATGAGGAAAGAAAGGAGAAGACATCGCCAACCCCACGGCCCGACTGGAAGCACAAGCCGTTCGTTGCCAGCCGTGAGCCACAGCCGCCCCGCTTATGAACTGTTTGATTTGAACCTTGCAACACCTCCTGATCACCGCCCACGTGAGGCGGAGAGAAAGAAGAAGGAGAAGAAACCCTTTAGAAAAGGAAAACATCATGTCCAACAAGAATCTACTTATTGCAGCAGTCTCGGGCTTTACCGCAGTTTCGATCGCCAGCACCGCATCTGCGGCCATCGCTGAATTCGATATCGAAGAAGACGCATCTAACACACAAGCCGGTTATGCAAGTGTCTTTGGAAGCGGCACAGACAACGGCGTCACGCTTACCTTGGGCGGCATTGCTTCTGGCGACTACCGTGCTCGCGGCATCAATGCCACCGGCGTCCAGGGCGGCGACAACGACGACAACCCGGTCCCAGAGGGCGTCTTCTCCGATCTTTATCGTGAAGTTGCTTTCGGTCGCGGCGCGACGGTTACCCTGGACTTCAGTGGCTTGGCAGCAAGCACCGACTACTTGATCACGGTTGTTAGCTATGACAGCGCGCAAAATGGGGTTATCAGTGCAGACTGGTCTTCGGGTGCCTCGTCTGAAAATATTACGTTTGATGGCGACCTGATCGGCGCCGGCAATGACCCAGACACCGACACGCTCGACACATATACCGCGACCCTTGCGGTGACGTCCGACATCAATGGTGATGTAACGGTCACAGGCACATCAGTTGCTGGCCTGATCTTTGTCAACGGCGCAATCGTTAGCGAAGTCCCAGAGCCTTCGTCCCTCGCGTTGATCGGCCTCGGTGGCCTGGCAATGTTGCGTCGTCGGCGTGGCTAAGACGATCGAGGCGAATGCCTCATCTTGAACGATTCTCCTTCACGAGCGCCCCGCCTGTAATGGGTGAGGCGCTTCTTCAGGCCTTTTCCCTCTCTAACTCATGAAAAATATGCGCACTAAAGCCTTCACGCTGATCGAACTATTGGTCGTTATCTCGATCATCGCCCTCCTCATCGCCATCCTCCTGCCCGCGCTCGGCGCCGCTCGCGAGTCGGCCAAGACCACACAGTGCCTTTCCAACGTCCGTCAGATCGCGACGACCAGCATTGCGATTGCGACAGATACGGACGGGTTTTTGCCGGCGTCCCTTGAGATTTTTGGTGATGGAAACAGTTCAAGATGGGTGCCTTTTTCGATGGACGAAGAAGACTGGGAGCGGTTCCAAAACTATGGGCATGGCCCCGAACTGATGACTTGCCCTGATCGGTCTTGGGAGCCACTAATTACCACTGTTTCAGGTGTTCAGGATCAGTTTCGTCATCACTATAAATATGTTGGTGGGATGCGCACTTGGCTGGCGATTACAAATCAACCGAATACAGATTTTGGTTCCGATTCCGCCGTGATGGAGAAGCTGGAAGATATGACCTCTGAGCGTGCCTTGGCAAGTGACTATCTGATCCGGGCTGGCGACTGGACAACGCCTGCCAGCCCCGCGGATGACCCATGGGACGTAGACCCCGCCCCCCACGGCATCGGCAACGACGCGACCGGATCACCCAAGGGCGGCAACCACGTCATGGGCGATGGTTCAGGCAGTTGGCAGAATTACTCCGACATGGTCGGCATCAACTCATGGGACTGGGCCGGCCGAAACAGCTGGATGTTCCAGGAAGACCTGCCGGACAGCGTCACCTGGCAGAACCCCACCGATTAATGACCAATGATGTCGTTGGCCATGGCTTTATTAATTCATAAGTAGTGAGAGAATATGCGTTTTAATAAAAAGATGCTGTGCTTTTTTGCGCCGGCACTGTTTGCGGGCAGCGCCCAGGCGGTCGACGACGTCGCCGGCGACTTGATCACCTTCAACGACAACGGCGCGTGGGTCTGGTTTACCGATGAACGAGCGATCGTTGATACGGCCACCAATCAGATCATCGTGACCTCGGTCGCGGACCAGAGCGGCACAGGCGGGCTTTCTCGGAATGGTGATATCGAGATCGCTTCGTACAACCTGGGCACAGAAGCAGTCATCCGCCACACCCTGGCCAATGGCCTAGAGGCGAATGATCACGCCCAGCCCGCGATTTACCAACGCACAGATGGGCGCTACGCCGTGGCCTATTCGCGTCACAACGACACCTCGGGTTCACGTTTTGTTGTTTCCACCAACCCCGGCGATATCACGTCTTGGGGCTCGGTCTCGTTCGTCAACAGCGGCTCGCCGGCGACTTACTTGAACATGTACTACCTGCCCGCTGATAACAACGGTGCCGGTCGGCTTTATAACTTTGTGCGTAGTGAAAATTTTGACCCTAACGTTCACGTGTCAAATGATGAGGGCACGACCTGGTCCTATGGGGGCAAACTCGTGACCGAGGGCGGATCGTCGCAGCGACCCTACGCTCGCTATACCAGTGACGGCGAGAAGATCCATGTCACGGTCACCGAGCACCACCCGCGCAACCTGCAAAACAGTGTGTACCACGGGTACGTGCAGGACGGCGCGCTCTACAACAGCGCGGGCTCAGTGGTCGATGCCAATGTGCTGGACGGCATCGGTGTGTCGACCACCAACTTGACGCAGGTGTTTGCGAACGGGACAAGCTTCGGCGGCACGACGATGAACCGGGCGTGGACAGTCGACAACGCGGTCGCCAGCAACGGGGCCCCAGTGACGGTGTTCCAAGTCCGCGCCAACGACAGTGATACCGACCATCGCTTTATCTACGGCCGATGGGATGGCAGCAGTTGGCAGCTCAATGAGCTGGCCAAGGCTGGCGGCTTCTTGTACAACGAAGAGAATGATTACACGGGCCTAGTCGCGATCGACCCCAACGACGTCAACACGGTATTTATCTCAACTAAAATCGATCCGCGCGATGATTCAACGACCGGGTTTTACGAAATCTACCAAGGCCAGACCACGGATGATGGTGCTTCATGGGATTGGTCGGCCATCACTGAAAATTCAACGATGGACAATATCCGGCCGATTGTGCCCGAGTGGGACGAAGACAATACCGCGCTGCTTTGGCTTCGTGGCGATTACACAACGTTTGTGGACTACGATCTGGATGTCGTCGGGATTGTTGTGCCCGAACCAACGTCACTTGGGCTATTGGGACTTGGCGGTCTGATCTTTGCTTCTCGTCGCCTTCGTTAAAACGAAGCTTGAGGTAAACAATTTGATTTTACCCCGCAGCAATAAGAAGTGGGGCATGAGATCGAACATCAGGGAGAATCGTTAGATAGCTCGCATGCTTAGCGCTTCATTCTCATCAGGATAAAAAGCTGTGGCAGGCCCATTTAAGTTTGTTCTTTAAGTTGCGGCACGCCTCGAGAGAGGCGTGCCGCTTTTTGTATTGGATAACAAGGCTGCTAGAAACGGGTGCTCACAAGCGATGCAAAAAAACGTATGGCCGGGCCTGATGCGTGGGTGCGGATGTGTTGCCGGGCGTAGCGGGGGTGTTGCTTTGCGTGCTTTTGTGCGCGCGGGGTAGTGGGTTGGGGTTGAAGTGAGGGGTGAGATAAAACAAAGCTGCTGACGGTGTCGGCGGTCTTGAAGCCTATGCAGTGGGGGCGTTGATAACAGCCGAGCAAGAGCGCCGATGACATCGGCGGCTTTAGCAAGCGTGTGCGCTGCGGCGCGCCGATTGTGCGCGCTGGGGGTTTTCCGAGCCTCGCTCTGACGCCACGTGATCTGAACGTCCTGTGTCACGTCGCAGTGGTGCAGGGCCGGTCAGCCGGACATCGCGACATAGAGGGCCGAGGGCTTGACATCGGGGATCAGAAGTGCGTTGACGTTCTTGACCGGGTCGCCCTCGGTGCAGTATTCGTGCAGGGCGCTAGCCGCGCGGTAGCCGGAGCGGACGGCACCCTCGCGGCTGGTAGGCCAACCAGTGGAGGCCCAGTCGCCGGCGATGAAGAAGTTGGCGATATCGCCCGAGGGGTACGGCCGGTACCGCTTGCCGCCCGGGCGCGGGGAGCTGGCGGCACGCTTCTCGCGGACGACATGGGCCATGTTGAGCGTGACCGTGTCGGTGATCCCGGGCATGGCCTGCCGCATGTCTTGGACGGCAGTGGCGACGATCTCATCATCGCTGAGGTGGGCGAAGTCGGTGGCGTGGCCGATGACGACGTGGATGTGGTGTAGCCCGTCGTAGTCGCCGCCCTGCTCGACGCCCTTGGCGAACGCCCAGCGGACACAGCCGTCGGTGAAGATCAGGTGCTTGCGGCGCATCGTGTCGTGGCCCTTAGGTGCGTTGAAATACAAGTGGATCCCGATGACCGGGACGTCCTCGATCTCGCCGAGCCGGCCCAGGCGAGCGTCGTCCGACTTCATCGCGTCGCTAACCAGTTCATCGACACGCGTGTGCGGCAGCGCGGTGACGTATGCGTCCGCCGTCAGCGTCTGACTATCGGCCAGATGCACGCCCGAGACGCGTTTCGTGCCGCCGTCGTATTCAAATCGGTCGGCCGAGACGCTGTGCAGCACCTCGCCCCCGCCCTTGGCAACGACTTCTTCGGCCCTCTGATAAAAATCAGACCGGCTCATCTTAGAGAAACCGAACTGATAGCTCGTGTTGCTCAGGAGGAACCCTTCTTGCAGGATGCGCACGCCGTAGGACGCGCTGATCTGCTTGGGCAGCTTGTTGCAGGCCCCGGCGATGATCGCGGCCCAGAACTTGTCGATGATGTGATCGTCCTGGTGGATACTGACCAGCCAGTCGCGGAAGTTCTCGTCGGTGAGCTTCTCGCGGGCGACCCGGCTGACCTGCAGCGCCGCCAGGAAGCCAGAAAAGATGGCGAGCTTCTCTTTCCAGTTAAACCGCTTCATCCCGATGAGCCCGCGGGTGAGGTGGAACGGCGCGGGCAGGTCGTCGCCGGTGAGTTCGTCGATGAGCCCGTCCGAGCCGGTGAAGTAGAGGGTCTTGTGCCAGTCGATATCGCGGATGACACCGAGCCTGCGATACAAGTCGGTCTGGTTGGTGCACATGCGCATGAGCGTGTGCTGGCTGGCGTCGGTCGCTTCGCCGGAGGTGGACTGCCCGACGTGGACGTTGGACTCGACAACGGTAACGCGGTAGCCCAAGTCCGTCAGCCGGACCGCCGAGGCGACGCCCGCGTGTCCATCGCCAACAATGATGACGTGCCTGCCCTGTCCTGGTTGTTCGTGCATACACGTATTGAACCCGACCCCGCCCAACCGTGCAACGCGGAACGAGCCGCCGCCCCCGCTGGCGGTCAACGCCCCTCGCCTTGCCCACCCTGCTGATTCAGGGTTGCTTAACGCGACTCATCCTCCTGCGGATCATCATTGCGACGAGACCGTACGCTGAGCACCCCAAACAACAGCCGCCAACAGCACGACAAGGTCACGCATCAATACCCGCGCGTCGAGCAATCCGTCATCTGCGCGGACCTCTTTTCCTGACCAACCGTTGAGGTCTTTACCGGCCGTTGCCTCTATTCACGCCCCCTTTGGCCAGACCCTGCAAGGATAAACCGGGCACCGCATATCACCGATAGCAATAAAAAGACTACCCCATCTTTTGTGTATACCGCGAGACCCCAGCGCATGAAACCACCAAGCCCCACCCCTACTAACCAAGAGCGGGCGTTTCGTTTCTCCGAGTTGTTCTTCTCCACGACGAACAAGAAGGGCATCATCCGGCATGGCAACGCTGTCTTTACGCGCATCGCGGGCTATAAATTCGAAGAGATGAAGGGGCAGCCCCACAACCTGATCCGCCACCCCGATATGCCCCGCTCCGCATTCAAGCTCGTGTGGGACTACCTGAACCAGGACAAGATGATCGCGGCCTACGTCAAGAACATGGCCAAAGACGGCGGCTACTACTGGGTGATCGCCCTAATCATCCCCAGCGAAGACGGCTACCTCTCGATTCGGCTCAAGCCATCCAGCGCCCTGTTTCAACACGTCCAGACCCTCTACGCCCAAACGCTCAAGATCGAGAGCCGGCTCGAATCCGAGGGGCGCCCCTCTAAAGAAGTGATGGCCGCCGGGATGGAGCATCTGGTCGAAGCCCTGGGGGAGCTGGGCTACGATTCTTACGACGCGTTTATGTGGGAAGCCCTAGCCGCGGAGATGAAATCGCGCGAAGCGATGCGCAGCCAGGAATCGGCGGAGCAAGGGGTATCCAACAGCAGCACGCCGCCAAACACAGAACGCGAGAGGGCTGAGGGTGGTGAGCGTCTTACTCGACTCCATCAGCAGTGCAAGACACTAGACCAGCAGCTGGGCACCCTCTTCTCGAAGCTCGAAATCTTCTCGCATTTCGGCGATGAAATCGCTCCCAAGGCCGAGTTCATCCTGCGGCTAGGCGAACAGATCCGGATGATCTCGATCAACGCCGAGATCCAGTCCAGCAAGCTCGGCGATTCGGGCGCGGCGCTTAGCATGGTCGCGGCCCGGCTGGGCGACCACTCGCACAACGGGGCCGAAACAATCTCGAACCTGAATCAGCAGATCATCGTGCTCGGGCCGACGATCGCAGACCTCATTTTCAACACGATCGTTTCCAAACTCATGATTGAAACGGTGGCCTACTTCCTGAACGAGATCACCGGCGAGCAAAACCCCGACGAGGTCGATAAAGACGCCGCGGACCAGGCAGACTGCAACGCGAGTATCACGACGCTTATCAGCTCGTTCCTCGACTCGGCCCAAAGCATCACCGACACCATCCATCAGCTGCAAGGCAACCTCTTCGAGGTCAACAAAGAAGCCGGGAAGATGAGTAAGTTCATCAGCACGCTGAACGCGATCAACCTCATCGGAAAGGTCGAGACCGCCCGGTCGGACTCCACCCAGGCCTTCTCGACGATCTTCGAACGCGTGCACAAAGAGTCGCAGGAAGCGGAGACCGTCCTTGCCGAGTTCCTCGAGCTGATCAAGACGAACACCTCCGAGCTCGCCTCCATCGATACCCCCGACATACACCAGATCGCAAGCCTCAAAGCCGCGGCATAATCAGGGCCGCTGAGCCACCGCGCAGCCTATAACCGGCAGCAATGACCCGCCTGCCCCGTCCTGGTTGCTTGTGCATCCCCCTTCGGTGCGGGTTTGGAGCTCAAGGCTGCCGTTGACGACGGCCGCGCGAGCCTGCGAGACGCCCATGGCGATCACCAGAACAAACAGGCACAAGATGGTTTTGACTGCGTGCCATCACGGTCAGCGCCAAGCCGCATCCCGTGGTGCGGGCTATGATCCAACGCTGAATCGTTATCAACGTTTAATTACAAAGGCTCAGACCATGTTCAACGAAGACACCTGCTGCACGCTCGTCCCTTACTTCACTGTCAACGAAGGCCAGCTCGACGCGTTCAAGGCGCTAGGGCCCAAGTTCGTCGAGCGTACAAAGACCGAAAGCGGCGTGCTGCACTACGCGTTCTCGTTTGATGGCAGCTACGCACACTGCCGAGAGGGCTACGAAGACGCGGCGGGGGTGCTCGCGCACCTGGAGAACGTTGGCGACATCCTTGGCGAGGCGCTCAAGATTTCCGAGCTGTCGCGCCTGGAAGTCCACGGCCCGGCAAGTGAGCTGGACCAGCTCCGTAAGCCATTGGCAGAGCTGAACCCACAGTTTTTCGTGCTCGAAGCGGGTGGGATCCGGCGTTAAGCCACGCGCGATTGGGTGTCGCCCCGGCGGTTGTGTTCGATGAGCCAGTTGGCCACCTGGCCAGGCTCAAGCGGCTTGGACCAGTACCAACCCTGCGCGGCAGCGACTTCCATGCTTTGCAGCAGCGGGATCGTGTCGGCCTCTTCAACACCCTCGGCAACCAGATTCATCCCGAGATTCGTCGCGAGGTCGGCAACCGCCTGGATGATCGACGCGTATTGCAGTGACTTGTCTGCGGCGTCGGTGAGCTGACGATCGATTTTGATCCACTGGACCGGGTAGGCCTTGAGGCAAGAGAGCGAGGAGGTGCCCGAGCCGAAGTCGTCGAGCATCAGGGGGTGGCCCAGCTTGCGCAGGCGGTGCAGCTTGTCGATCATGCCGTCGCAGCTAGCAACGAGGGACTCGGTGACCTCCAGGTGCATTCGGCCCGGATCAATGCTGTGCTTGTTGGTCAGGTCGATGAGTTGATCGAAGAGCCGGTCGTCGGTGAGCTGCGCTTTGGAAAGGTTGACCGAGAACCAGAGGTCTTGCTGGACCGTCGTCGTCACTGCTTTGCAGACGGTAAGGGCCTGGGAGGCGACAGCCTGAAAGACTCGATCGATCAGGCCGGCGCGTTCGGCGATGGGGATGAACTGGTCGGGGCGGACTCGGCCCAGTTCCGGGTCGTTCCACCGGGCCAGGGCTTCAAAGCCGCAGACTTTTCCGGTGTGAAGGTCGAGGATCGGCTCGAATGCTGCGGTGATCCCGCCGGTGACGACGGCCTCTCGCAGGCGGGTCTCGATCTGCATCTCCAAGGCGATTTGTTCACGCATCACATGATCGAATCGCATCACATGGTGGCCCAGGTGTTTGGCCTGATGCAGCGCAATATCCGCGTTGGACAGGGCCTGGCTTGCTTCGAGCCGCTGACCCGGTAGCGAGGTCATGACGCCGGCCCGCGCACCGAGGTAGTGCGCCTGATTGTTGCAGGTAAAGGGCTCGTCCATCGCCTCGCAGAGGGCTTGTGCAAAGGTGTGCTGAACCCAGTCGGCAAGATGCCGGGTACACAGGATAGCGACGAACTCGTCGCCGCCGATGCGCGCGATCTGCGCGGTGGTGCCGTTGGCGTGTCTAAGCATTTGGCTGACGGCCTGCTGCAGTCGATCCGCGATCTGCTCGAGGATCTGATCGCCGGCGGCAAGGCCGTAAGCATCGTTGATCGACTTGAACCGTTTCACGTCCAGGTAAACAACCGCTTGGATCTGATCGGACTCGACGCTGGCTTGATCGATCTCGGCGAGCAGGCCCCGCCGATTAAGCAAGCCGGTCAGTTCGTCGTGATCGCTAGCGTGCGAGAGGTCCGCGAGCAGGCGGTGCAGGGCGAGTTGTCGGCCGGCCTGCCTGGCGAGTTGTTCGAGTTGTTGCTGCTGCTCTTCGCTGAATGTATGCGGCTTGTGATCGATCAAACACAGCGTGCCGAGGGGCAAACCTGAGCCATCGCAGACTTTCGCACCGGCGTAGAAGCGGATGCCGTCGGCTTGAGTGACCAGCGGATTGTCGCTGAAACGCTCGTCCTTCGCCGCATCTTCGACGACAAAGGTTTCGTCGCTACAGATCGCGTGACCGCAAAAGGAGACATCCCGGCCTGTCTCTTTAAGGTCCAGACCCACGCAGGCCTTGAACCACTGCCGATCCTCGTCGACCAGGCTGACGAGCGCGATGGGGACATCAAAGAGCTGAGACGCCAGTTGGATCAGATCGTCGAAAGCCTGATCCTGCCCGGTGTCGAGGATCTTGTGGGCATGAAGCGACTGGAGCCGGTCCTGCTCTTTTGGGTGCAGCGGGGGCTTGTTCATGAAGACACCCCCCAAGCCTTTAAGCCAGAGAACAGCCAAAAGATGAATCGCGGGGGTCCCGCCGGAAAGGAGTCGTGGTAGGCCAAAGCGCTGTACCTTCGATCTCCCCCCCCATAGGAGTGGTCTAAGCGTAGTTTCGGCCTGATGCGTAATTTAGTTTAGGTCCAGCGAAGAGGACCTGCCTCTATGACGAGGAGCGGTGCAAATAAAGCTGTTTTCAGTGATTTTTCACACACATTTAGGGCTTGTTGGCAGGTTCACTAACGTTTTGGGGATACGAATCGGGGTGCCGCGTGTCGTGGCTGGGGGGCACTGGGGGTAGTCTTGCGTGGCGTGCGATGGAGAGCGATTATTGAGGCAGAAAGCGCTGTTTTTGACGCTTCCAGGTTGCTTGCGGGGTGCCTTGATCGCGGTTCGATTGATCGCTATTGAGCTAGAAGGCCGATATCCAGCGTGGACGCTGGTGTCCCGAGGTTGTTTGTATGCGCATCGCACTGGACGCAAGGACGCTGTTTAGCCCCCAACGGCGCGGGATCGGCAAGAGCCTGCACCGGCTGTACCAGCGGCTGGGCGCGGTGCGGCCTGACTGGCAGGTCTACGCGTACCACCGCAACCCGGGGGATGTGCCCAACAACCTGCCCGCTAATTTCGTGCCCCGCTTCGTCGAGATGCCCGGGGACCGATACGACGCGTGGACGCAGCTGCGCCTGCCCACCGCGGCCTGGCTGGACAAGGCGGACGTGCTGCACAGCCCGGCGAATGCCTGCCCTCACTGGATGCCCGTGCCGACGGTCGTCACACTGCACGACCTGATCCCGCTAGACATACCCGAGGGGCGGCCGAGCGTTGAACTGCGCCGGTTCGAACAGGCGGTCGGCTCGGCGTGCAGCAAGGCGGCGGCGGTGGTGAGCCCGAGTAAGTACACCCGGCGGCGGCTGGTCAAGGAGCACGGCCTGAACGCGAAGCGCGGCATCGTCGTGCCCTGGGGTGTGACGGTCGAGCAGGAGACGCTGGACGTCCACGATGTCGATATGACGCTTCGGCGCTACGGCATCGACCGACAATACATGCTGCACCTGGGCGCTGGCGAGCCGCGCAAGAATACGCGCGGGGTGATTGAGGCGTGGGCGATGGTCCGGCCGGCCTACCGAAAGAGCTGGCAGTTGCTGATCGTCGGCCTCGACGACGCGACCAGAGAATCGATCGAGCGGCTCTGCCGGGCACTGGGCATCCAGGACCAGGTGCTGCTGCACGGGTTCGCGAAGGAGGCGGAGCTGCCGGTGCTGCTGAGCGCCGCGTCGGCGCTGCTTTACCCCAGCCTGTCGGAGGGCTTTGGGCTGCCGATCCTGGAGGCTTTTGCGGTTGCCACGCCGGTGCTGACCTCGGACACGACGAGCCTGCCAGAGGTCGCGGGTGATGCGGCGGAGTTGGTGCCGCCGGGCATTGCGACGGCGCTGTCCAGCGCGGTGACCCGGCTGATGAAGGACCCGATGCGACGCGGCGAACTGGTCGAGCGTGGCACGCACCGGCTGACGCAGTACCGCTGGGCGGATGCGGCCGAGCAGTACGCGCAGGTGCTGGAGATCGCGGCGCGCAGCCGACGGCGGCACCGGCGCGGTGAGGGCAAACGCAGCGCCGCGTAAGGCGAAAGACGCATGGAACTAAACCCCAAGCCCCAACTCGATGTGCTATTGGTCAGTGAACTGCCGCTTTGGCCGCTGGACCGTGGCTATTGCGTGCACGGGGTCAACATGCTGCGGGCGCTCAAGGCGATGGGCCTGCGTGTCGCGGCGACGACACTCCGGCCGAGCGAGGAAACCATGCCCGGCTGGCTGAGCGAGCGGATGCTCGACTGGCCCACGGCGAACAAAACCGACATCAAGCGTTTCGCGCTGGGGTGGCACGGCAAGACGTTCGGGCTGCGGTGCAAGGTCGCCGAGCACCAGGCGCTCAACGGCCGCGAACTGGCGGGCCTGCTGACACTGGTCGAACAGGTGCGCCCCGGGGCGGTGATCGCGGTGGGTCAGCACGGGCCGGTGATCCTGCGGGGTTTGAGTTGGGCGTACCCGAACCTGCCTCGGGTGTGGTACGCGGCGGACGAGCCGGTGAGCTTCCAATTGTCGATGCTGGCGCGTGAAGGCCTCGGCTCGCTGCGTCACCGCGCACGGCTGGCGGTTGTCTTCGGGCTGATGCAGGTGCTCTACAACCGGGGCAACCCGGCCCACCGCCTGTCCGCCGCTATCGGGGTGAGCCCGAAGGACACCAAGCGGCTGGGCATCATCGGCGGGTGCAAGGCCAAAACGATCCGCAACGGCGTGGATACCGACTACTACCAACCCGACCCGACCGTGATGCGCATGCCCAGGACCTGCGCGTTCTGGGGCGACCTTTCGTTCGAGCCGAATGTGGACGCGATCCGCTGGTTTGTGAAGAAGGTCTGGCGGCAGGTGTCGTATCAGCGGCCGGACGCGAAGCTGACGATCATGGGCCGGCGGCCGGGTGACGCCGTGCTGTCGCTGGCGGACGAGGCGTGTGTCGAGGTGCTGCCTGATGTGCCGGACCTTCGGCCGACGCTACGCTCGACGGGCGCGGCGGTGATGCCGATGCGCTGTGGCCACGGGATCAAGAACAAGCTGCTCGAAGCGGCGGCGATGGGCATGCCGATCCTCGCGTCGCCCAAGGCAGTCAAGGGGCTGGTCTTCGGCGAGGGCCGGCCGCCGATCGTCGTCTGCAAGGGCGCGTCGGACTGGGTCGCGGGACTAGACAAGGTCTGGGGCCAGCCCGGACTCGCCAGCGCGACCGGTGAGTTGGCCAGGCAGTGGGTCCTGGACCGACACACCTGGCCAGGCGCGGCTCAGAAGATGCAGCGGCTGCTGCAAACCCTGACCCCCGATGAGCCGATCTATTACGCAGACGCGCAGCAGCCCCCCCTCCCCAAGCGACGCAGCCAACAAGAGGCTGCCTAAAGCCTATGGCCTTCACAACGATGCATTTCGCCCTTGGTATGGTCGGCACCGGGGCCGTGGCAACGGTCGGTGCGATCGTGCTGCGAAGGGGCCTGCGTTGGGTGCCGCTGTGGATGACGGCAGGTGGTATCTGGGCGTGCGTGCCGGACATGCCACGCATCTTCAGAGAAGACTTCCCCAACGCGCCGTTCGCTTCCACGCTCTCCGCCCGACCGCTGCAGGACTGGCTGCAAGCCAACGGTGACTGGTTCTTCTTTCACCGCATGCTCGATTCGCAGCCCAAGGAATACGCCCTGCACGGCCTAGCGTTGATCCTGACGCTCTACACCGTCTCGGTCTTCTTCCTGTCCGTCACACACAGCAGGCCGCGCCGGGATATACCCATTCCGCAAGCCCATGCCGAAAAGCCCTCCAGCGCGACCAGCCGCAACCACCCCGCCTAGCCATTGCTTAGCCGCCCCACCTCACCCCACCCGCGTGACCGTTAGATTTTGGTGTGCTCAGCGCCTTCTGACGGATCGAGGCTAAAGTCCGACCACAGTCGGTCCGATGCTCTTTGGCCTCGCCCTCGCAAGGCATTTCTTTAAGCCATGACAACTCCGGGCGCTGGTTAGGAATCGACACACACCGAGGTTAGCACGACCGCTATCCGAGTAAGGAATCAAGCCGTGGACAGCACGACGGGCGAAACTTGGCGCTTCACGGCCTTTGCCGGACCGGCCGACGAGGTCTATTTGGCGGTCGATGGCCCGACCACTCCCTGCCGATGGATCGCGATGCTGCCCGTGGCCGACGAGCCCGGCGCATGGAGCGTGCACACAACGATCCTGCCCGGCCGGTACCGCCTGCGCTACTTCACCGTCGACAAAGGCACGACACTTAACTGCGGCTCCCTGGGCCTGATCGGCGAGCGGACCAGCTTGCCTAACCCCGCGGTCGTGATCGACGACATGATGGGCCTGGCCGCGTCAGCCTGATTACTTCCAGACTTTCCCGCGCTCCAACAGGATTGGACTGCGTGGAACCCGGCGTCCCTGCATGCGTCTGTTAGCTTGGACAGACAACCTCCATCCACGAGACGCTGCACCAAGGCAACCATCATGAGAATCACCGTCTGCTTACTGGCCATCTGCTTCGCGGTAGGCCTCACCTTCGGCGCAGAAAGAACTAATAAACCCAAGCAACCGCAGGCCGATGCGGTCGAAATCGAATGCCATCTTTACTACCGCACCACGCCGGGCAAGGCGTTTGTCGACAAGACCATCGGAATCGACATCCCGATCGCCCGTGGTCCGGTCCCTGAAATCGATCGATCTCAGAGAAAGGTCCAGAAGTTCGATGACATGACGGTCACGCTGCTCTACGACGTCAACATGCTCAAGCTTACTATCAGCGACCCAAAGACGGGCGAAGAAATCTACGGCGGGCTCTACCAGATCCAGCCCGGACTCAAAAATCAGTTCGCTGGCGGGCACGGCTTCACCGGCCTGAGCTATATCGAACACCCGACGAGCGACGCGCAGCTCCAGACTTTCAGCGAAGTCAAGCCGGCCGAGTAACGGGCTCGATCACATCCCCGGCAGGTTCAACCCGCCGGCCGCTTCTCCGAGTGTGTCCTTCAGGAGCTCCTGCACCTTGATGACCGCGGCGTTGATGGCCGAGGCGATCAGCTCTTCGACCATCTGCCGATCCGCATCGGTGCCGGTGCCCGCGAGGGTCGTGATCATCACCGGGTCGATCGTGACATCGACCACCTCGAACTTGCCGTTCATCGTGATGCGGACCGCGCCCGCGCCGCTCTCGGCCTCGACGGTCTTGGTCGCCAGCTCCGCCTGGGCTTGCTCCATCTTTTCTTTAAGCCCGCCGAGGTTGCCCATCAGGGATGCAAGCTCTTTCATATTTTTGAGTTGATCAAACATCGTTAGGTTTCCTCTGGCTTATCTGTTTTGTCATGTTCGGCCCGGGCGTCTAACAGCACCGCCTCGGGGAAAACATCGAAGACGTCTTTCACCAGCGGCAGGTCGAGCGCCTTTCGACGCTGGCCCGCTCCGCTGCTGCCCGATGCGGTGTCCGGTGTGTCTTGTGCACGCTGCGGCGCGGCCGCGTCGATCAGTTCGATCCGGCAACGCTTGGCGGCCAGCTTAGTGAGCTCGGCGGCCAGGCGGTCGCACTGACGCGCGTTGACGAAGCCCGCGATCTCGCGGTGCCCCTTGCGCGGGCGGACCTTGCAAACACCGGACGCCGCATCAAGCTCGACAAGCTCAACCTTATCCACCCAAGCGAACGCGGAAATCGACCCGACACGCTGTATCAATTGCGACCACACCTCGGCGGGGCTGTCTAGGCTGATCGCCGCGGCTACCGGCTCAACCTCAGGCTGATCACTAGCCCCCACCGCGAGGTTGGGTTTATTGACGGGCGCTGCTGTCGCATCACCGGCTAGCTTTTTTTTTTCAGGGGTGGCCACACCCGATGGGACAAGCCCGCCGGCTAAGACCTCCGTTACATCGGCCATCTTCTCCGCCAACGCCAGCCGCACGCCCACCGCGTCCAGCAGCGCACGCGGGTTGCTGGACGACTTGCCGTTGCGGGCCAGCCCGTCGCACAACGCGATCATGTGGACCAGGCCCGGCGCATCAAACCGTGCCGCCTGCTTAGCCACACGATCGCGAGAGTCGGGGGACAATTCGATCAAGTCCGAGTCCGCCCCGCACGCCGCGATCAGCATGAGCTGACGCAGGTGCTCGATCAGGACCTCGACGAGCTGGTCCTGCCCGATGCCGGTAGCTAGCAATTCATCGATCTGTTTGAGCGACGCGGTGACATCGCCGTCGGCGAAAGCATCCACCAGCGACACGACGCGTTCGCGGGCCGGCAGGCCGAGCATGTCCTCGAGGATCGTCGGCGTCAGCGGCGTCTCGCCCGTCGCGAGCAGGCGGTCCATCAGCGACAGCGCATCGCGCATCGAGCCGTTGCCCAGCACCGCGAGCTGGTAGAGCACCTCGTCATCGGCCTCGGTCTTCTCGCTCTTTAAGACATCCGCGAGGTGGGCCTTGATCTCGCCGGCCGGGATGTTCTTGAAGTCGAACCGCTGGCAGCGCGAGTGGATCGTCGCCGGGATCTTGTGCGGCTCGGTCGTCGCCAGGATGAACTTCACATGGCTCGGCGGCTCCTCCATGGTCTTAAGCAACGCGTTGAACGCGGCCGTCGACAGCATGTGGACTTCGTCAATGATGTAGATCTTGTAGCGGGCGTTGGCGGTCGGCGCGAGCCCGGCCGAGCCGATGAGGTCACGGGCGTCGGCGACAGAGTTGTTCGACGCGCCGTCGATCTCGATGACGTTCAGGTCGTCGCCGCGCATGATCGCGTCGGCCATGCGCTGCTGGACGTCTTCTTCGGGGTAGGCGTAGTCGTCGCCCTCGATGTCGGGGGTGTCGGGGACGGTGGCCGGGGCGTTGAGGGCCCGGGCGAAGATCCGGGCCATGGAGGTCTTGCCGACGCCGCGGGTGCCGCAGAAGAGGTAGGCGTGGGCGACGCGGCTGGTTCGGATGGCGTTGATCAGGGTGTTGGCGATCGCCGCCTGGCCCACGACATCGCCGAAGGACTGGCTGCGGTAGCGTCGGGCTAGGACGGTGTAGGCCATGGGAAGGCTTGAGGCTTGAGGGGTGAGGCTTGCGGTCGCCTCGAACGCGCTTTCTCCGACACTGTAGTCCATAAGCCTCAGGACTCAAGCCTCAGGACTCGGCGGCAACTCCGCTGCCCACGCCCCGCAGACAGACGGCCAGGACACCGACGGCACCGGGCAGACGCCACTTAGGGCTGCTCCGATCAAGGCCTGACCCGGTTCGCGAGCCCACCCGTGCACCGGGCCCAGCCGCCTGTCTGCGCGGCGGTTGCAACCGGGCTCATCGCCCGCTGCCGCGAACCTAGCAGGATACCCAAACCCCGCTTCACCGGCAAACCGTTTGGCTTTCCAAGCCAAACGGCGTATTCTTTAGTCGTACCCCGCATTTCATTCATACCTTCATTTGGGGCAACAGCATGATCCTATTCGTCTTACGCGGACTGGTCCTCGTCGTCATCACCGCGATCAGCGTCTTGTACCTCCTGACGAACCAGGAGCAAGGCGGCTTTAACGAGCAAGAGTTCGTCGTTATGCTCGCGATCACCCTCGGCCTGGCCGCGGTGGTCATCGCCGCCGACGCATGGACGCCTAAGAAAAAACTCTCCGCGATCTCCGGCGTGTTCATCGGGCTCATGGTCGGGCTCGTCGTCCTGCTCCCGTTAGCGTACGTCGTCGACCTCGTCGGGGTGCTGAGCCGCCCGCCCGACCCGCCCGCCGTCGTCACCCTCGAGCAGGCCTTGGAAAAATCCAAAAATACAATGATCGCGGTGCAGGACGAGAGAGTCCTGACCCCTGAAGAACTCAACGAGTTCAATGCGATCATCGCAGCCGACGCCCAGCGACTCGTCGAATCGAATCAGCTGGCACGCGCAACGGCGATCGAGAAGATCCAGACCCAGCAGAACCTGCTGCTGGGCGTAAAGGTCATCCTCGGTGTCATCACCTGCTACTTCTGCATCTCCCTGGTCCTGCAGACCAAGGACGACTTCCGCTTCATCATCCCCTACGTCGAGTTCGCCAAGCAGGTGCGTGGTAACCGGCCGGTGATCCTGGACACCTCGGTCATCGTTGACGGGCGGATCCTGGACATCATCGAGACCCAGGTCATGCAGGGGGTGGTCATCGCGCCACGTTTCGTCCTCGAGGAGCTGCAGTTGATCGCCGACTCTTCGGACAAGCTCAAGCGGGCGCGTGGCCGGCGTGGCCTGGAGGTGCTCCAGAAGCTGCAGGCCCTGTCCACGGTCGAGGTGCACATCGAGGAGCGCGACGCTGAGGGGATCAATGTCGATCAGAAGCTCATCGATCTGGCCCAACAGATGCAGGGGCG
>JAHQVV010000076.1 GCA_019634195.1 Phycisphaeraceae bacterium | reverse complement strand
GTTCGCTTCCGAGCACCCCGCCGCGGCACCCGATGACGCGGCAATGATGGCCCGCCGGCTGACCGCCCTGTCGCGGGCCGAGCAGTGGAAGGCGTTTGATGCCCTCGCCGAGTACGCGCGGTTCCGCCACCCACAGACGACGATCCAAGTCGCCGGCCGGGACACGGAGATGGCCTCGTTGATCACCGGGCTGATCACGGCACGCGGCGAGCAGCCGGCGCAACCCGACGGTGCGTCGCCGATGCGGCTCGCGATGCCCCAGGCAGGCGACTTTGAATACGACCGGGACATGATCGCCAAGGACCACTTCGCGCTGCTCCGCCAGCAAGCGATGAACAACAACATGGCCAGCATCCTCGACCAGGCCATCGCCCCGGCCGTCGCGGCCGATGGCGACCGCCTGTTCACGCTCGCGTTGGGGAGCGTCGCTCGGCTGGACCCGCAGACCGGCACGGACCTGTGGCGTGTCGGTGACCCAGACGAGACCGTCCAAAAACTCGCTAGCCGCATGTACAACCTCACCGGCGGGTTCCACCAGTCGCTGGTCGTTCACAACGACACCCTGCTCGCGACGCTGCCGGGCAAAGTCCGCGACCTGAACACCTACCTCGTTGCGATGGATGCCAAGAGCGGCGAGGTCCGGTGGAGCGTTTACGACATGCTGCGCAGCAAAAACGAAGGCGTGGTGGGCGAGCCGCTGGTGATCGATGACTTGGCCTACTTTGTTACGTACCGCTCGTCGTTGGAATTGACGCTCCGCGCGGTGCGCCTGTCGAACGGCTCGGAGGCCGGCAAGCTGGCGCTGGGCAAGGCGTCCAAGGGCCCGAACGTGAACGCACCGGCCGAGCTCTCGCCCAGGCTGACGATGGGCCAGAGCCACCTGCTGGTGCAGACGAACAACGGCGCGCTGATCGCGGTCGACCCCAACAACATGTCGATCGCCTGGGCGTTTACGCAGAAGATCCGGCAGAGCGGGATCAACATGATGCGTCGGCATGGGTACGCCGTCGCCAACGCGACCGCGCGGCACACCGGGGATGTCGTCGCGAAGGACGGGCTCGTCATCGCCAAGGACACGCGCACCAACCGGGTCGTTGCCTTCCGAGAATACGACGCGGCGATGGTGTGGACGGCCGACAGCGACGCCGACGCCACGATCGTGCACCAGGACAGCAAGCACGTCTACGTGCTGGGCAAGGAGCTGGTCGCGCTGGACTTGCGGACGGGCGAGCGTGTCTGGTGGACCCCGCACGCGGGCGAGCAATCAGGGCAGCCCGTGTTTACACAGGACGCCTGCCTGATTGCAGGCAATCAACGCCTCTGCAGGATCGACCTGAGCACCGGTAAGCTGACCCACTTCCGTGAAGACCTGTCCAGCCCGGCGGCGTTACACGTCGTCGGCAACCAGCTCATCAGCGTCGGCCCCAAACGCATCGCCGCGGTGCGGCTGCCATAACTCGGCACCGCTGATCAAATACCAAACCACCCTCAACAACAGCACTACGCCAGAACACGAAAGAAACCCAACGATGAAAGCATGCTTGTCCGCTCTTGTGATCCTCCTTGGTCTTGTCGCGTTGCAGTCCGCCGCGCAAGATCAAGCGGATGTCCTGGTCCTCGATGAAGCCGTGATTGAGCTGCGCGTCGCGCCGGGCGCCCCCGCACCCGCGCCGGCGGTCGCGGCCCAGCCCGAGGAAGAAACCGCCGAAGCGCCTGCCGAGGAAGGCAGCGGGCCCACGGCCGAAGAACCGACGCCCGAGCCCACCGCCGCGGAAACGCCCAAGCCCGGCGTGCTCAAGTTCCACCTGATGGACGGCACGATCATCACCGGCAAGCTGACCACCAAGGCCCTGCCCGTCAGCACCGAGTTCGGCGACCTGAGCGTGCCCATCGATGCGATCGCCAGCTTCGCGCCCGGGCTCGGCTCGCACCCCGAGGTCGACAAGCAAATCAGCAGACTCATCAGCCAGCTCGGCAGCCCCGACGCCAAGACACGCGACAAGGCGCAGGCCCAGCTGTTGGCCTACGGCCCGGGCCTGCTGGCCGAGCTGCAGGAATACGCCAACGACCCCGATGCCGAACGCAAGGTGCGCATCGCGACGATCACCGAAGAGCTGATCAGTGTCGAGCAAGACGGCTTTGAGGCCGAGCAGGGGCCAAGCGTCTCGCTCGCACGGCTGGACCAGATCGTCACCAAGCGGTTCACCATCGCCGGCGAGATCAAGCAGGACACCTTCACCATCGCGTCGAAGTTCGGCGAGCTGAACGTCAAGCTCGCGGACATCAAGGGGGTCCAGCGGATGAGCACGGACAAGCCCGAGACGCGCAAGACGGTCGCGGTGTCTGGCATGGACATGACCTGCCGGGGCTACAAGAAGACGGGGATCCGCGTGAACCGCGGCGACCGGGTCATCATCAGCGCCGAGGGCAGGGTCACCATGAGCCCGTGGGGCAGCAACTCCGTCTCGGGACCGGACGGCATCCCGCAGAACGGTATGTACAACGGCAAGATCCCGATGGGTGCGCTGGCCGGCCGGATCGGCGATAGCGGCGAGGAGTTCCTCGTGGGCAGCAAGAAATCGTTCGTCGCTAAAAAGACCGGGGTGCTGCACCTGGGCTTCGCCATGCAACAGAACTGGGCCAACTACCAGTTCCCGGGGGAGTACAAGGCCCGCATCCGTGTGGTGCCGGCGGAGTGAAGCAACATTGGCTTGGGCCCCTTCTCCTTTTTAGGGAGAAGGGGGGTGATGAGGGTCGGGCGCAAAACCACCCGCGGCTCGTTCAATATTTCACTGGCAATATGACGCTGGACCCTCACCTCAACCCTCCCCCTGAAAGGGAGAGGGGGCCAAATCATCCGAATCAACATCGGGCCAACGATCTCACGCCGCGGCATGCTAAGCTGACGGCGTGATTTTTCTATGAAGGAGACCCCATGCCAACCACACGGCAACTGAAAACAGCCCTGCTGCTCGCGTTCATCGGTTACAACGCGCAGGCGAAAAACACCAAGCCGGGGCTGATCACGCCAGAGGACCAAGCCCTCTGGGAGCGCGGCGCCTCGAACGCGGGCTACCACTACCTGGGCTGCGGCAAGACGATGGCCCAGATCGGAGAGGCGTTCGCCAAGGCGCTGCTGCAAGAAAAATAAGCCGCAGCGGGTCTGCTTATTTTAGGTTCAGGTCCCTTTCACCAATGAACCTGTAGCTCCCGCCGGAGTCTTCGGCGATCAGCTGCAGCGTCCCCTTGAGCCCCGCGCGGACCAGCGGGTCTTCGCGCAGGAACTGGATCGTGTTGAACTTCGTTGGCTTGTCGGCATCGTTCGCCTTGCGTATCGACTCCATCAGCTTGCCCTGCATGATCTCGTGCTGGGTCGCGCCTTGGCCGCCGCCGGTCAGTTTGTCCGACAGCAGATAGACGAGTTGAGGCCGATAGCTCAGGGCCTTGCGGATCGCCTCTTCGGCGTGCTTACTCCCGGCCCCGCCGATCTTGTAGTTGCTGTTGTCGCGTTTGAGCCAATCGGCGATGTCTTCTTTAAACTCCGGCGTCGCTGACCGGAGGCCCCTTACTCCCCCGCCGCCCGCGACCTCGTAGACGCCGTTCCCACTGAAGACAAGGATCGTGATATTTTGTGCCGGCTTGAGTTCGCGGACCACACGATTCATTTCTCTTTCAATGATCGGCAACAATTTCATCATCGAGCCGGACGCGTCGATGAGGTAGACGATATTGCGAGCGTTGCCGCCGTTGCCAAAGACATCGGTGCCAAAATCGCCGTCACCCGTCGTATTGCCTATCGATCCGCCGGTCTGCCCGCCTCGATAGGTCAGCCCGACGAGCGTCGTCGGGATCGGCGTATCGGTCACGGTCGGCGTCGGGTTCGTCACCGTCGGGTCCACCACCGGCACGGTCGCCGGCGTGTCGGCCGACTGTTCCTGCACCTCTTCGATCACCATCGGCGCGCCGGGGGTACCGCTCAGCTTCGTGCTCGGCACGGCCGGCTGCTCCTGCGCTGCGACAGCCACCGCCGGCTTGTTGATTGCAGGCTCGACCCCCTTCTCGACCGCTTGGTCGGCTGCCGGCCCGGTCGATGCCGACCGGCATCCTGGCACCACCAACAACACGAGCATCGATGTGGCTGTCAAGACACGGGTGAAGCAGCTATTGTTCATCGCATGACCTATCTAAGAGCCGGAAGCGGACGCGAGTCGTCCGGACGGATCGATCATAAGTCGGCCGGCGGGTTGCCGCAAGAACTTTCGACACACGCCGAGCGGGCGATGGCCGTCTCGCGATAAACGAAGCCTTCACGGTCCTGAGGCGTATCAAACTGTTAGCGGATCCGGCGGAGCAAGACGGTGACCGAGCGGGCCTTGATGCCCAGGGTGTCGGCGATCTCCTGCCGGCTGTTGTCGCTGTAGTAGCGGTCGGCGAGCACCTGGCGGTGTTCGGGCTTGAGCCTGGCCATGCAGTGCTCGAGCGCTTCGCGCCGCTCGTCGGCGGAGGCGGCCTGCCGTGTCATGGCGTGGGTGAGCGATTCGAGCGCATCGTCGCCGAGCAGCAGCGGCTGGCGCCTGTTCTTGTTGCGGTGATCGAGGATGCGGTAGCGCGCGATGCCGATCGCCCAGGCCTAGAACGGCCTTTCCGGGTCGTACTCATCGAAGTGATGGGCGATGTAGGCCACCGTCGCCTGGATCACGTCTTCCGCATCGTGGTGGTTGCGGACCGCGGCGTGGACGTAGGCGGAGACCGAATGCTGAGCCTTACCCCAGAGCAGCGCAAGTTGAGAGATATCTTCGGGCGAATGGTTGTAGCTTTCTTTGGCCATCGAGAGTGCTCCATGATGTATGGCGACAGCGCGGGCAAAAGGCGACAAGAAAATGGCGAATCAACTAAGAATGATCACTTTGGGTTATTTTCAGCCAATCGCTCATTTTTTGTAAGCAATCCGGGTTTTATGCACTAACCCTTTGTAGTCCCTTTCTATCTTTTCATCCCCTCTACTGATCCATTCATTGGCCGACCCACAGGAACAATCCGAGCAACGGGCCCTCATGACCGAGCTGTGGTACACCCACCAGCCGGCGATCAGCGCGTACCTCTACGCCGCGGTGCCCAATTTCCACGACGCGGAGGACCTGACCCAGCAGGTCGCGGTCGCTGTGGCGCGGGATTTTGACAAGTACGACCCCGACACGCCTTTTCTCCGCTGGGCGATCGTGATCGCTCGCAATCGCGTGCTGAACCACCGCCGATCGTTTGCGATGAGCAAGATCGTCTTCTCACAGGACACGCTCGATGCGCTGGCCAAGGCCGCGCCTGATCAGAAGCCGATCACCACCGCCTACAAGACCGCGCTGGATAACTGCCTG
>JAHQVV010000075.1 GCA_019634195.1 Phycisphaeraceae bacterium | reverse complement strand
CGACGCGAAGCGTCCCGTGCGGATCGTGATAGATGCTTCGCACGGGACGCTTCGCGTCGCCCGCTACACCGCGCTGATACACATCAGCTTTCATCCAAGTGATGATCGCTCGTGTCCTGCGGGTTGAGGTGCTCGCCGCAGAACTTGCAGTAGATCGCGTCGAACTCGTGGCCGTCACGCGAGCAGTTCGTGCAGTGTTGCGTCGTCGAGCGGCGCGCGTGGCGTTGGGACTCGGCTGCGATCTCGCCGGACAGGATGCCCGCCGGCACGATGATCATGCTGTAGCCGATCAGCATCATGGTCGCGGAGAGGAACTTGCCCATGACGGTGATCGGTGTGATGTCGCCGTAGCCGACCGTGGTCATCGTGACGACCGCCCAGTACATCGCCTCGGGCAGCGAGGAGAACTTGTCATTACCCGCGCGGGTCTCGATCACGTGCATCGCCGCGGCCATGATCGTGATGATGATGAGTACGGTCGTCAGGAACACCGCGATCTTGTGCCGTGAGGCGTAGAACGCACGGCGAAGGGCGTCGGCCTCGCCCAGGAATCGCACGAGCTTAAACACGCGGAAGATCCGCAGCAGCCGGAGCATGCGGATCACCATCAGGTTCTGCGCGCCCGGGACAAACAGGCCGATGTAGCTTGGCAGGATCGAGAGCAAGTCCACGATGCCGTAGAAACTAAAGACATACCGCAAGGGCTTGCGAACGCAGACCAGACGCAGCACGTACTCCACCGTAAAGAGAACCGTAAAAAACCATTCCAACGCGATGAACAGCGTGTGGTACCCCTCGCGGATCGACTGGACCGAGTCGAGGATAATCACGACGACGCTGGCCAGGATCGCGACGATCAGAACGGTATCGAAGAGCCGGCCCTTGCGGTCGTCGGCCTCGAAGATGATCTCGTGCAGCCGGGCACGCCAGGGGGCGAAGGTCGTCGGGTTGTTGTTCGCGTCAGACATGGGCAAAGGCTATCAGGGAAGCCGTGTGGGTGTTGAAATCATTGGTATCGGGAATCGGTCGTGTTTAGCTGGAGCGAAACGAAGCAGGTGGGGCGTCACGGGCTCGCGTCTTTTCATTAGTATTGCTACGATCTCTCACCCGGGATTGCACCTACACCACCCATTTTTCCCAAACCAAAGAGATGCCCATGCCCAACCTTGGAACTGTCCTGAAAGAAGAGATCGCTCGTCTGGCGCGTAAAGAAATCCGCACGCAGGTCGGCAAGACCCAGAAGCAGGTCGCCGAGCAGCGCCGAGAGATCGCCGAGCTTAAGCGTGTAAACACCGAGCTCAACCGCCGGCTGAACTTCCTCGAGAAGCGGGAAAAGCAGCGCCTGGAGCAGCCCGTCGAGCCCAAGGTCATCATCCAGAAGTCCGACGGCACAACCGAGCCCGAAACGACCGCACGGTTCAGCCCCAAGTGGCTGGCCAAGCACCGCGAGAAGCTCGACCTCTCCGCCGCCGACTACGCCAAGCTGGTCGGCTGCTCGCCGCTGAGCATCTACAAGTGGGAGAAGGGCGAGTCCACCCCCCGCGTCGCGCAGCGCGAAGCCCTGGCCGCTATCCGCGGCATCGGCAAGCGCGAGGCGCTAAGGCGCATCGAACTGATTTCGTAGAACGGCGATTGTGTCGGTTTAGGCTCTTTCTCCCTGTTCAGGGAGAAGGCCGGGGTGAGGCATCGAATTGATCCCCTAGCCCCCGTAACCGTTACAGAACTCGGACCCGGCACAATGTGATGTGCCGGGTTTTTCTTGCGCGCGATCGATTGCTTGCTCTCGCATCCGGCCGGGCTGAATCAGAAGGTTTACCTCGACCCGCAACCGCAAGCCAAAGGATGCTTGATGAAAACCCGCCCACCGGCCGTGCGCTGCGGCTTTACGCTGATGGAAATCCTGATCGTCGTGGTGATCCTCGGGGTCCTCGCCGCGATTGTTATCCCCAGCTTCGCCAGCGCGACCGAAGACACGCGCAAAGCCGCCTTTGCGCAGGACCTGCGTGGTTTTGAAGCCGGCATCCTCCGGTACGAAGTCGACCACAGCCAGTTCCCGCCCGACGGCGGATCGGGTTCGGTCCCGCTAGGGCTGGAGCCGTACGTCAACGCCCCCAAGTGGGAGAGCGGCTCGCCCATCGGCGGGGTCTGGGACAACGAGACCGATGACGTCGTGACCGCGGGCATAGGCATCCACTTCAACGGCACGGGCCAGACCCGCGACAGCATCTACATGACCGAAATCGATCGGATGATCGACGACGGGGTCGTCACGACCGGGTCGTTCCGCGCTTTTGGCGATCGCTACTACCGCGTGATCGTGCCTTAGACGTTGCCGGGCGGGGCGGGTTGCTGGCCTGTGTGGTGCCTTGGCCGGCCATTATCCGCTCGCGACGTGCGCGGCTGCGCTCCCGCCGAGTTTGGGCTTTCTGGTGGGCCACATACCAGGCGATCAATGCCGCCGCGACCAGGCCAACACCCAGCAGGATGAGGATGATGACCAGCGCGGTCGAATCGGCGTGACCTGTTGATGGGTTCGCGGGCTGAGCCGTTGCCTCGGCTTCGGCTTCGATCGGCGCGGTGTCTGCTTCAGCGGCGGGATCGTCTACAACGGGCCGGATGGGCTCGGCCGGTGTCTCGGCCGGATCAGTAGCCAGGTCTTCGACGGGCTCGACGGCCTTGTCGGGCAGCGCGGCCAGGCCATAGCCCTCGGCGAAGGCGAGCGTGCGCATCTCGGTGCTGATAAGCGAGGTAAGCGCGGCGTAGTCGTCGATGGTGAAGATGGTGGTGAGCCCGATCCCGTCTTTGCCGAGCACGCCATGGGTGTGATAGCGGATGGGGTCTTGGCCGACCTCGTGGGGGATCTTGCCGGCGAAGTCGAATCGGCCGTCGTCTTCGAGGCGGATAAGCCGGGCGTGGTTGTTGCCGAAGCGATCGATAAACTGCGGCGTGTCGATGTCGTCGGGCAGCGGGCCCTTCTGCCGGAACGCGCCAACCAGCGCGTAGAGCAGTTCGAGCTGGCCCCGTTCGTCGGGCTTGGCTTGCGGGCGGAATTCTTCAGGCAGCGCGGTGTACGGTTTGTACTGCACGAGCATGTAGGGGAACACGAGCGTTGTGGTCTCTCGCAGTGCATAGCCGGCGATGAAACCTCGGCCGGTGACGTGGCTGACCTGCGCGTTGGTCTGCGCGATGAGGCCCGCGTTCATGGGTCGCCAGTCTCCCGGCTGCTGCATCGACAAGTGGTATCGCTCGTCCTCCCACGTCTCTGCGGGGCTATGCCAGGCGCAGAGCAGCAGCATCGTGAACAAGCCCAGTGCCCGGGTGCCTCGGGTGTGTATCATGGTTATCCCTCGGAGAAGCGTGAATGGTGTCGATGATCAGATCCGACCACTCCACGATAGCGAAGTCGCTTGCCCAGGCAAGCGTGTTTATATGAAAAACACCCCGCTGGGTCGGCGGGGTGTCGTTCTTGTCGTTGTAGGCCCGTGTGTTACACGCTGCCCAGCGGCGGGCCGTCGCCACCGGCCCCGCCTTGTTGGGCGGCCTGCTGCTTGCGCATCTCGTAGTTCTGCTGGACGATCTGGTCGGACCAGCAGTAGGTCGCGACCTCCATGATCACGGGGTATTTTTCGAACGCGGCGTGGTACGCGTCGATCTCCGGGCCCTCGGCCTTGTCCTGGGTCTCGGCGACGAACTTGGCCTGGATCAGTTGCACGGCTTCCTGGAGCTGCATCGGGTCTTCCTTTGGGGTGGTTTTTCAATCAATCGCTTTAGCACAGCGGCCAGCGGGGACAATCATCATAACGGGCCTGCTACGTTTCCGCAGTCGATCGCGTATGATCGAACTTTCGATACCGACTCAGGAGCGGGCTATGTCCTTGCAGGAAACGATCAAGAAACAAGTCATCGATGCGATGAAGGCCAAAGACACCCTGGCCCGGGACGTGCTCCGCGTGCTGCAGGGCGACATCGAGATGCACCACACCCGCACGGGCGAGCACATGACCGACGACCAGGCCCAGAAGGTCGTCCGCAAGCTGATCAAGTCCAACCAGGAGACGCTGGCGGTCAAGCCCGACGCCGCCGCAGTTGAGAAACTCAACCGGGAGATCACCATCCTTGAGGCGCTGCTGCCGCGTACATTAGGTATCGATGAGATCGTGGCCGCGTTGGCCGCGGTTGAAGGCGGCATCAAGGCCGCGGGCAACGACGGCCAGGCGACCGGCGTCGCGATGAAGCACCTCAAGCCCCAGGGCCTGGCGGTGGAGGGCAAGGACGTGTCCGCCGCGGTCAAGCAGATCCGGTCGGCCTGAACAGTGTCGTGAACCCAACAACGGGTTGTCAAATCTTAAACCCGTAAGACTTTTTAAGGAGGCTACCTATGGGATCAATGTCAGCCATGATGTTCGTGCTGTTGTTCGGCGGGGGCGGCAATGCAGGCGACCTGCTCGACTTCACACCGACCGAGTCGTACTGGGAGATGCGCGACCAGCGCATCATCGACATCGAGACGATGTCGGCGGTGCTCGAAGACGACGACGCGACCGCGACGGACACGCTCATGGCCATCCGAGCGATCGGCGAGCAGGTCCTCGTTCAAGAGGCCGACCCGGACGCCCAAGCCGATCCGGCCGACAAGGCCAAGGCCTTAAAGCTGCTCACGCCGTATGTTGGCTCCAAAGAGCCGTTCGTCGATCAGTACGCCAAGCGTTCGATTGCTTGGGTCAAGGGTGAAGAGCCTAAGGGCTATGCGCCGCTGCCCGCCGAGGTGTACGACCTGGATCTCGCCTTGTTGCCAAGCGACGCGACGATCGTCGGGCAGATGAAGATCGCCAACGGCGTCGGCCCGGTCGACCTCGCGGGGCTGATCCCGGATATCAAGATCGAAGGCCAGTCGATACGGGATCAGATGATGTCGCAGATGCTGCCGGGCCTGCTTCAAGGCGTGCAGATGATCGGCAACGCCCGTGCCGACCTCGTCACGGCGGGCTTCGTGCTCAACGACAAAGAGGACGTGTCCTTCATGCTCGTCGTCCGAGGCCAGTACGACCGCGTCGGCGTGCAGGTTGCGTTGGAAGAAGCCATGGGTGAAGACGAGGACGCGAGCTTCTACAGCGTCGGCGAGATCGAGGTCGTCAGCGTCGCGAACCACGACCCGGTTGCGATGTTGATGCCGTCGGACGAACTGTTCATCTTTCTTTTCGCCGAGGACCGAGGCACCAAGCTGCCGATCGACTCGGTCGCCAAGAAGCTGGCCCAGGCCGACCCCAAGCCGAGCCTCAGCGCGGAGCTGGCCAAGCAGGTCGCCAAGATCGATCGCAAGAAGGCGGACGTCTGGGCGGCGATGAAGGTCACGCAGATCATGAAGGACGAGCCTGAAGTGCGGGAGGTGTTCGGCGCGTTCGATGCCGCCCGCGCGACCGCGACCCGGGGCACCGATGGCAAGATGGATATCCAGTGGGTCGGCGAGGGCAGCGACGCGGCGGAAATCACGAAGACGGCCGACCACATCACCGCACTGGTTAAGGAAGGCATTGCCGAGTTCAATGAGATGAAACAGCAGGTGCCCCAGGAGATGCGGGTGCTGATGGGGCCGATGGTTGAGATGATGGAATCGATGAAGTTCAACGCCGACGGCAAGACCATGACCGGCGGGATGAAGGTCGACCCGAATATCGGGATGACGATGCCGATGATGATGTTCGGGGTGCGAGTTCAGGTTGAACGGGAGTGGGCCGAAGTTGAGGCGGCCGAAGATGTGGCAGACAACCCGTTTTGATTTGAAGCATACCCCAGCCCCAACGCGAGGCGGGGGGTTGCTGCTTTTATCACTCGAACCCCCACCTCGCGGTGGGGGCTTTTTTGGTGCTCTATTCTTACGAATGTATTGTGCCGTGCGGGATTATTCCCGTGTTTCTTTTTACGCAATCATGGAATCTTCTTGCCCCCCTCGGCGGTTGTCCGTGCATGAAACACAACACCCTTACCGCTCTGACCCTCCCGCTCTTCATCCTGGGCCTACTGCTCCTGCCCGCCACCGATGCGTCGGCCGCGGCCGGGGACACCACCGTCCACTCAGGCACCTGGTCCAAGAAGACCTACTCCGCCTCCGGCACCTGGAAGATCGTCAAGAACGGCGACGACCACTTCGTCGTCCTGGACAGCAAGTTCAAGACGAAGAGCGCCCCGGACCTCAAGCTCTTCCTCACCAAGAGCAAGGCCTCGAGCCTGACCGGCAAGAACGCGACGAAGAACGCCGTCCGCATCGCCAAGCTCAAGTCCAACAAGGGCGCGCAGCGCTACAAGCTGCCCAAGGGAACCAGCCCCGCCGACTATAAAACGCTGATCATCCACTGCGAGAAGTACAGCAAGCTGTGGGTGACGGGTACGCTGAAGTGAGCCGTGTAGCGGGAGACGCGAAGCGTCCCGTGCGAGCGCTCTTTTCCGACCTCATTGAACAAGCCCGGCTAGGAACCGGGCTGGTTCAATGGGTTATTCAAGGCAAACGGGACGCTTCGCGTCACCCGCGACACCGTTCTAAATCAATCATCCCGCGGCTCGAGCTCACGCACCCAGATGTTGCGGTAGTGCACCGTCTGGCCGTGGTTCTGCAGGGTCAGCGGCAGCTTGTCGGCGTGCTTCTTGTAGCCGGTGCGGACCTTGTGACTCGCCCGGCCCATCAGTTCCTGGTTGTCCTGCACGAGCACGCCGTTAAGCAGCGCGGTGATGCGAGCAGGTTTAATCACATTGCCTTCCTCATCGAAGTGAGGCCGGCGGAAGATGATGTCGTAGGTCTGCCACTTGCCGATGCCCCGGCCGGGGTTTGCCAGCGGCGGGAACTGGCCGTAGATCGAGCCTGCCATGCCGTCGGGGTAGGTCTTGCTGCCGTGGCTTTCCAGGACCTGTAGCTCGTACGTGCTCATGAAAAAGATGCCGGAGTTGCCTCGTTGCTGGCCCGAGTTCTTGGCTTCGCTTTCGGGGACGAACCACTCGAGGTGCAATTGGATATCGCCGAAGCCCTGGGTGGACTTAAAGCCGCCTTTGCCCTGGGTGATGACCAGTTCACCGGCCTCATTCACGGGCCAATTGGTCTGGATCGCGTCGGTCTTCTTGCCGTCAAAAAGGACGATGGCGTCGGAGGGTGCCTTGCCGGTGGCGTCCTGCGTGCCGGGGTGGCCGGGGTCGACGACGGGGGGCTGGGGGCGGTCCTTGTCGTGGACGTCCCAGGCCATGTAGCGCTCGCGCGCGTCGCCGACGACGAGGGTGGCGGCCCCCGCGAGCACGACGCCCGCGAGTGCGAAGGTGAAATATTTCGTGTGTTTCATGGGTTGTCTCCAGTGAGTAGTGGCATGTGATGCCGTCAGTGTAAACGGTCATGCTACTACGACGCCCCGGCCGCTGCCGCGCTACCGATCGCTAGCCCGGCAGCCTCCGGGCCAACGCCGCTACGCGGCAGGAGCTTTTGCGATGCAGAACCGAGCCCTGAACATCAACGACGACGACACCTCGACCGCTGGCGGCCCGCCCGGCTGGCTTGCCTTTAGCGTGATCATGTCCAGCTACTTCGTGGTGCTGATGGGCGTCGTGGCGTACTGCGTCGTGCTGCCTTGAGGCGGTGCGGTTTGCATGGTGTAGCGGGTGACGCGGAGCGTCCCGTTTCGGTGGTCTCAAATGATCCGTACGGGGCCCTCCGCGTCATCCACGCTACACGTGCCTCGCCCGCAGCTCTAAAAAGAACAAGCCGTGCCCAGATGGACACGGCTTGCAATTGTTGATGCTGACATAGGTGGCCACGAAAAGATGCGGCTCGGTCAGATCGTGCTTTTGGTCGAGTAAAAATTACTCGGCAGGTGCATCTTCGGCAGGTGCATCTTCAGCCGGTGCATCTTCAGCCGGTGCATCTTCAGCAGCCGGTGCATCTTCAGCAGGCTTTTCTTCTTCGCCAGGGCAGCCGGTGAGGAACGTGACGGTACCAAAAGCAAACAGTAATGCGAGTAACCAACGTGACATAGTGAGCTCCTTATGTCCTTAGAGAATTCCCCGGCGGGCACACGCCGCTCACGGGAGCGGTCAATTTTACCCCGGGTCCTCGGCGTTCACAAGTTGTCAAGGCCCCTTTCCCCGCGATCCGCCAGGGCCAGGGCCAATTACTGCTCGCGATACCCCAGCACGACCAGTACGCAAGGCCCTTTGGCTACTACGTTTACGTCGTTTTCACGGGCATAAGAAACCGCCGTTGCGCTCTCGGCCCCGGGCTGTATCCACAGGTGCTTGATCCCCAGCAACACCGCCTGCTCGACGACCTGTTCGGTGATCGACGGCGGCGTGATGATCGACACGCCGTGCGGCACCTCGGGTAGTGAAGCCAGGTCGGGGTACGCGACCAGCCTCTCGATCTCGTCCGCACGCGGGTTGACCGGGTAGACCACCCGGCCGTTCTGTTGATAGACGCGAAGGACTTTGTTGCCGTACTTCTCGCGGTTGGTCGAGGCGCCGATGACGGCGAAGGGCCCGCCGCTGAGGAAGGCGTCAATGTTGCCGGTGGCCTGCTGGTCGGTTGTGTGGTGGTGGTCGCTCATGGTCAATCTTTCAGCTTTGGTTACGGGGCGTGCCAATCGTTTGTGCAGGCGGTAGAGTTAGCCCAGCGACGCGGCGCCTGGCGGCTCATTGATTACAACGCGCCGCGTTCGCCGATGATTCCAACGCAAGCTCCAGACCCCAAGCCAATCATACCCATGCCCGACTCCCCGCTCGCCCTGTTCGTCTGCACCGGCAACTACTACCGCTCCCGGTTCGCCGAGCACCTGTTCGCGCATCTCGTTGCTGAGCAAGGGATTCCGTGGTCCTCCGATTCGGCGGGGCTGGGCGTCGAGTGGGCCTGCAAGGTCAACGTCGGGCCGATCTCCAAGGTCGCCCTGGCCTCGTTGCAAGAGCGCGGCATCACCATCACCGGCCCGCGCATGCCCCGGAGCATGACCCGGCAGGACCTCGAAGCCGCCGACCGCATCATCCTGCTCGACGAGCCCGAGCACCGCCCGATGATGCAGGAGAAGTTCCCCGACTGGGAGGACCACGAGCGTGTCACGTACTGGAAGGTCCTCGACGTCCCGCCGTCGGAAGACTTCCACCCCATGGACGCGATCGACCCGCTGGTCCGCGGGCTGGTCGAAGAGATCGCCAGCGCCTAGGCTTGGTCTGCATCGACCATACCCCAGCCCCCACACCCCAGACCCCAAACCATGCTCGCCACACCCATCGCCCGCCTCCGCACCATCGGCCTGATCGAGAGCCTCTCCTCCTTCGCGCTCTTCTTCATCGCGATGCCCATCAAATGGATCCCCTTCCTGATGCGTGTCTGGGACGGGGTGCCCGTTGAAGATGCGAAGAAGGGCTTGATCGAATTGCCCGTCACGATCGTCGGCTCCATCCACGGCGGCCTGTTCTGCATCTACATCCTTGTCCTCGTCCTCGCCGCCCGAGCCACCGGTATGCCTAAGCCGCTTGTTGGCTTATCACTCCTTGCGGCCATCCTGCCCTTCCCCTTCGGCCTGCTCGTCCTCGACCCCCGCCTCAAGACCCACGAAGAGCAACGCCCCAGCAATCAGGCCTGACCTGCCAACTCGGCATCCGATCGGGGGCATGACCCCGTCGATCGGCAGATCATCGCTCATTGTTCTGTGGTTCGAATGTCTTTAAATGCATTTAAAATAATCAATTACCACTTATTAACTATCCGTCTTCATGGCCCCAGCCTTGCACATGCACCGGCACGCCATGCTGAACGCCCATCCGCCTACGCCCGAACCACCGCCCAGCGACGCACGCTTCCGCGTCCTGCTGACCGAGGACCGTGCGCGCCCCGATGAGCACTGGACCCGGCAGCTCCCGCAGATCGTCAGGCCCATGGGCGTCGAGGCCTCCATCGCCTCAGACAGCCAGCAGGCACTGGACATCCTCGAGTCCACCCCGATCCACGCGGCCGTGATCGACCTGAACACCCCGGCCCCTAACAACGATACGGGCGGTGGTCTCTGGCTCCTCCAGGTCGTCCAGCGACTGCCCCACAAGCCCCCGGTCGTTGTCGTCAACTCCCACAGCTACTCACAGAAGCTGTCGGGCCGAATGCTCAACCAGGCACTGGACCTCGGCGCCTTCTCCGTCGTCAACTGGCCCGTCCAGATCGACACCCTCCTGTCCACCTTCCAACGCCTCATCGAACGCGCTTACAACAACGCCTGGCCGCTGGAACCCCCGGAAACAACCTGACTCACTCACCGTAGCCGCCGCGTAACACGCGGGGGTCGAACCCTTTTAGAAACCCAACCCCGGCAACAACGCCACAAACTGGAGACACGCACTATGAAAATCAAACCCCTCGGCGACAAGATCCTCGTCCAACGGCTCGAAGCGGAAACCCAAACCGCCTCCGGCATCTTCCTGCCCGAGTCCGCCAAAGAAAAGCCCCAGCAGGCCAAGGTCATCGCCACCGGCACCGGCAAGGTCCTGGACAACGGCGAACGCTCCGATTTCACCGTCAAGAAGGGCGACACCATCCTCCTCTCCAAGTGGGGCGGCACCGAAATCAAGCACGACGGCGAAGAGTACATCATGCTCAGCGAAGACGAAGTGCTTGCTGTGATTTCCTAATCACAGCAAGCACCAAGACGCGCAAGCGTCTGTTTGCAACGCAAACGTTTAGCGGCAGGCCCGAAGGGCCCCGTTCGACAAACAACAAACCACCAAACAAGGAATAACCCACTATGTCCGCCAAACAACTCATCTTCGACAACGAAGCACGCCAGGCCATCCTGCGCGGCGTCCAGAAACTCTCACGCGCCGTCAAGACCACCCTCGGCCCCTCCGGCCGGGTCGTCATCCTCGAGAAATCCTTCGGCTCCCCGACCGTGACCAAGGACGGCGTCACCGTCGCCAACGAGATCGAGATCGAAGACGCCATCGAGAACATCGGCGCCCAGATGGTCAAGGAAGTCTCCTCCAAGTCCTCCAAGGACGCGGGCGACGGCACCACCACCGCGACCGTCTACGCCGAGTCGATCTACAGCGAAGGCCTCAAGAACATCACCGCCGGCGCCAACGCCAACCAGATCAAGCGCGGCATCGATAAGGCCGCCGACGCCATCATCGCCCAGCTCGCCAAGGACTCCAAGAAGGTCGCCGACTCCTCGCAGATCGCACAGGTCGGCACCTGCGCCGCCAACCACGACGGCGAGATCGGCAAGATCATCGCCGAGGCCATGGACAAGGTCGGCAAGGACGGCGTCATCACCGTCGAAGAGGGCCAGTCCCTGGACACCTACGTCGACCTCGTCGAAGGCATGCAGTTCGACAAGGGCTACCTCTCCCCGCACTTCGTCACCGACACCGCCCGCATGGAGTCGGTCCTCGAAGACGCCTACGTCCTGATCCAGGAGAAGAAGCTCAGCTCCGCCAAGGACCTGCTCCCGATCCTCGGCAAGGTCGCCGAGGCGGGCAAGCCGCTGCTCATCGTCTGCGAAGACGTCGAGTCCGAAGCCCTGGCCATGCTCGTCGTCAACCGCCTGCGTGGCATCCTCAAGGTCGCGGCCGTCAAGGCCCCCGGCTTTGGTGACCGCCGAAAGGCCATGCTCGAAGACATCGCCACCCTCACCGGCGGCCGTGCGATCATGGAAGAGCTCGGCATCAACCTCGAGACCCTCGAGCTCGCCGACCTGGGCAAGGCCAAGAAGGTCATCGTCGACAAGGACAACACCACCATCATCGAGGGCGCCGGCTCGACCAAGGACATCAAGGGCCGCATCGCCTCGATCCGCTCGGCCATCGAAGCGACCAGCTCCGACTACGACAAGGAAAAACTGCAAGAACGCCTGGCCAAGCTGGCCGGCGGCGTCGCGCAGATCAACGTCGGCGCAGCGACCGAGTCCGAGATGAAAGAGAAGAAGGCCCGCGTCGAAGACGCCATGCACGCCTGCCGTGCCGCCGTCGAAGAAGGCATCCTCCCCGGCGGCGGCTCCGCCGTCCTCCGTGCCCGCAAGGCACTGGACAAGGTCGAAACCATCGGCGACGAAAACCTCGGCGTCGAGATCGTCCGCCGTGCCGTCGCTGCTCCCATCAAGCAGATCGCACAGAACGCCGGCTACGACGGCAGCGTTGTTGCCAAGGAAGTCGAAGACGGCAAGGGCGCTAGCTTCGGTTTCGATGCCCTGACCGGCGAGTACGGCGACCTCATCAAGGCCGGCATCCTCGTCCCCACCAAGGTCGAACGCGTCGCCCTGCAGAACGCTGCGAGCATCTCCGGCCTGCTGCTGACCACCGACGCGGTCATTACCGAGCTGAAGGACAACAAGTCCGAAGGCGGCGCCCCCGACATGGGCGGGATGGGCTACTAAAACCAAACTGCGGGCAACCTCGTCGCCCGCAACAATTTGTGAAACGATGTGCCGGCGGGGCAGCGAAAGCTGCCCCGCCGTTTTTCATACTAGGAGCCTCATATGGCTGATCGATCACCGCTTGATTACACAGAAGAAATTCACATCAAATATGACGGTTTGCTTGCAAATCAGAATATCATCCCGGTTGAAGATTTAACAGAATCACTTCAAGGGTGGCAATCATTTTTTGACTTAGAGCAACTGGCGCGATCGTTCTCCATCGGTGATACTGAGGCTTTCTAGGCAAGGAGGCCTCAGCGATGGCATATTCAATGGACCTACGTGAGCGGGTGGTGGCGGCGGTGAATGGGGGCGAGCCGATCGCTATCGTTG
>JAHQVV010000074.1 GCA_019634195.1 Phycisphaeraceae bacterium | reverse complement strand
GAAATCCTGGCCGACTTCGAACACACCGTCGTCCCCCAGATCATCGCCTACGAACAACAAGCCCGGCAGGCGCTCTTACGCCAGCGCGAAGACCAACTCGACGACAAGATCTGGCGGGCCTGGGCGCTGTTAACCAACGCGCGCGTGCTGGGCACCGACGAGGCGCTGTCGCTCTTAAGCCACCTCCGCCTGGGCGTCCACCTGGACCGGATCACAACGACGAACATCCGCGCGGTCAACGAGCTTTTCCTGCTCTGCCAGCCCGCACACCTGCAACGCGTGATGGGCCAGGAGATGACCCCGGCGGCAAGACGGATCGCACGGGCGGACCTGCTGCGCCAGCGGCTTGGGGCGCGGGGTTGACGATGACAGACAAGCACATTAATAAGACAAAGAACAGTAGTTATTCAGGTAAGTCATCGTTTTTTGTCTGGATTCTCTTAATCTGTTTTTGGGCGTGGCTCGTCTACACCGTTGTTATGGCGAGTCGGCCTGCACTCTGATGTGTTGCATCGTTTGTCGTTGTGGGTTCGACATCGGTAAATCTTCAAATTGATTCAGCTTCCTCCAAACCCCGGTTTTAAGTCTGAGTCGGCCTGACTTGACACTCGCAGTCAGCGCGACGAACCGAATCGTGCGGTGGGTGGTCTGGTGGGTGAAATCGGTAGTTGGCGTTGGCTGTTCAAGTCGTAAGCCGAAACGTGATTGAAACCATTCGATCAGCACAGCTGAGGCAGCTGCCGCGTTACCACGCGGGGGTCGAGATACCTTAACCGTGTCATTGCTCACCCCCCGCGTGGTGACGCGGCGGCTGCTTTCACTGTTCTGGATTGACGTGATCACTTCCGGGGGCGGCTCTTCCCACGTCGGTAGCTGCCACATGTTCGACCACAACCCCTCGCTGGGCCGCTGCTCAAACAGGTACTTGCCGTTGCGATTGGCCGCAATGACGAGGTGCGTCACCTCCTTAGGCTTCTTCTTCGCCAGCTTGATCGGCAGTCGCTCGGGGTTCGTTTCCTGTACCGCGCGGCAGTGCTCACGCACCGGGCAGACGAAACACTTGGGGGGCTTCGGCGTGCAGATTGTCGCTCCTAATTCCATCAGCGCCTGGTTGTAGTCGCCTGGACTGGACTTAGGGACAAGCTCCTCGGCGATCGACCAAACCATCTTCTTAGTCGCCGGGGTGTTGATCGGTTTTTCGATGAGCATGAGCCGGGCGAAAACGCGTTCGACGTTGCCATCCACGACCGCGGCCTTCGTGCCGTGCGCGATCGAGGCGATGGCCCCGGCGGTGTATCGGCCGACCCCCGGAAGTTTCAGCAGATCATTGACAGCTGCGGGTACATGGCCGCCATGATCTGCGATGACCGCCTTCGCCGCCGCGTGCAGGTTCCTTGCTCGGCGGTAGTAGCCAAGCCCCTGCCAGAGCGTGAGGACCTGCTGCTCGTCCGCCTCGGCCAAGGTCTGCACGGTCGGGAACGCCTCGACGAACCGGTGGAAGTAGGGCACCACGGTCGCGACCTGCGTCTGCTGCAGCATCGCCTCGCTGAGCAGGACGTGGTAGGGGTTGACGGGCCTGCCGTTCATCGCCCGCCACGGCAGGTCCCGGCGGTGCTTGCGGTACCACGCCAGGAGCTTTCGGCGAAAGGCCTTGGCCTGCTTGGGCGTCATCGGGTTTTGCGGGTGGTCTTCAACGATCACAACAGAATCGATGATAGCCTCGCGCCAGAACCGCGCGCTCACGCTAAACTAACGGCGTTGCGTCGCCCGACACGACAAACGCCCTGACCCGCGACTTCCTAAGAGTTCACTTATGTGCGGTATCGTCGGAATGGTCGCCCGCGACGACGTCAATCAGCGTCTCTATGACGCGCTCACGGTCCTGCAGCACCGAGGCCAGGACGCGGCGGGCATCATGACCTCCGACCAGGGCCAGGTCCTGCTCCGCAAGTCCAACGGCCTGGTCCGCGATGTCTTCCGCCAGGACCACATGGCCCGCCTCACCGGGCCTATGGGCATCGGCCACGTCCGCTACCCCACCGCGGGCTGTTCCAGCTCGGCCGAGGCACAGCCCTTCTTCGTCAATTCGCCCTACGGCATCGCGCTGGCGCACAATGGCAACCTCACCAACGCCGGGCAGCTGGTCAAGGAGCTCTACAGCTCCGACCTCCGCCACATCAACACGACCAGCGACTCGGAGGTCCTGCTCAACGTTTTTGCGCACGAGCTTCAGGCGATCGGCCAGCGGACGCTCACGCCCGAGGGTGTGTTTGAGGCCGTGCGTCAGGTGCACCGGCGTTGCAAAGGCGCCTACGCCGTGGTCGCGATGATCACGGGCTACGGCGTGGTCGGCTTCCGCGACCCCAACGGTATCCGCCCGCTGATCTTCGGTCGGGGCAAGGACGAGCTCTGGGGCTCGGACTACATGATCGCCTCCGAGTCCGTCGCGCTCGATTCGCAGGGCTTTAGTGTCGAGCGGGACATCGCCCCGGGTGAGGCGGTGTTTATCGATGCGACCGGCCAGTGCCACACCCAGCAGTGCGCGGACAACACCCAGCTCAGCCCGTGTATTTTCGAGCACGTCTACCTTGCCCGGCCCGACTCGATCGTCGATGAGGTCTCGGTGTACAAGGCCCGCCTGCGCATGGGCGACATGCTGGCCAAGAAGATCCAGCGGCTGAGGCCTGAGCACGACATCGATGTCGTCATGCCGATCCCAGACAGCGGGCGCACCGCGGCGATGTCGCTCTCCGAAACCTTGGGCGTGCACTTCCGCGAGGGGTTCATCAAGAACCGCTACATCGGCCGGACGTTCATCATGCCCGGCCAGGCGCAACGCAAGAAGAGTGTCCGCCAGAAGCTCAACCCCGTCGAACTCGAGTTTAAAGACAAGGTCGTCTGCCTCGTCGACGACTCGATCGTCCGAGGGACGACCTGCTCGCAGATCATCCAGATGGCAAGGGATGTCGGCGCGAAGAAGGTCTACTTCTGCTCGGCCGCGCCGGCCGTGCGTTTCCCCAATGTCTACGGCATCGATATGCCCGCGCCCGAGGAACTCGTCGCCCACGGCCGAACGGACGAGGAAGTCTGTAAGCACATCGGTGCCGACTGGCTCGTCTACCAGGACCTCGAAGACCTCAAGCAGTGTTCATTGGTCGGCAACCCCAACATCGACCGGTTCGACTGCTCCGTCTTCGACGGCGACTACATCACCGGCGACGTCGACGACGCGTACATCCAACGCCTGTCCACCGAACGCAGCGACACCGCTAAACAACAACGTGACTCACCCGGTGCCCGCAGCGAAGCAGCACTGATCGACGTGCATAACGATGTGTGAATTAGCCAGAACGGTGTAGCGGGCGACGCGCAGCGTCCCGTGAACCTATTCTTCGTCTGCGGCAACCAGTGAAGCCGGGTCAAGAAATCCCGCGACGGCCGATCTTGGCACACGTAGTGCCACTGGTTCCTTGCCACGGCGTATCAGAACAGTTAGCTCGTCCTGATCGCTTCGGAGATCCAGCATTACGTCGAAGACCTCTGCTTCACCCTGTAGCTTGGGCTTGATCACGACTGTGCGAATCAACTCAGCATCGCCTGACGGTAAAGAAACATATTCTGTGGCTCGCATATTTGATAGTGCAGTAAGCATATCGGTGACTCCGGCGAGGCCCAATTTTGTACCTCCACCAGATACGCCACGCATCAACATTGCATGATCCGGGTAAAATTTGATGAAGGAATCAGCATTGCCTAGCTTGCTATCGATCAACATGATGGCGTCGATTAGAGCAGTAGGCGTCACAATAATCCGCGGATCGCGAAAAGCCGTGGCGTCTTGGGCAAACGCTAAAGCGATCTTGGTATCAACCGTAAACACCGGGTGGGTCGCTTTGCCTGCATAGCCGTTACTGATGTAGCGGGTCTGGTCTTGCGGGTCGGCGGGGGTCCCAATGTGGGTCTCGTAGCCGTTGCTTGGCTCGCCGGGGTCCTCGCCGAGCGGGACGAAGCGTGCTGAAATCAGTGGTTTTTCAAGGCCGAACGACGCCATACCGTTGGTCGGGTAGTGGGTCTGTTTCTCGATCAACTCCGCGGCTTTAAACAGGTTGAAGTAATTGTTGATCCCCGTGTACCCGTCAAGCCCGATCTCAAGGGCCCGCTCTCGGCCGCCTTCGTGTTCGATCCACCAACGCCCCTTGTCTTGGACGAGCACCGAATGGCCTTCGGGCGTCGTGATTTCGATCCGGCCGACCTCCGGCATGAGTGGGGGATCAAACGATTTGGCGTAGTACACATCGGGATCGAATACTTCGAAGTAGTCGTGCAGGGCGTCTGTTGTGTGGAAGGTCGTTTTAATACCATCGGGTGTTTCGATGAAAAGCACGGCTCGGCTCGCGCCGAGTCTTGGGCCTAGCGTGATCTCCCATGCTTGGCTGGCGTCGTTGTGCAGCACGATGCCCGGCGGGTCGGCTTGGATGACACCCTCGACGCCGACAAGGTCTTCCGGCTTGATGTGCGGAACCTTGTGATAGTGCTCCTCGGTAACCTGCCCCTCAAGGCTGGCAAGTTGTTCGAGCAGTTCATCGATCGCACGGGTCTCCGCAGGGAACGGGTTGGGGTAATTGACCTCCCACTGCCCGCGGATGCGCACCATGGTTATGGATGTCGATGCGTCTCGACCAAACCCATCAGGGCCAAGATCGATTGCATTCAGCGTGTTTCCCAAAGCCTCGGCCGGGATCAGCTGGGCATCGTTTGATTGCGGGTTTTGCACATCAGTTGGCAGTTCGGTGCTTGGTCGCGTCAGCATGAACGCCGCGCCAGCGAACACGAGTAAGACCACCAAGATGACAACCGTTTTTGGACTCATCACTTGCTCTAAAGCTTACGCCCTCCGTCGCATTAGTCCTACGCTGATGCCCAGCACGAGGATCGCCGCGGGCATGCCGGCCCAGAGCAGGATGCGGGTGGTCTTTAAGGCGCCGCTGCTCATCGGCTGGATGCGGCGGATGTCCTGGGTGCGCGGGCTGGCGGCGATGAGTGCTTCTTCGTGGGCCAGCCAGCAGATGCTGTTGACGAACAGGTCGGAGTTGCCGGGGTAGAGGATGCGGGCGCCCGGACGCTCAGCGAGGTTTGGCCCGACGGTGCCGTCGGGCAGCGCGGCGAGGGAGAGCACCTCGTCCATCGCCCAGGTCGCGCTGCCGATCGTGACTAGGCGTCCGTCGCCTTTCTCGACCGCGGCGCCGATGACGACGCGCTGCCGCTCGCTGCCGGGCGCAGGCGTGAACTGGCCGGTCTTCCCGTCGGCGGCGGCCTCCTGCACGTGCATGATCGGCGCGGCGACCTCGACCAGCGGGGTCTGTTTTAGGTGGGGCTGGGGCGTTAGCTCGACGGGGATCGGGTAGGTGAAGAAGGTGTTGATGCCGTTGAGCGCGTCGCCGACGATGGGCGACTTCGGCCACTGGTTGACGATGAACTGGTTGGTGTACTGGCGGTCTTCGCCGTCATCGTCTTCGGACTGGAGCTGCACGGCGCTCTGGTAGAGCTGGGCGTCGATGCCGAACGTGCCGAGCAGTTGCACGAGCGTGTCCGGCGGGGATTCGCCGCGGAGGCGTGGGGCGGTGTCGCCGTTGGCGTAGAGCATGACCATCGCGCCGTCGCCCTTGGCGAGCCGTTCTTGCAGGAATGCGGCGACGGTGTCTTTGTTCGTGTTGTCCAGCGATTCGCTGCGGTTCACGTCTGGGCGGAAGTAGGGCAGCGTCACCCACACGGCGCGCTGGCCCTCACGCAGCGGCGGGGGGTCGGTGTTGACCGGGTCGGGCCATTCGGCGACCTCAAAGTCCATCGCCAAGAGGCGCTTGGTGACCTCGTCGTAGACGCCCTCGATGCGGTGCTGCTCGGAACCGGTGATCGAGACGGCACGCAGGCCGATGTTCGAGCGGATGAAGACGACCAGCGGCGGGGGCTCGAGCTGGATGCTGATCAGTGCGCCGGTGAGCTGCTCTTCGCCGACGAACAGGTCGTTGACCTGGCTGGTCGAGGTGTCGCCCGTCCCGCGGAAGAGAAGGTCGGCGGGGATCACGCGGGCGTCGCTGCCCGAGGTCAGCAGGACGCAGGGCTTGTCGTTGAGGATCGCCCGGGCGTCCCGGTAGCGCAGCGGCGGGAGGACGTTGAGCAGCGGGTCCGTCTCGCGCCTGACCAATTTGAAGAACTCTGGCACCTGCTGGACCATCGCGGCGAGGGAGTTTTGCGCCTCGCGGGCGGTCTGCTGCGTCTCGGGTGGGGCGAGGTTGTCGATGACAACACCGCGGCGGAGCTGGTCCGCCTTGCCGGGCGTGTCGGGCAGGGTGCTGCCCGCGAGTTGCAGGATGTACTGCTGGATGTTCGCCATAAGCGCGGTGTAGTCGGGCAGGTTTTCGCCGTCGCCATCGGTTACGACGCCAGGGGACTCCAGGCGTTTTTGCCAATCCGAACCGAGCATGTCGTCGCGGAGCTGCTTGAGCCGCTTGGCCTGGTCCTGCAGGCGGAGGTACTGGCTGTGCAGGTCGGCGAGGCGCTGGTTCTGGATCGACGCGGGGCGGAGCTTCACGCCGTTATCGATGATGGTGCCCAGCCAAGACTCGATCTTATTGATCGTCTCGGCGTAGCGATCGACCAGCCGCAGGCCCTCAGCGATCGATTGGCGGATCGACTCGGTGTCCTCGGCGAACATCGCGTCCATCTCGGCGAGCAGTGCTTCTCGGCGGTCGGTCTGCGTGTCCAGGTCGATGTGTTGGACGTCGATCGAGCTGCTGGCGCGGGCGTACTCATCAACGAGGTCGCGGATGCGTTGCTGTTGAGCGGGTTCGATTGTGTCGCCGCCGAGCATGGTGACGACGCGGTGCTCGGTGTCGAGCTGATCGAGCACCGCCCGGCTCTGTTCGGACAGGCTGTAGCGCCGGGTGGAGGTCAGGTCGAAGCGCACCCAGCTGCGTGCCTCGGGTGACAGGCCGCGGTACTGCCAGTACACGACGTAGTTGGCGATGGCCGCGATGCCGATCGCGGCGAGGACGGAGACCAGCACCATGACCGAGTTGGCCGATCGGCGTTTGGCCGCGGTCGGCGCGGTGGGTTGTCGCTTGTTCTTGCTCATCGCCACCGCCTGCTCTGTACGAGGACGACGGAGAGAAACAGGAACAATGCGGTGCCGGTGCTGAAGTAGACGAAGTTGCGGATGTCGATCAGGCCCTTGGCGAAGTCGGCGTACTGCTGATTAACACTGAGGTAGTCCATGAGCCGGCGCGTCGCGGGGTCGGGTGTGGTCTGCCCGGAGACGTAGTAGGCGGCGAAGGTGGGCAGGGCGATGATGAAAACGGTGACGAGGAAGGCGATGATCTGGTTCTGGCTCCACGCCGAGGCGAAGACGCCGATGGCGAGGTAGAGCGCGCCGACGAAGATCAGCCCGAGCAGGCCGGTTGCGATCGGTCCGAACTCGGGTGAGCCGAAGAATTCAAGCGTGATCGCGTGGATCACCAGCGGCAGCAGCATGACGCAGAAAAAGACCAGCGCGCCCAGCCACTTGCCGAGCACGACCTGTGTATCGCTGACCGGGCTGGTCATGAGGCGTTCGAACGTTCCGCTGCGGAGTTCCTCGCTGATGAGACGCATGCTGATCGCCGGGGCGAGGAAGACGAGCAGCCAGACGACGGCATCGAAGGTGCTGCGCATCGAGGCGGGCTGGCCGGGTTCGAACCCTTGGAGGAAGAACGTCGACGCGCCGATCGCGAAGGCGCCGAGCACGACGTAAGCGATGGGCGAGAAGAACAGGCCGGTGAGTTCACGTTTGGCGATTGCGATGATCATGCCTTCACCGCCTGTTTCTGCGCGACCGCCTCGACGAAGTAGCGCTCGAGGGTCGGGGCGTTCAGGTGCAGCTCGCGGATGGTGTGCCCGGCCTTGGTCAGTGTTTCACTGACGATCGCTCGCAGGTCGGTTTCGTCCTTGGCCGTCACGGTTGCGCGCGTCCAACCGCTGAGCTTTATGGGCTCGACCTTGGCGACGCTGGGGATGGCCTGGAGCAGCTTCGTGACCTCTTCGGGGGTGGCCTTGGTCTCAACAACGATGGCCCCGCCACGCGAGGCGCGGTCACGGAGCTCGACGGGTGTGCCTTGGGCGACGATCTTGCCGTTGGCGATGATGATCACGCGGTCGGCGGCGCGCTCGATCTCCGGCAGGATGTGGCTGGACAGCATGATCGTATGCTGGCCACGCAGTTCGGTGATCAGGTCGCGGAAGGCAACGGTTTGCTGTGGGTCCAGGCCGCTGGTCGGTTCGTCGAGGATCAGCACCGGTGGGTCGTGCAGCAGCGCCTGCGCGATGCCGACGCGCTGCTTGTTGCCTTTGCTGAGTTGGCCGATGACGCGGCGTTTGTTGTGCGACAGGCCACACTTAGCGGTGACCTCGTTGATGCGTTTGCTGCGATCCGCACGTGACATGCCGAACAGCTTGCCGCAGAAGTGCAGGTACTCGGTGATGCGCATCTCTTGGTACAGCGGCGTGGACTCGGGTAGGTATCCGATTTTTTGTCGGGCGGCACGCGAGTCGGTTAACACATCGATACCGTCGATGGTGCACCGGCCCGCCGTGGGCGGTAGGTAGCCGGTGATCATGCGGATGCTGGTGGACTTGCCCGCGCCGTTAGGCCCCAGGAAGCCGACGACCTCGCCAGCGGGGATCTCAAAGCACAGGTCATCGACCGCGAGGACGGGTCCGTACCACTTGGTGAGATGTTGGGCGACGATCATGTAGGCGGGCCATGCAAGTACGGGACGATACATTGTCGCCACTGTGCACCACGGGTCAAGCGTTGTTGGTCGCGGTAGGTGTTATGAATTAGCGGGCTCGTGCTCTCGGATGACACCCATGAATGCGGGGCCGTACTTATCGAGCTTGGTCTGCCCAACACCGGAAACGGCAAGGAAGCCCTCGTCATCCATCGGTAGCGAGGCGGCCATTTGTCGCAGGGACTTATCGCCGAAGACAACATAGGGCGGCACCCCTTGCTCGTCGGCGAGTTGTTTGCGTAAGGCGCGCAGCTTCTCGAAGAGCTCGCTGTCGATCGGGCCCAGGTCGTCGTCTTGTGCGGTGGATCTACGGCTTGAGCCGCTTTGGGCTGCGATCGTCGAGATGGGCATCGTGATCTCGCGGTCGCCCTTGAGGATGTCCTTGCTCTCTGGCGTCAGGTGCAGGGTGCGGAACTGGTCGGCGCTGGTGCCGATCGTGCCGTCGTGGATGAGCTGCTCGGCGAGCTGCCGCCAGTGGCCGTCGGGCTGGTCGGCTCCGATGCCGTAGACGCTGAGCTGGTCGTGCCCGTAGTCAAGGACGCGCTGTTCTTTCGAGCCGCGGAGGACCTTGATGACGTGCCCGACGCCGAAGCGTTGTCCGGTGCGGATGATCGCGGAGAGCAGTTTCTGCGCGTGGACGGTGACATCGAGCAGCTTCGGCGGGGCGGAACAGTTGTCGCAGTGCCCACATGACCCCGTATGTTCCTGGCCGAAGTAGCCCAGCAGCAGCGGCATCCGACAGCCCGTCGCGTGGGCGAACGAGACGACCTGCTGCAGCTGCCAGTAGGCGTGTTTTCGTTCTTCTTCGTCTTCTTTCTGCTCGATGAAGTGTTCGACCTTGCCGCGGTCGCCGCCGGAGTAGAAGAAGATGCAGTCGGCGGGTAGGCCGTCGCGCCCGGCCCGTCCGGTCTCCTGGTAGTAGCCCTCGAGTGAGCGGGGCATGTCGGCGTGGATGACGAAGCGGACGTCCGGCTTATCGACGCCCATGCCGAACGCGATCGTGGCACAGACGACGCGTTTGTCGCCGTAGATAAAGTCGTGCTGGTTCTGCTCACGGACCGAGGCGTCGAGCCCCGCGTGGTAAGGCACGGCGCTGACGCCCGACGCTTGCAGCTTCTCGGCCATCTCCTCGCACTTGCGTCGGCTCTGGCAGTAGATGATGCCCTCGTGAAGCGGGTTGGCCTTGAGGTACGCGCCGACCTGCCGGAGCATGTCCTTTTTGGGGCGCAGCTCGTAATTGAGGTTGGAACGCTCGAAGTCGCCGAGGTACACCGCCGGGTCGCGCAGGTGCAGCTGCGCGAGGATGTCTTCACGGACGCGCGGCGTCGCGGTCGCGGTCAGCGCGACGATCGGCGTGTCGGAAAAACGCCCGGCGAACTGGTCGCGTAGTTGGCCGAGCATTCGGTACTCGGGGCGGAAGTCGTGGCCCCACTCGCTGATGCAGTGGCACTCGTCGATCGCGAAGCGTGCGACATCGAGCTGGCGCAGCAGGCGCGAGCCAGAGGTGGACATCAGCCGTTCGGGCGCGAGGTAGATCAGGTCGTACTCGCCCTGGATCGCTCGGCGCTCGCGGTCAAAGGCTTCGTCTCGGCCGAGTGTCGAGTTGATCAGCGTCGCGCGGATGCCGTTCTGCTGCAGCTGGGCGACCTGGTCCTGCATCAGCGCGATGAGTGGCGAGATGACGACAGTAGTCCCCTCGCCCATCAACGCGGGTAGTTGGTAGCACAGCGACTTGCCACCGCCGGTGGGCATGATGACAAAGGAGTCACGCCCATCGCACACGGCCTCGATGATCTCGCGCTGCATCGGGCGGAACGTGTCGTGGCCGAAGTATTGTTTCAGCGTCGCGGCGAGTCGGTCGTCCTGACCGGTTTGAGACATGGGAAGCGCGTCCTGCATATGCAAAGGATATCAAGCGGTGGCTTGTTTGGTGTGCTCCCTCTCCCTTTCAGGGAGAAGGCGGGGGATGAGGGTGGGGCGCAAGCTGTCCACGGCTTGTTCCGCCTTTCCTTGTGAGTACAACGCCCCCCCCCCCCCCCAACCCCCGCCCCG
>JAHQVV010000073.1 GCA_019634195.1 Phycisphaeraceae bacterium | reverse complement strand
TGGTGTAGTCGACTTCGATGCCTGCGTCTGCGAGGTTTATATCGATCGCGGCCTTGTGAGCCATCACCAAGCCCTTGTCCGTGCCGTGGGAGACGCCCATGATGTTGACGTTGGAGAATTCCTCGCCGCCCTCGCGCCAATAGGCGTGGGTCATGCAGTGGTGTCGGCCGACTTCTTTACCGGCCTCGATCTCCTTGCCGGCCGGGACACGCCAGTGGAACAGCGCGTTGAACTTGGTGACGCGTTGGCCGTCCTTGTGGGCCTTGACGTGTTCGAGGAAGGTCGAGAAACGCCCGACGAGCTTTCGTTCGGCCAGAGACTCGGCGACCTTGCAGAACTCGTCCAGCGAGACACCCGCTTCATCCGCGCGGGCCTGCCAGAGGTTCGGCGTCAGCTCGCTTGGCTCAAGCTCGCGCTTCAGCGACATCAGCACCTGCCACTCGTGGTCGTTGAGTTCAACGATCGTCGTGTCGAGCACCCGGCCCGGCTCGTCTGTTCGGCTGCCGGGTTCCAAGCCCTTACGCCGGACATGCCCGACGCCCAACATAAACAGCCGCTTCGCCGGCAGCAGCTTGTAGCGATCCGCACCGGTCTTCTCCATCAGCAGTGCGCAGTGCTTATCCATCCTGTACTTGGACGGCACCTTCAGCGTGGTCCACAGCTTGTAGTCGCTGCCGCGGGTTTCCTTGTCGGTGGTGCGAAGGACGACGTGGCCGGAGAACGGGTCCGCCTTGAACATGTAGTCGAACGCGTCGAGCAGCTTCTTGGGCGGGACCTTCCAGGCGATCAGCGCACCGGGCGCGAGCGAGGTGGACAGCATCGTCTGACGCACCCGTCGGATCGTGCCCGCCTCGAGCATCGCGCGGATGCGCGTGATCACGGTGTCCAGATCGACGCCAGACAGCCCGGCGATGTCCTCCAGCGGCGTATGCGAAAAACCCGCGATGCGGTCTTCGCTGACCTCGAGGATCTGCTTATTGACCGGGTCATCGATGCTGACAGGCACGGCATGGTCTGTGTCGGTAGGCATGCCTAGATTGTAGCTGGCCTTGTCAGAGCACGAAGCATAAGCGGGCGACACGAATCAGAGGGACCGGGTCACCCGCTCGCGCTTCGTGCTCGGATCAACCTCAATACTGCAAACCGTCTTCGCGGAGATGGATCATCGGCTCAAACGGCGGGGTGAAGCCCGCGTTGCGGATCGTGCCGACGAAGATGTCGTGGTCGCCCTCGACGTCCATGTGGCAGACCAGCTCGCACTCCATGTAGGACTTCGACGCGGCGAGGATCGGCAGCTTGGGCATGACGGGCTTGATCAGCTGCTGGCCGAGGAACGGGTCGTCGCCCAGGTCCGACTGCCCGCCAAACTTACGGACGTGCCGACCGTCGTCTTTGCCGAGTTGACACAGCGCGAACTGACGGGACTCGCTGATCAGCGGCATGATCGGCGTTCCTTTCTGGATGCTGATCGAAACCATCGGCGGCTCGAAGCAGCACTGCTGCACCCAGCCGACCAGCGCACCGAGCCTGCGGTCTTCGAAGGCGGCGGTGAGGATGTACTGCCCCGAAGGGATTGCGCCGAGCGCCGCAGAAGCCGCGGCGCGCTGGGCGTCGTCCATCGGTGGGTAGGTCGGGTTGGCCATAACTGATTGCCCTACAAATAGAAGCTGCAACACAATACGTCGAGCAGGCGCAACCTGCAATCCAACCAATGGGTGATGCCGACGGTCCAGAGCCCCGTGCCGCGACAACCCAGAACCCCTAAACTTCCGGCATGACTTACCAAGCCGCCATCTTCGATCTCGACGGCACGCTGCTCGACACGCTGACCGACCTGAGCAACTCGGCGAACCACGCGATGCGGGCCGTGGGCCGACCGACCCACGAGCAAGACGCGTACAAGACCTTCGTCGGCCAGGGCGTGGACAACCTCTTCATCGATGCGCTCGGGCCGGACCACCAGCACCTGCACAACCAGGCGGTCGCCGCCTTCCACGCGCACTACGCCGACCACCGCTTCGACACGACCCAGCCCTACCCCGGCATCTGGCGGCTACTCACGTCGCTGCAGGACCGGGGCATCGAGCTTGCGGTGCTAAGCAACAAGCCGCACCTAGCGACGGTCGATGTGATCGATCGCTATTTCAGTGATCTGGATTGGTCCGTCGTCCGCGGCCATAAGCCGGGCACCGCGCCAAAGCCTGTGCCGACCAGCGCAGGGGAGGTCATCGCAGAGATCGGCGTCGAGCCCGAGCGCTGCGTATACGTCGGCGATACGAAGGTCGATATGCTCACCGGGAAGGCGGCCGGCATGTTCACTGTTGGCGTGCCGTGGGGCTTCCGCAGCGTGAAAGAGCTACAAGACAACGGCGCGGACGCGATCGTCGATACGGCGGACGAACTGACAAGCCTGATCCTGGGCAATCAGTTCGATATCTCGAAGAACTGATTCGCTTCCGCCAGCCCCGCCCGCCACTCCATGTAGGCATAGGGCAGCCCGTGATGGGCGTGCAAGGCCTTGAGCCGGTCCAGGAACCGCTCGGTCGTGTCCTGCTGCCAGGCCTCGGTGCCCTGTTCACAGAAGAACACCCGGCAGCCCAGCGGGCGGATCGTGTGCGTGCTGCACAGGCCGTTGATCTGGTAAGAGCATGCGGGGTTTAGGGTCTGGGCTTTGGGTGTTGGGGCGAGTTGCTGGAGGCTGATCGCTTGGCCTGATCGTGACGAATCGTTGGACGCCTCTATCTTCTCACCCGATACCCCGGACCCCAGACCCCGGACCCCAGCTAAGAACCACGCGATTTCGAGACCGGTCACGTAGAGCCGATGGCCGTATTCTTCGAACTTACAACACCGCCCCGACGCGTTGCAGACCGGCCGACGGTCAACAACGGTTTGATCCAGATCGGCATAAAGCTCGTGGATCGCGCGATCGATCTCATCACGACTCACCGCTTCACGCCAAGCTTGCCAACCGTTATCCGATTTCACTTGCACCGCCGACTCCCAACTCCCTAAAGATGCTCCGGGTTACCCGCCATGATCACGCGGACCTGTTCGACGGGCACAAAGTTTTCGCCACGCGCCTCCGGCTCGCGCATCCCCGGGCAGGTCTTCGCGCTCATCTCCCAACCCCGCCGGTTCTTCATGTTGCTCGACCAGAACGGCCAGGTCCGGCACTGCGTCGGGCGCACCGGGTAGATCGAACACGTCCGCTTGCCGTCCCCGTCCTCTTTGAGGAAGACACAGTCGTAGTCCCGGCCGTTTTTCTCTTCCTCCAGCGTCCACCGCCCCATCGCCCGGCGGGCATACCGCTGATGAAACGAACGGACGTCCATCCCGAGGTGGTCGGCCATGGCCTGAGCCTCATCCTCATCGAACCACACGTACCCGCTGGGCCCGGTGCAGCAGTTACCGCATTGCGTGCAGCTGAAGCTGATGCCGTCGCCGTACCAAGGCGTTTTCTCGCTGTCGTTGCTCTTATTAAACACGCGGGAATTGTAGGCGAATCCGCGCGGGCCAACCTCACTCGAGCATGGCTTTCAGGTACGCGCCCACCGCCTCGCTCAGCGCGGTGAGGTGGTAGCCACCCTCGAGTAGCGTGACGTAGCGCCCCTTGAGCGCATCGTCGGCGTAGCCGCGCAGGTGCTTGGCGATCATCGCAAACCCTCCGGTCGAGACTTCCATCTGCGCTAGCGGATCATCGCTTGCGGCATCAAAACCCGCCGAGACCAGCAGCGCATCGGGCTTGAACGCCTTGATCGCGGGCATCACCTGGCCGTCCATCACCTCGGCGTAAAGATCGTCACCGCCGCCGGGCATCAGCGGGACGTTCAGCGTCGTGCCTTTGCCCTTGCCTTTACCCGTCTCCTCGGCGTATCCCGTGCCGGGGTAGCAGGTCATCGGGTGCTGGTGGATCGAGATGAAAAGGACATCGGCCCGCTCTTCGAAGTGGTGCTGCGTGCCGTTGCCGTGGTGAACATCGAAGTCGAGGATGGCGACGCGTTTGGCCTTGTGCTTGGCGACCCAGTGTTCGGCCGCGATCGCGATGTTGCTGAATAGGCAGAACCCCATCGACCGATTGCGCTCGGCGTGGTGCCCCGGCGGACGCCCGAGCACAAACGCGCGGTCTAGCTTGCCTGCCGCCACTTGATCGACCGCATCGATCGCCGCACCCGCCATCAGGTACGCGATCGCTGCGCTTTCTTCGCTGATCGCAGAGTCTGCCACATCGATGAACGGCTTGCCGTCCATGCAGGCCTGCTCCAGGCGGTCGATGTACTCGGCCTTGTGGACCAACTCGATCGGCTTGCGTTCGGCCGGCTTGAACGCGGGGTGCTCGAGCTTGTCCCACAGGCCCGCCTCTTTCAGGTGCTTAACAACCGCCCGGAGGCGTTCGGGGCGTTCGGAGTGGCCCTTGCCGGTATCGTGGTCGAGGAACCGCTTGTCGTAGTACAGCCCAACACGCATCCGGTCACACTCCAATCAGGCGGGGTCAAAGCATCCGCTCAAGCACCTCGGGCGACAGCTCGCGGTAGCTGTGCCGCAGCTTCGGGTCACCCCGCAGCCGGTCCAGCATCGCCTGGCGGTCTGCGTCGCTGTCGAACTCCAGGCCGACGAGGGCCCGGCCGATCCGTTCGCCGGTGTACAGGTAATTAAAATAACACAGGTTCGCCAGGCCCTTAATCCGCTGCAAAAACTCGTGAAGCGCGCCCGGGCGCTCGGGGAACCGGTAGCGGATGATCAGCGGGCGCTTAAACAGCTTCGGGTCGTAGTTGACGATGCGGAAGTCAACGTCTTCATGCGCGGTGATGTCCTGGTACGGGATGCCCGCGCTCTGGCAGTGTTCATGGACTTGGGCAATGACCTCCGGGGGCGCGTCAAAGCCGATGACGGGGGTGCCGGTGCGTTCGTTGGTCTTGCCGTACTGGAAGTCGACGATGTTGCACCCTGCCAGGGCGTTGTCGATGAGGCTGAGCATCGTGCCCGGCTCTTCGCCGATCTCGAAGCGGATGTGCTTGCGCATCTGCCCGCCGATGCCGGCCTCGGCGGCAATGACCGCGAGCTGAGCGAAGTCCATGTTCGCGCCGCACATCACGCCGAGCACGCGCTTACCTTGCAACTGCTCACGGTGCTGGAGCATGCCCGCGATTCCCATCGCGCCGGCGGGCTCGACGATCCGACGACGCGCTTCCCAGAACAAGCGGATCGCGTTGCAGACCTCTTCATTACTGACCGTGATGAACTCATCGACGACTTCTTTGCAGAGCTCGTAGGTCACATCGCCGGCACAGCGGACCGCGGTACCGTCACAGAAGATGTCCAGGTCGTCGAGCCGGACGGGGCCGCCCTGCTCGACCGCGGCTTTCATGGAGGCTTGTCCAACGCCCTCCACGCCGACGATCTTGATGCCGGGCATCATCTGCTTGAGCCAGGCGCCGACCGCGGCCGCCATCCCCCCGCCACCGATCTGCAGGTACGCCGCATCGAATGGGCCAACGCCCGACGTCACCACCTCATCAGCGATCGTCCCCTGTCCCCCCATCGTGGCCAGGTCGTTGTAGGGGTGCACAAAAGCGGCATCGTGATCCGCGGCATAGGCCTTCGCAGCGTCGCTCGCTTCATCATAGGTGTCGCCGATGAGCTCGATCTTCACGTGCGAGCCGCCGTGCAGCGCGACGGCCTGCCGCTTCATCAGCGGTGTGGGCTCGGGCATGAAGACCGTGGCGTGGCAGCCGAGCTTCTGCGCAGCGATCGCGACGCCTTGAGCGTGGTTGCCCGCCGAGGCGCAGACAACACCACGAGACCGCTGCTCCTCGCTGAGCGTCGCCATCTTGTTATAGGCCCCCCGCCACTTGTACGCGTGGATCGGCGGGATGTCCTCACGCTTGACCCAGACGTCCACGCCGCTGCCGATATCCACCGGCTCCAAGGGTGTCGGCTCGCGCACCGCGTACACCCGCTGCCGGGCAAGCAGGATCTCTTGGTGCAGTTGTTCGATCAAAGAATCGGGCATGGCGGCATCATCGCACACCCTTAGTCGGTCTACAATTCATCCATGCCCGGCAACCGCGAGAAACTCGACGAGCTCCTCAAAAAAGCCCGCGCTTTGCCCAAGGTGCCCGGCGTCTACCTCATGAAAGACGATAAGGGCGTGGTCCTCTATGTCGGCAAGGCCGCCAAGCTCCCCGAACGCGTCAGCAGCTACTTCGTCCCCTCCGCCGCACATTCCGGCGGGCTTGGCCCGAAGAAGCTGCCCATGCTCGAGCTGATCGACGACTTCGACACCATCGAATGCGAGACCGAGTGGGAGGCCCTGCTCACCGAGAACCGGCTGATCAAGGACATCCATCCCCGCTTCAACGCGGCCCTCACCGACGACAAGACCTTCCCCTACCTGGTCATCACCGTCCGCGATGACTTCCCCGGCGTCTTCATCACCCGCGACCCCAACGCGCCCGAGTACCGCGGCGCCAAAGTCTACGGCCCGTTCACCGGCGTCTACGCCCTACGCGAAGCCATCCAACTGCTCCAGCGCATCTTCAAGTTCCGCACCTGCTCGCTCACCATCCTCGACGGCGACCCGAAGAACAGCAGGTTCCGCCCGTGCCTGCTGTACCCGATCAAGCAGTGCTCGGCCCCCTGCGGCGCGAAGATCAACCGCGACGACTACCGGGCCGACATCCAACGGCTGATGCGTTTCCTCGATTCCAAACGCAGCGTGATGCTCCGGGAACTCAGGCAGGAGATGGACGAGGCGAGCGAGAGCCAAGCCTACGAAAAAGCCGCGGTGCTGCGTGATCAGATCAACGCCATCGAGAAGCTCGACGAGCGCGGCAGCACCAAGGACAACTGGCAGCCCGAAGCCGAGAGCTACTACCAGGACCCGAAGAAGGGCCTGGAATCGCTGCGCAAGACGCTGGGCCTGGACAAGCCGATCCGGTGCATCGAGTGCATCGACATCGCCCACCTGCAAGGCAACGAGACCGTCGGCAGCAAGGTCTGCTTTGTCGATGGCAGGCCGCTCAAGAACGAGTACCGGCGGTACAAGATCAAAGGCGATGGCTTAGGTGGGACAGGCGTCTCGCCTGTCATGGACCAGCAGCAGAACCATGACGGGCAAGATGCCCGTCCCACCTCAAACCGGATCAACGACGACTACGCGAGCATCCGCGAGGTCGTGTCACGGCGGTACAGCGAGGCGGGCGCGGGCAACGAACTATACCCAGACGTCATCGTGATCGATGGGGGGCTCGGTCAGTTGCACGCGGCACAAGAAGCGTTTGATCAATTAGACGTAAAGCCGCCGATGGTGATCTCGCTGGCGAAGAAAGAAGAACTCATCTACGTGCAGGCCAAGGCCGAGCCGATCCGGCTGAGCCGAAACAACCTGGGCTTGAAACTAGTGCAGGCCGCCCGCGACGAGGCCCACCGCTTTGCTCAGCACTACCACCACATCCTGCGGCGCAAGCGCGTGCTGGGGGAGTAGCCTGTTGATTGGGAAGGCGAGGCGCCTTACCATTGCAATATTCGATTCACGCATAGTCATGCGGCGCTCGGCGGCGGTCCCGCCCTTTATACGGCTGGGCATGATGTCGACGGTTCGAGCGCTTCACCGCGTAGGAGAACGTGTAGACCGTGACGGACATAATCGCTGCGGCACTAAGCGCCAGCAGCGGCCCAGTGATATCCGGCGCAGTGCTATGCGTCGCGGCGCGGGACAGCTCGGCAGCGAAGGCAAGAGCCACAACGCCGAGCACGACCCAGCCCATCGCGATCCGCTGTACGCCGGTGTAGGTGAGTAAGAGCAACAAGCAGCCGATACCCGCATAGGCAAGCAGCGCCTCGCCGAGCACCAGCACGCCGAGGTCGTACGGCAGTTCGAACGCCCGCTCAAAAGGCAGCGCGAGCACGGACTGGTTGCCGATGCCTGACTTTTGCAGCTCCCCGACGTACCACAAGCCGATGACGACGGCGTTGATGGATGCAAGAACGATCGCGACACCGGGCCGCTGCGCGAATGTGCGCAGCGCGATCAGCACCCCCGCGAGCCGGCAGTACAGCCAGAACGATGCCCGCCGATAGCCCCCCCAGATACTCGGCGCGATCAACGCAGCGGCCAACGCCGCGCCGCTGTTCGCGAGCACATCATTGACCGAAGCGACGCGCATCGGCATCAGGCTCTGCAGCGACTCGGCCGACCATGACAACACAAAGGCGATCACCACGGTGCCGAGCACCTCGAAGGGCCAGCACCGCCACCTTTTCCGCAACGCCATGCGCAGCGTCACGCCCAGCGGCAGGTACAGCAGCAGGTTCATGAGCAGGTCACTCATCGTAAACGACATGCCCGTCGAAGAGACCCCTTGCTGAGCCGCGATCCATTGGGGCGATGCGAGGGTGTCCAGCAGTGCGGGCAGGGCCCCGCCGCTTTCTTTGACCGCGACCGACCACGCAAAGTCAAACGGGATCAGCGAGCCGTAGATCAAGACCGCGATCACGACGCCGGCGAGCACGCCCGGGCGTGTCCAGACGTGCCGACGCGTAGCATCTGCTGCGGGGAGATTCGGCGGGTTGGAATGGGTTTTGGTCAACGCGGTGGCCCTTGCTCGTCTGCATCAGATTAGCAGCGCGCAGCGTGTTGGCTCCGCCAAGTTGAACAAGCGATCATGCCGCGGACCAACGCCGCCGCTTGCGACGCTTGGGTTGATCTTCCACAGCATCAGACTCGGCCTCGAGGTCGACGTCGCGCTGATTCTTGAAGTACTCCAGCA
>JAHQVV010000072.1 GCA_019634195.1 Phycisphaeraceae bacterium | reverse complement strand
GGGCGTTGCTCGACGGCTTCACAGGCATCACGCCGGCTCGTCAAGCCGGTGCTGGCGGATCTTTTTGTAGAGCGTTGTGCGGTTGATGTCGAGCTGCTCGGCCGTACGCCCGCGGTTCCAGCCGTTGGCCTCGAGCGCGGCCAACAGGATGCGCCGCTCGGGGGCCTTCATCGCTTCGCTCAGCGGCATGGGCCGCCAGCCGTCTTGCCCTCCGTCTGATTCGGGCGCGTGCTCCACCGGCTTGGCGACGACTTCTTGAGCCAACTCACGCTCGACGATCAAGAGGTGACGCTGCGATGCCCGCTGCGCCGCGTCGAGCAGCTCCGTCTCAACGATCGGCTTGAGCAGGTAGTCGGCAGCGCCCAGACGCATCGCCTGCACGGCCGCCTCAACCTTGCGGTAGCCGCTGATCAAGATGGGTACGACCGCAGGCCAGTCTTGGTGCAGTTGCCGTACCAGGCCGACACCCTTGTTCACCCCCGAAACGTCTTGGTCTGCAATGACGACACCGAATGGGGCCTGCGTTGGAACGAACCTTGTGCGTTCGATCGCGTCGATGGCTTCGCCGGCCGACCGAACGGCTTCGGCGGCATAGCCATGCCGGCTAAGTGTTTGGAGCAGTGATTCGCCCGCGATCCGGTCGTGCTCAACAATCAAGATTCGGGGGGTGCTTTGCATGCCTGACTCGACCCCAGGGGCGTACCCATTGGTGCGGCGACGCGGTCGGTTCGTTCAGCGGGCTTAGGCCGCCTGTGTTTCTTGCTCCGTAGGCACGGGCGCGTCGGTGGTCCCCGGGGGGCGGGTTTCTTCGATACGATCGAGCCAGTTCGCGCAGCTAACGATTGACTCCGCATCGGCCTGCGTGGTGCTGCGCAGGCGGGCCGAACCGATCGCTTCGGATTGCACCTTCCGGAGACAGCGGTCTGCCAGTTCGTTGAGCAATTGGCTGTCGGAGTTGTTGCCTTTGCTAACGATGTCGATCGTCAGCCGCTCTTTGTCGTCGAGCATACACATCGCCGCCGCGATGATCTCGTTCTCATGATCCCATACGACAAGGCTGAGGTTGTGGCGAAGCCGTGTGGCATCGACTTGCAGGCCATGGGCCATGGCGAATGTGAGTAACTCAGCACATTCGCTCTTGCGGATTTCGCGGAACCGATAGTCCATTTCTCCTGCCGGGGATCCCGGCCCTCCAACAGAACTATCGGCCCTTTCTCGGACAGACTTTGCGGGCAGACGCCAATAAAACGGGCTTTAATCCAGCCCCAGGGCCGCTGCGTCGCGGTCCGAGAGCACCCCGCCGTCGGAACGCGCCTTGACCGTGCCGTCGCGCTTCCAGGAGCGTTCGCAGGCGGGCTGTTCGCGGAGGTCGGCCACCGTGATCGCGTCGCCTTCGAACGCGAACCGGCTGACGCCGCAGAGGTCCGCGAGGTCGGCCGTGTCGAACGACGAGACATCGGCGCCTTGCGGCGCGGGCGCCGAGACACCGAGGTCAAGCGGGTTGTCGACGCCGAGGGTGTTGCGCTCGGCCTCGAGGGCTTTCATGACTTGATCGCGCAGGGCCATCACCGCCGACCATTCACCGCTGACCGGGATCGCCGAGCAGCCCGTCAGTGACGGGAAGGTTTCGGTATGGACGCAGAGGCCGCTCTTGTTGTCGACGCCGTGCAGGGCACGCCAGGCCTCGTCGGCCGAGTGCGGGCAGATCGGGCCGAGCAGGCGGATCAGGCCGGATGCGATGCGGTAGATCGCGGTCTGGGTGCGCTTGCGCCGTGGGCTGTTGGAGGCGTCGCAGTACAGGCGGTCCTTGACGCCGAACAGGTAGACGGCGCTGAGCGTGTCGTTACAGAAGTTAAACAGCAGGCGTGAGAGTGAGCGGTAGTGGAAGCCGGCGTAGGCGCCTTTGACCGCGTCCGCCAGCTTCACATACTCCCCCATCGCCCAGGCGTCGATGCTGGTCGCGTCGGCGTCGGTGAACTCGTGCGCATCTTGTTTGGGATCGAAGCCTTCGAGGTTGCTTAAGAGGAAACGCAGCGTGTTGCGGACCTTGCGGTACTCTTCGCCGGCCAGCTTGAAGAAGCCCAGGTCGACCTTGATGTCGTTGTCCGTGTTCAGCGAGCAGACCCACCAGCGGGCGACATCCGCGCCGAAGGTCTTCATGAGTTCTTCGACCTTCAGCGCGTTGCCGTCGGACTTACTCATTTTTTTGCCGTGCTTGTCGACCATGAAGCCGTGGGTCAGCACGGTCTTGAAGGGCGACACGCCGTGGATCGCGACGGAGGGCAGCAGCGAGTGCTGGAACCAGCCGCGGTGCTGGTCCGAGCCTTCGAGGTAGAGGTCGGCCGGGTGTTTCGCACCGGATTGCTTGTCGCCCCAGCCGTGCTCGGACTTCATGACCGCGTTCCACGACGAGCCGGACTCGAACCAGACGTCGAAGGTGTCTTTGCCGCGCACGAGTTTGGATAGATCGGCCGACTCGGCCCAGCCGGGTGCATCGGGGTCGGCCGCGGCGTCGTAGGCTTCCAAAAGTGATTCGGGCGGCGCAACAAACCACGCATCGCTGCCGTGCTTGCCAAACGCTTGTGCAACGGCTTTCACACTCGCCGTTGTCAGCAGCGGCTCGCCCTCGACACCTTTAGGGGGATAGAACGCCGGGATCGGCAACCCCCAGCTCCGCTGCCGCGAGATGCACCAGTCCGGGCGGGACTCGAGCATGCCACGCAGTCGGTTCTTCCCCCAGTCCGGCAGGAAGTGGATGTTGTTCTCTGCTTCGTTCATTGCGGCTTTGCGCAAAGACACGGGACGCTTCGCGTCTCCCGCTACACAGTCAAACGCCTTATCCACCCCGACGAACCACTGCTCGGTCGCGCGGAAGATGATCGGCGTCTTGCCCCGCCAGTCGTGCGGGTAGCTGTGCATGAACTTGTTCGCGTGGAACAGGTGCCCGCTGTCGCGCAGGTGATCGACGACCTCTTCGTTGGCTTTGAACACGTGTTTGCATTGAAGCCAGTCGGGCACGGTATCGTCGAACGTGCCGTCAGCCAGCACCGGGCAGTAGACATCAAAAACACCATCTACAGCTTGATTTTGGTCGCGACAGATTGTGTTGCCATTGTCGAATCTAATCCCATTCATTCGACCTGTTTGATAGTCCTCTACACCGTGGCCTGGAGCCGTGTGTACTAATCCCGTACCGTCATCGGCCGTCACATACATAGCGGTAACAACAGGAGATGTTCTATCAATGAAAGGGTGCTTATATCGAACGCCCACTTTGTTTAATTCGACACCAGACGTGGCCCCGAGATTTTGGTATGTGTTAATACCCGCGGCTGCAAATACGCTGCTACAGCTACCCAGCCCCTCAGCAAGGTTGTCGTTTAGTAATACGTATTCAGTGCTACCTGAAACGCTTTGGTACTCGTATAAACAATAGAGAAAATTTGCTGATGACGCTGCAACAGCCATATTTGCAGGTAGCGTCCAAGGGGTTGTAGTCCAGATCAGTAGGTCAATTCTTTCACCGCTTGGTGCATTAAGGCTGTCAGGGAGTACGCCAGGATTGTCGATTTCAAATTTCACAAACACCGACGTGTCTTCCCGGTCGTAGTACTCCAACTCCGCCTCGGCCAGTGCGGTCTGGTTTTCGATCGACCAGTGCACCGGCTTGAGGTCGCGATAAACAAGCCCCTTCTCAACCAGCCCGGCGAAGACCTCGATCACGCCACGCTCGTACCTGGGCAGCATCGTCAGGTACGGGTCGCCGTAGTCGGCCATCGTCAGCAGCCGCTGCATCTGGCCCTTCTGCGTCTTCACGAATTTTTCTGCGTACTTCGCACACTTGCGGCGGATCGCGATCGGCTCCATCTCGCGCGCCTTCTCGCCCAGGTCCTGCATGACCTTGTGCTCGATGGGCAGGCCGTGGCAGTCCCACCCCGGCGTGTACGGGCAGTCCTTGCCGAGCATGTTCTGGCTGCGGACGACCAAGTCCTTGAGGACTTTGTTGAGCAGGTGCCCAAGGTGGATGTCGCCGTTGGCGTAGGGCGGCCCGTCGTGGAAGACGAAGGCCTCGGCGTTGTCTTCCTTGCGCTTGGCGCGCAGTTGTCCGTAGACATCGAGCTTGTCCCAGCGCTTGATCGACGCGGGCTCGTTCTGCACGAGGTTGGCCTTCATCGGGAAGGCGGTCTTGGGCAGGTTCAGCGTCTTCTTGTAACGCTTGGGGTCGGCTTGGGTGGAGTCGCTCATGGGTGTTGCTGATGGCTAGTGACTGGTTTAATGCAAAAAATAACCCCCGCCTCGCGGCAGGGGCTGCTGGGTTTTGAAAGTAAAACGCCGGCCCTACCGCTGGTCAGGGTTGCTAATGATAATCGCAAGTGTCAGTTGGGCGTTTGGCATGGCTGGACAGTATATCGGTGGGATCAGTCATCCGCATGCAGGCTCGGCAACACAGGGAGTTCTGCCGTCTGTTCTCCGTAGACGGCATCCATCGCGTCTTCCAGCTGCTTGACCAAGCCGACTTGGGCATCAAGGTCCGCTTGGCGCCTGAGGGTGTAGAAGCCGTGCTGTTGGATGGCAGACGGGCCCAGTTCTCTTGCTAGCGCCTGACCCCAGCGTGCCAGGTTCTCCAGTTCCATAATCTCGGCGATCCATGCGCTAGGTTTATCTTCGGCAGATCGCCGCGTGCCCGATTAAAGCAGGTCGCACAACGGCCGGCTGTGCTCGGTGAACGCCTTGGCGGGGATACTGATGGTGTCCCACTTGGCCGATCGGTCGCGCATGTGTGGGGTGTAGTCGCTGAGCTTGACCGCCAGCACCGCGTACCAGCGCTCGCCGTACTCGAACACCTCCTGGAACAGGGCGTCTGGTGGCTGGGCGTCGCACCAGAACAGGAACGCGAACGCCGGCTCGAACCCGCCGCCAAAGATCTCCGACCACTTGGCCAGCGACTCGACGTCGTCCCGCGTCACCCAGTTCTGAAACGACCGCCCGGTGTTGCCCGCGTGCTTGCGGCCTTTGACGTCGACAAGCAGGTTCGGCCCGTTCTCGCTGTAAACGACAAAGTCAAAACTTTTAAGCTTGGTCGGTAAGACCTGGTCCCGGCGGTCGCTGGTTAACGCGCGCTTGGCCTCATCGACCGCGACATAGGGGATCGCGTTGGCGCGCAGGTAGTGCTCGAAGGCACGGTCGTAGTGGAACCGCCGATTGGCCATTGCCCGAGTGTAGCCCGCGGGGGTGACAGGTTGTGTCAGTGGTCATGCCCACGGGCTTGAGGGTTTTACTCATTTTCAAGCCTGCGGCTTTGCGTAGCAACGCCGCGCGGGTCCGTTAGTCATCATCCCGAAATGACCAAATAAACGCTCCCTTCTCTGCATGCCGCTGGATATACCCAAACGTGTTGCGCTGGTGCTCCTCATCGCGGATCGGTTTGAGCCCGCAACCCTTGGCCCAGATGCGTCCCGTGGGTAGGTGGTTGATCGCCTGTGACGCGGATTTCTTGGCGATGCCGATTTCATGCCGCGCCTCCTCGCGATCGCTTGGCAGCTCTGAAAGCAGGTGGACGTGCATGCCGCCGACACTGACAATCAGTACGCGATGCTTTCGGTTACTGAGTGTTTCTACAATCTTCTGCGCGACGATGGCACGCGCCTGCTTGGACAGGAGGACCGCCTCCCCGCTCGTCGCCCGACGGAAAACATGAAGCCCCGCGTGTTCACCCCTCGGCGGCGGGTTCTTGTGATCGCCTGAGGAATGGATTTTGTGGTTGCGGGATCGGAAACCGCGCGGATCACCTGGAAGCCAGCTGTTGTGTGTACCGATAGTGACGTGGAACCAGCGTTTACCCGGAGATGGCATGGGCTGAGTTTAGTGGATGGTTTGGACCCGCGCGGCGTCGGCTACCGCCGAAGCCGCGGGCTTAGGTGGTGATTTCAGTGATTCAAGCCCGCGGCTTTGCGTAGCAACGCCGTGCGGGTCACCCTTGCAAGTGATTTGCCAGTCCCTCGATCGAGATGCTCTGCTGATCCCCGGTGGCGAGGTCCTTGACCGAGGCGTTGCCGTTGGACGCGTCGTCGTCGAGGATCACCGCGAACTTGGCGCCGCAGTTTTCCGCGTCTTTGAGCAGCTTGCCGACCTTGCGGGTGGCCTTGTAGTTCATGCGGGTGTGCAGGCCCGCGAAGCGCAGCGAGGAGACCACGCCGGGGAGTGCTGCGTCGCCCGCGTCGGTCACCGCAATGATGTAGGCGTCGGGCTTGGGCTGCGTGAGGTTTTCGGGCAGCAGGTTCTCGTCTTCGAGCAGGTTGGTGAGGACGACGTCGCCCATGCCGAAGCCCACGGCGGGCATGCTTGGCCCGCCGAAGAGCTCGATGAGTTTGTCGTAGCGCCCGCCGCCGCCGAGCGCGCGTTCCTTGCCGGTCGTGACGTGCAGCTCGAAGACGGTCCCGGTGTAGTAGGCCAGGCCGCGGACGATACCCAGGTCGTAGACGCACCAGCCGCTGAGGCCGAAGCCCGCGAGCGCGGTGTCGATCGCGACGAGGTCGTCGAGCGCATCCTCGATCCCCGCCGAGTTCCGCAGCTTGTCGATCTCGCCGACGCCGTAGGTCTGGCTGCACAGCGTCTCGAAACGCTGGACCTGCTCGTCGCCGAGCCCGAGTGCTTTGGCCTTCTCGCTAAACACTTCCGGTGGCAGCTTGTCCTTGGCGTCCAGCAGCGTGAACGCGTCGTTCATCTTGTCGCCCGGCACGCCCAGCGAGGTGAGCACCTGCCGGACCACCTCGCGGTGGCTCAGCTTGACCTTCACCTGCTCCGGGCCGACGCCAAGCCCGCGCAGCAAATCCACCGCGACCGCGATCACTTCCGCATCGGCGATCGCGCCGTCCTCGCCGAGCATGTCGATGTTCCACTGGTCGAACTCGCGCAGCCGACCGCGCTGCGGCCGCTCGGCACGGCAGAGGTTGGGCGTGCAGAACCACTTGATCGGCTTGGGCAGGCCGTTGGCCTGGGCCGCGACCATGCGCGCCAGCGTCGGCGTGAACTCCGGGCGGATCGCCAGCCCGCGGTCGCCGCGGTCCTTGAAGTGGAACAGCTCGGAGACGATGCCGTCCCCAGACTTGATCTTGTAGAGGTCCAGGGACTCAAAGATCGGCCCGTCCACCTCGTCGAAGCCGTGGCGCTGCGACACCCGCCGCCAGGCGTCGTGCAGGTAGCGCCGCCGGGCCATGTCGTCGGGGTAGAAGTCGCGCGTGCCTTTGGGGGGCTTGAGTTTCATGGGCTCAGTCTAATGATCGGGCGTTGGCGGGACGGCTCGCTTGGCGAGGTGTTCGAGGTTTTGGCGATCTACTTCCTCGCCACGATGTACGCGATCCAGCTCGGGTCGGCCGGGGCCTCGGTGGCGGGCTCGAACTCGCCGGTCTCGTCGCCGTCTTCATCGGTCTGTTCCCAGTACACGGTAGCAATGCTGAAGCCCGCCTCGAGCAGCAGCTCATTGACTTCGGGGATGGTCCAGAACCGCCAGTCGTAGGTGAACGCCTTGTCTAGCTTGCTGCCGTCCCTGAACTTGAAGTGGATGTAGAACAGCGCGTCGGCCGTGATCGGGTTGAACCGGTTCTGCTCCCAGATGTACTTGAACTTCTTGAAGCCCTTGATGTCCGACTCGATGGTGCGGATGTCCTTGTGGTCCTCGATGTGGCACTCGCTGCCGCCCATCATGTCCATGACCATGATGCCGTCGTCGGCGAGGTTGGCCAGGGCCTGGACGAAATAGTCCCGCAGCGCATCGCGGGTCTTGAACAGGAAGAACGAGAAGTTCTGCGCCGCCAGGACATCGGCCTTGACCTCAGCTGCGGTGCGCACGTCGTCCTCGTACAGCGCGATCCGGTGTCGCTGCTCGTCGGTGAGCTGCGGCTGCAGGTTGGCTTTGCCCCAGGCCAGCGGCTCGGGGTCCAGGTCGACGCCGTAGGCCACGTTGTCCGGGTGCAGCTTGACCCATTCGCAGCAGACGGCGTGGGTGCCGCAGAAGTCTTCGCGCAGGATGCGCGGGTCCCGGCCGTTGAGTTCTTGGTAGGTCTTTGTGAAGAACTCGGTCTCGTTGGCCGGCTCCTGCACGGACAGGCCGTAGAGCGCGTAGCGGTCGGCAATGTCGGCGAGCGTCGGATGGTCGGCCTTCTTGTTTTTCTTCTTGGGCTTGTCTTTGGTTTTTGGCATAGCGGGGAGTGTAGCATCCTAAAAGCACTAAAATCTGTTGATGAGAATCATTGCTGGCGATCATCGTGGCCGGGCCATCCTCGGGCCGGCGGATATGGAGACGACCCGGCCGATCATCGACCGGGTCAAGGAAGCCCTGTTCAACCGTCTGACCTCGCTGGGGCTGCTCCGGCCGGACGGGGACAACGAGACATGGTCCGCCGTCGATGTGTTCTCCGGCACGGGGTCCCTGGGGCTGGAGGCCCTGTCCCGCGGCGCGGCGGGCTGCACCTTTGTCGATCAGGACCGCTCCGCCGCCGCCCTGCTCAACGAAAACATCGAGACGCTCGGCCTCACCGACCGGGCGCAGGTGGTGCAGGGCTCGGCCCTGGCCGGGTACTGGTCCGCGTCGCTCGCCCCGGGGTCGATCCAGGTCGCCTTTATCGACCCGCCCTACGCGATGATGGAGGAGGACGAGCAGCGCGCCAAGGTGCTGGCGATGGTCGAGCAGATGCTGCCGATCATGGAGCGCGGCGGCGTGGTGATGGTCCGCACGCCGGTGGAGGTGAGTTGCGAAGAGGTCGCCGGCTACGACGGCCCGGCGACCGTGGACTACGGCGGGATGCGGCTGCACTTCTATCAGACGCCGCTTGACGTGGATTGATCCGAGCACGAAGCGTAAGCGAGTGACCCTAATCTTTTGCGGTTCGGGTCACTCGCTTACGCTTCGTGCTCGGATAAGGCAGGCAACGTTCGCTTAGAACGGGTTGAGGCCTTCGAGTACGCCTTCTTCCTCTTCTTCTTCACTTTCTTTATCTTTATCTTTGTCTTTGTCGCCGCCAAAGACATCATTCAGGCCGCCGCCGATGATGTCTTTGGCGGCGCCCTTGATGATGTCGCCTGCTCCGCCACCGATATCCACGCCCAGGTCCTTGAGCTTGTTGAGCTGTTTGCCGACGTCCAGGTCCAGGTCGAGTTCCTGGAGCGTTGAGTTGAGCTTGTCCAGGCCGACGGTGTCCGCGAGCGAGCCGGTGAGCCCGAGGATGTGGTCGCCGATCTGCGAGCCCATGTTCGCGGTCACCTGGATGAGGATGTCGGTAATGATGTCGGCGGTGATCTGCGACATCGGCACGCCGCCGGAGCCGACGTCGGTCAGCACCATCGGCTCGTCATCGGCGATCGTGATCGTGCCCTTGGCCGGGACCGCGCCCAGCGCCGGGTCCTTCGCAAAGTCGTACTTGACCGTGATGTTCTTGATGATCAGCTTCTTGATGACGACCTGCTTCTCGCTCTCGGTCTCCTTGGGCGGCTCGTCGCCTTGGAAGCGTTTGAGTGATTCGAGGATGACCTCGTAGTTCTTTTTGCCGTCGTCGAAGCTGACCAGCGAGATCTCGATGTTGCTGAGGGTGATCTCGGGGATCTCGATGAGCTCAGACATGACCGAGCCGGCGGTGACCTCGGCCGAGGCGTCGCCGAGCTTGAGGAAGCTGTCGAACTTCTCGCGGAACGGGCCGTCGGGGTTCTTAATGTCCAGGTTGGTGATCGTTGCCGAGGCGCCGACGATCGAGATATCGACCGCCTCGACCTCGACATCCGTCTGGGTGGCGTAAGCGGCCCCGTTCTTCACCGCGGCGGTGGCGATGTTGTCGATCAGGATGAAGGCGGCGACGGCCACGACCACAACAAGCAGGACAACGATCAGACCGATACGCAGGAGCCATTTCATGTTGAATTTCCAGTGTTAGACAGGGCAAGATAGCAGGGTTATTCGGCGAAAAAAATCGCCTCACCGCTTTCTTATCGTATGATGAATGGTGTTATGAGCCAAGCACGGGCACAGCGAATCTCTTCCGGTGCGGCAGAGCGTCGATCTGACAAGAGCCGTTCGGGCGGTCGGCACGCGCGGCGGGTACAAGGCAGCGCGGAGGACGAGGCGTGGATGTACCAGGCGCTCGCGATGGCCGAGCAGGGCCACGGCTTGGTCGAGCCGAACCCGATGGTCGGCTGCGTGCTGGTGAAAGACGGGCACGAACTGGGCCGGGGCTACCACAGCAAGTTCGGCGCCCCGCATGCCGAGGCCCACGCACTCGAAGACGCCAAGCGTCGCGGCGAGTCGGTCCAGGGCGCGACGGTGTATGTCACGCTTGAGCCCTGCAGCCACTTCGGCAAGACACCGCCCTGCGCCGACGCGCTGGTCGATGCGCAGGTCGCGCGCGTCGTGATCGCGATGATCGACCCGAACCCGCGTGTCGCCGGCCAGGGGATCGAGCGGCTGCGCGAAGCGGGGATCGAGGTCGTCGTCGGCGTCTGCCAGCAACAAGCCCAGCAGCTCAACGAGCCGTTTACCAAGCGCGTGACCACCGGCCTGCCCTGGGTCATCGCCAAGTGGGCGTCCACGCTCGACGGCAAGGTTGCGACACACACCGGGCACAGCAAGTGGATCAGCTCGGCCGCCTCACGCAGGCTCGTCCACGAGATGCGGTCGCGCGTGGACGCGGTCATGGTCGGGGTCGGCACCGTGCTGGCCGATGACCCGCGGCTCACCGCGCGCGACGTCGAGATCAAGCGCGTGGCAAGGCGGGTTGTTGTTGACCCGGAGCTGCGTATGCCGCCGCAGTCCAACCTCGCGCTCGGGGCCGAGCCGGGCGACCCGCCGGTAACGATCGGCGTCTGCAACGATGTCTACAACGGCCCGAGCCAGCGCGTTAAAGACTACACCGACCACGGCATCTCGTTCATGCCCCTGCCCCGGCAGGAGAACCAATACCTCGAGGTCGAGCCGTTGCTGCGCCACCTGGCCGAGGCCCACAACGCGACCAACGTGCTCGTCGAGGGCGGCGCCGCGCTGATCGGCTCCATGCTTGACCAGGGCCTGGTCGATCAGGTTCTCGCATTCGTTGCCCCCAAGCTGCTCGGCGACGAACGCGCCACCCCGGCCATCACCGGCCAGCTCCGTGACACCATCGACCAGTCCACGATGCTCGAGCTCCGCGACGTCGAACGCATCGACGATGATGCGGGAGTGAGGTGAGGACCCCCTGCCCCATCTCTGAGTTGCCGACGTGGATGATCACCCGTCCGTCGGTCTCGATGCCGAGGAACGCGTG
>JAHQVV010000071.1 GCA_019634195.1 Phycisphaeraceae bacterium | reverse complement strand
TGACACGTTGACTGAGAAGATGAAGCGCCGCGGCTTGCCGCGTTCGAACCATCTCAATCCCATCACCCAATCACGCTCTGCACCGCAGACACGACCTCATCGTGGAACCGACCATTAGTCGCGATGATGCCACGGTTGTTCGCGAGCGTTCGACCCAGTGAGAAGTCTAGCGCGTTGCCTGCGACATCGGTCACAGTCCCGCCCGCTTCTTCGACAACGATCGAACCCGCGCCGTGGTCCCATATCTTTTCCTGGTAATCCGCACGGGTCGGCAGACGCAGATAAATACTCGCATCGCCACGCGACACCGCGGCGTATTTGCACTGGCTGTCGATGCGGTACGGGTCGGCGGTGATGCCGAGGATCGTCGCGATGGTCGCCGAGTCGCCTTGGTTGGAGTGGCCGGACTCGACGGACTCGCAGAACTTCGCGTCGCTGGCCTGCATGACCTCGTCAACGGTAACCGCCGTACCTTCAACGCCCTCGCCATCGATCGCGAGCATCTTCGCCCCCTCGCCGCGCACCGCAGTAAACAGGCAGCCGTCGGGCCCGTCGGTGTGCTGCAGATTCGGGCAGCCCAGCGCACCGAGGACGACCTTGCCGTCTTCGATCAGGGCGAGCGCGATCGCGTACTGCTGACCGCGTAAGAAACCCTTCGTGCCATCGATGGGGTCGAGGGTCCAGTATCGCCTGGCCGCGCCTTCCTTGGCCGGGTCGTAGCCGCCCCGGTCGATCCAATGCAGGACGTCCTCTTCGCTCGCGTCGTGGACGATCTCAGCGGTGTGCGACACAACCTGATCACGCAGCGGCGTGTTCGCCTCGCCACGCAGGTCGCCCGCGCCCTCTTCACCGACGACGCGGTCATCGCCAAACGCATCGGCCAGGGCCTTGCAGACCACGGCCTGCGAAGCGAAGTCTGCGACGGTGACCGGGCTCTTGTCCTTCTTCTCAAGGGTCTCAGCGGTGACGAGCGCCGCCTGAACCTTTCGGCAGACAATCGCCGCGTCACGCACCGCCTGGACAGCAACTTTCAATTCGTTTTCGTATGGCATGGTGGGAACTGTATCGGATGGATCGAGGGTGTGCTGCATGACATCTCTTAGAACCGTAGACCACTCACGTAATCGCTCAGATTCCTCAACTCGAATTTTTTCCAATTGTACTACCGAAAGGCTGTGGCCTCCACGAAATAGGCCGGGCCAATGGTAGTTCGGCTGCATAATTTCATCGAGTCTTTCAAGTAATGCGGATCGAACAGATTGATCGGTTAAAACGGAGAGATCAACTTCTTTAATGTCTTCTGGGAAAGGAGTCGCAGCGAAATTGTCCAGTACACAATTGATGCACTCCCTTTGGCAGATTGCACCTTGTGTGAATGCATCCACACACCGAACGATCTTTCTTGATAATCCTTGATAATCCATGCAATCACTTCTCCCACTCATACCGCCATCGCTCAAACGTCGCGGGTGTCTGGGCCTGCTCCATCATCGTCTTGATCTGCGCGATGATGCCGGGGTGGTCCTTGGCGATGTCGTTCTGCTCGCCGAGATCATTGGACAGGTCGTAGAGTTGGATGGGGGCATTCTCGTTTTTCGCGACCTTGATCCGGACGCCCTTCCACTTGCCCAGTCGCACCGCCTGCTTGCCGCCCTGCTCGTAAAACGCCCAGTACAAATAGTCGTGCTTGGCTTGGTTGCCCTCGCCCAGCAGCGTCGGCGCGAAGCTGATACCGGTGATCTGTGCGGGCGCTTCAACGCCAACAAGATCAGTAAACGTCGGCAAGATGTCTTCGAACGAGCTGATGTGATCGGTGACCGCCGGCGCGATCTTGCCGGGCCAGTACGCGATCATGGGTACGCGGATGCCGCCCTCGTAGAGGTCGCGCTTGATGCCACGCAGCGGGCCGTTGGCATCGAAAAACGCGGGCTGGTTGCCTCCCTCTGCATGCGGGCCGTTGTCGGAAGTAAAGATGATCAGCGTGTTGTCCGCGACCCCCAGCCCTTCGAGCTGCTTGGACAACTCTCCGATCTGCTTGTCGAAACGCGTGATCATCGCGGCCTGGCCCTTGTTCGGCCCGGTCCAGTCCTTGTCCGCATAAGGGCCGAAGTCCGGTACCTCCTGGCCACGCTGCTCCTGAGCCCCCTTGGGCATGTGCTTGACCAGGCGGTTCGCCTCATTGTTCGCGTGCGGCACGGTCAGCGCGAGGTATAAAAAAAAGGGCTTGCCATCCTTTGCCTGCTTGTCGATCCACTGGGTGGATTCTTCAAAGAACAAGTCATTCGCGTAGGCCTTGCGCTCCACTGCGACACCCGCGCCAAGAATGCTGGCCCGGCTCTCATCCGTCATGATGTTGCCGGTGAGCTCCTTTTTATCGTTGCGCCAGAGGTAATCGGGGTAGTGGTTGTGGGCGTGGCGCTGGTCGAGGAAGCCGTAGAAGAAGTCAAAGCCGAAGGTGTTCGGGTCGCTCGCGGAGTTCGGCGGGCCCAGCCCCCACTTGCCGATGCACGCGGTCTGGTAGCCGGCCGACTGCAAGAGCCTGGGCAGCGACGGCTCGCCTTCGGGCATCGCGATCGTGTAGCCGGTCTCTTTGTCGTGGTAGTTGCCGCGGGTGAAGCACCGGCCCGTGTGCTTGCCGGTCATGAGCACGCATCGCGACGGGGCGCAGACGGTCGAGCCGGCATAATGGTCGGTGAAGCGCAGGCCGTTGACGGCCATCGCATCAAGGTTCGGCGTGGCGATGAGCTTCTGGCCGTAGGAGCCAAGGTCTCCGTAGCCCAGGTCGTCGGCGAGGATGTAGATGATGTTGGGCGGGGTCGGCGTCGCGCTAAGCGGCTCGCCCTCGGTCCCGTTATCAACGGGGCGCTCGGTAGCGCAGCCGGCGACAGCAAGGCAAAGCAACAGTGATAACAGGCGTGCGTGCATCTTCATCCTTTTCACGAATCCGAGTATCACGTAGATGATATCAAGCTGTAAAGCTCTTAAAACGCGGTGTAGCGGGTGACGCGAAGCGTCCCGTTTAAATCGCAAAAGAACTCGCACGGGACGCTTCGCGTCACCCGCTACACCGTGCTTTTTGAAATCAAGTGCCGGGCTTACCGCCGATCGAAGCCCCGGCTCGCATCGCGGAGGTCGAGCTTGGCGCGGAGCTTGAGCATGTGGCGGAAGAGCTGCTCGAATTCCTCGCGGTCCAGCGAGAGCTCGTGGGTGTCGGCCCCGATGCTGGTGCGGAGCCGGACGATGTCGTCATTGGTCAGTCGGAGCGAAAGGTGTTTTTGGGTGTCCATCCGTGGCCCTGTGATTCGGAGAATAAAGAATATCGATCGTAAGCCGCGATCATATGCCAGCGATGAATCACGTCCATCTGAGTTATACAGGTGAAGTCGTTTTCTGCGTGTAGCGGGTGACGCGCAGCGTCCCGTGCGAATCGTGACAGATGGCCTGAACGAGACGCTGCGCGTCACCCGCTACACCATCAATAATCGCTACCTGAAGCAAGATTATGAAACCTTGTCGTCGGGCCGTGGAACTGCAGCTTACAGACCCCGGTCGGGCCGTTACGCTGCTTGGCGATGATGATCTCGCCGAGGTGGTCTGGCTCGTAGTCCGGGTCGCTGCGGTGAAAATAATCCTCGCGGTGCACCATCTGGATCACGTCCGCGTCCTGCTCGATCGAGCCCGACTCGCGCAGGTCGCTCATGCGTGGGCGGTGGCCCTCGCGCTGCTCGGCCTGACGATTGAGCTGACTCAAACAAACCACCGGCACGTTCAGGTCACGCGCCAGCGCCTTGATCTGACGCGAAATACTCGACACCTCTTCCTGACGCGAATTGCTGCCCGGCTCGGACATCAGCTGCATATAGTCGACAAAGATCGCCTTGATGTGACGTTCGTTCGCGAGCCGCTGTGCCTTGGCGCGCAGCACCATCGGGTTCAACCCCGGCGTGTCGTCGATATACATCGGTGCCTCGGCCAGCTCCCCCACCGTCATCTGCAACCGACCAAAGTCATCACGACTCAGCATATTCTTCCGCAGCTTCTGTGAGTCGACCCCACTACGCGAGCAGAGCAGACGCTGGGCCAGTTGTTGCTTACCCATTTCCAGGGAGAACACCGCGACGGGGATCTTGTTGACCGTTGAGATGTGCTCGGCGATGTTGAGCATAAACGCGGTTTTGCCCATCGAGGGGCGGGCGGCAATGATCGTCATCTCCCCGCCGTGCAGGCCGTTGGTCATCTCGTCGAGCTCGAAGAAGCCGGTCTCCAGCCCGGTGACGGATCGCCCGTCGTGGGCCTCAAGGAAGGCCATCGTCTCTTCGAGAATACCGTGCAGGTCCGCGGCGTCGGTGATGCCCCGCTTCTCCTGGATGTGGTAGATCAGCTGCCCGGCCTCGGCGAGCAGGTCGTCGGCCGAGTCGCCAGAGTTGTAGCACTGGTGCAGCAGCTTGCCCGACGCGTCGATCAACGAACGGACCAACGCCTTCTCGCGCACCATCCGGGCGTAGTGCCCGGCACTGACCGCGCTGGGCACGGACTCAAACAACTCGATGAGGTATTCGACCCCGCCGACCTGCTCGAGCATGTTCTTGTCGACCAGCTTCTGCGTGAGCTGGACCATGTCGATCGACTGCACCTCGTTGTACAGCGACAAGAGCGCCTCATACACCGCGGCGTGGGCGGGCTTATAAAAATCCTCCGGCGACTTGATGATCTGAACCACCTCGCCGCAGACCCGCCAATCCAGGATCATCGACCCGAGCACCGCTGATTCGGCTTCGATCGCGCTGGGCGGCAGCTTGTCAAAAAGCTGGCTGACATCGATCTTCCGCTCGGAGCGGCGGCCGCGTTCGAAGGGCTGGGTTGGGGCACTAGACATAACAGACATCATCCGTGATCTGGTCGGTCCCGAACGGCTGTCGGTAACCATGTGGATTGTAGGTTGACGACAGAACGGTGTAGCGGGTGACGCGCAGCGTCCCGTGCGAATCGTGGCAGATGGCCTAACCGGGCCGCTGCGCGTCACCCGCTACACGGACGGCCTATTCCGGATCAGGCAGGTCGTCACAGAACGCGGCCAGCTCGTCCAGCGATGGCGAGTGGGCGTTGCGGACGTAGAAGCCGCTGGTGCCGGTGCCGGTGCACAGGCATTGATCGATGGGTAGGCCTGCGAGTAGGCCCAAACAGAAGCCAGCGTTGAAGTTGTCGCCAGCACCCGTACTGAGCTTGGGCTTGGCGACGAACGGGCCTTTGAAGATCGCGGACCCGATGCCGGTGTCCGTCTTGATCGCGGCGGCGGCTCCTTCTCTTGGGTGCACGCAGACGCAGTGGACATCCAGCGCTTCACGCAGGTCGGTCGCGATCTGTTGGACGGCTGCTTTCTGCGCCGCGTCGCCTTCGGGCACTGGCACGCCGAGCACCTCCGCGACCTGCGTGGCTTCGGAGAGGTTGAACCCGACGACGACCTTTGACTCCGCGTTGAGCTTCTTGGTCAGCGCCATCGCCTCGGCCAGGTCTTCGCTCGTCCGCTTGCTCGGGTCGGCCAGGTCGATGAACACGTACCGGTCGTTGTCCATCTGTGGCAGCACCTCTTCGATCAGCGCCTCCCAGATCGTGTTGAGCTTGGTCAGCATCGTCCAGTTGACCATGCCCAGGAACTTCGTGTTGCGGACAATCTCGACGTAGGCCTCTCGGCCGATCTGTTGGTCGATGGTTTCCTGATTGACGTGGCGGAGCGAGGCGTGCTTGCCGAGCATGAGCTTGCCGTCGTCGAACTCCAGCGCGTCGGTGTGGCCGGGCTCGGCGATGGAGTGGACGGTCGCCATCTCGGCGAAGTCGTTAAAGACGGGGTTGAGCGAAGGCGTGCCGAGGTTACCGATGTAGGTCACGGGCAGGCCGGCGGTGGCCATGGCGTTGGCCATGATCGGCCCGTTGCCGCCGAGCTTCTCGAGCTTGGTGACCAGCTCGACATTGCTCGAACGGCCGGCCGAGTCGACGATCCGTTGGCCGAACTTATCGAGCGTGTGCACGGGGTCGTAATTGTCGGTGTCGTGGCGCTTGTCGACGACGGCGATGATCGCATCGACAAAGCCGTCGAACCCGATCAGCACGGGCGTGTCCTGGATCGTGTTGGCAAAGGTGCGGAGCCCGGCGGCGGCGGCTTGAGCGGTTTCGGTACGGGTGGGCATAGTGGATTCTCTTGTCGAAGCTGAACAGGCCGCGGTGCGGGAGGGCCATGATAATCACAGCCAAGCCCCTCCGCCGGGCACGGGCCCGGCCGCTGCGGTTATCCTTCACGCCTATGACCGGTGCGGACGTACCCCATGATGATGCCGACCCGATGCACCCGCTGACCGGCCTGGCGGTGTCGCTGGTGATGCCCTGGCGGGCCTGCCGACGGGCCTGGCGGGAGGCGGGCGTCTACCACTCGCTGCTCTATCACGTGGCGGGGATCTTCCTCTTCTTCGCCGGGCTGATTGTCGTCGACGCGGTGTTCTGGTACGGCGACTTCATCGAAGAACTCGCCTACATCGGGCCGGGCGAGCTGCCGATCATGCTGGTGCTGGTCGCGGTCTGGCTGATCGTGATCGAGCTGTGCTACCTGCTTACGGCGTGGTGGACGAGCTGCTGGGGCGCGGGGGCCGAGCGGTACAGCCACGGCGTGGGCCGATCGCTGAGCCGGTGGTACCAGCTCACGCCCTTCCACGCGGCCTGGACACTCGCGCTCATCGTGGCGATCGACATCGTCGATAACCTTCAGTGGAACGATTCGTACTACGATTACGACACGCTCGGGTATCAACTGCGTGAGCTCTTCTACAGCATCGTGTGGCTGTCCATCTTCCTGCTGTACTGCGGCATCGGCGGCTGGTTCACGCTCCGGGCCCTGGTCGTGCCACGCAGCAGCGAAGTCTACCGGCCCAAGTCCCGCTGGCCCGCGCTGTGCGAGACCTGCGGCTACGCCATCGTCGGCCTGACCGGCGAGCAGACCTGCCCCGAGTGCGGCCGACCCGCCGAGACCTCGCTCAACACCCCGCGCGGCACCCAAGAGCACGGCACGCTCGCCAAGATGCGCATGGCCCTCTTCAACCCCGCCGCGCTCGGCGACACCCTGCAAGTGCACACCCGCACGCCCGGCTACGCCAAGGCCCTGGCGATCACCGCGATAACCCTGCTCCTCACCGGGCCGCTCGGCGTGGGCTACGTCTTCATCGTGTCCCAGGTCATCGTCGGCGACGACTGGCTCGACGGCGTATTCGATTTCCTGCAGGTCTTCCTGATCGGTGGGCTTTTCTCAGGGCTGAGCGCCTCGTTCGCCGGCGTCATCATCGTGCTCGGCGCCGGCTCCCTGGTCGGACTCGCCGACCGGGTCTTCGGCAAACGAAACCTGCTCCCCGCCGCATGCCAGGCCGCCTGCTACGCCAGCGGGTACGTCCTCTTCATCGCCGCGCTCATGTACGGCTTTACCACCATCATCGTTCTGCTCGTCGACCAGTACTTCGACCAGATGGGCTACTACTGGCTCGAAGAGATACTCCCGCTGGCCTGGTTCGGTGTCTTCCTGCTGCTCACCCTGCCGTACTTCGTGATCGTCGGGCGCATCGTCCGGAACATGCGCTACGCCAACGCGTAAACCGGGAACCCCAAGCAATCACCCGCCGCAGCGCGGCCACCGACCCGGGGCCGGTACACTATCTACCCCGCTAACGGCAAACCGAGACACGACGACCGCATCGCCATGAAATACGACTTCAACGCCATCGAGCAACGCTGGCAGCAGCACTGGGACAACGCCCGCACCTTCGCCACGCCCAACCCCGGCGAATCGGGCTTCGACGCGTCCAAGCCCAAGTTCTACACCCTCGCCATGTTCCCCTACCCCTCCGGGGCCGGCCTGCACATGGGCCACGCGCTGAACTACACCGCCACCGACATCGTCGCCCGCTACAAACGCATGCGCGGCTTCAACGTCCTGCACCCCATCGGCTTCGACGCCTTCGGCCTGCCCGCCGAGCAGTACGCCGTCGAGCACAACGTCCACCCCCGCATCACCACCGAGAAAAACATCGCCAACATGACCGCCCAGCTCAAACGCCTGGGCATCGGTTACGACTGGGACCGCGCCTTCGCCACCACCGACCCCGACTACGTCAAGTGGACGCAGTGGATCTTCACGAAGCTGTACCACTCGTACTTCGACCCGGTCGCTAACAAAGCCGCGTCGATCAGTACCCTCATCGAAAAACTCGAGGGCGAAGACTACTACGTCGGCACCGACGGCGAGCTCATCGTCTCCGGCGCCACCGAGTCCCTCGAACCCCTCGCAGGCATCGGCGACCCCAACATCCACAAGTGGACCGAGCTGACCCAGCCCCAGCGCGAGCGCCTGCTCGACGAGTACCGCCTCGCTTTCATGGCAGAGGTCGAGGTTAATTGGTGCCCCGAGCTCGGCACCGTCCTCGCGAACGAAGAAGTCACCAACGAAGGCAAGAGCGAACGCGGCAACTTCCCCGTCTACAAGCGACCGCTCAAGCAGTGGATGCTCCGTATCACCGCGTACGCCGACCGATTGATCGAAGACCTGGACCATGTCGATTGGCCCGGCAGCATCAAGAAGCTGCAGCGCGACTGGATCGGCAAGTCCATCGGTGCAGAGGTCGATTTCAGGATCGACACACTTGGCGCCACGAACGCCGAGCAGCGCAACGACAAAATGTCGGGCCCCGACGAGACCATCCGCGTCTACACCACCCGCCCCGACACACTTTTCGGTGCGACCTACATGGTCCTCGCCCCCGAGCACCCGCTTGTAGACACGATCACCAGGCCCCAGCGCGCCGAAGCCATTCGTGCCTACCGCGAGCAGGCCGCCAGCAAATCAAGCATCGACCGGCAGACAGACGCCAAAGAGAAGACCGGCGTCTTCACCGGCGGCTACGCCATCAATCCCGTCAACGATGAGAAGGTCCCCATCTGGATCGCCGACTACGTCATGATGGGCTACGGCACCGGCGCGATCATGGCCGTGCCCGCGCACGACTCGCGCGATTTCGAGTTCGCGAAAAAATTCGATCTGCCGATCATCGACGTCGTCGCCGACAAGCCCACCGCCGCGATCTATGCCTATGTTGAGCGGCACGACCGCGAGCCCGAGCTCTTTACCGATACGGGTGAAGAAAAACTCCGTAAATCGCTCGTCGACTTCGTCGCCATGTGCGTCAACCAAGACGAGACCGACTACGACAAGGTCTGGGGTGTCGTGAACTTCTGGCGTCAGGACAAAACGGGCACAGAAGACACCCCCGAGCCGGCCCAAGGCCGAGGCTCGATCGCCATGATCTGGCAGGACGCGCTCGAGCCCCTGATGGCCGACGGCATCGAGAAGCTCTTCGAACTCGCCCGTGAGCGCCGGCTCGGCACGATATCCGGCAACGCCTTCGTCGCCACCGAAGGCGCGCTCAGCGTCAACTCCGAAAACGACGAAGTCTCGCTCAACGGCAACCCCGCCGAGTACGCCAAGTACAAGATCACCCACTACCTGGAAACCAAGGGCGTCGGCAAAGAAAAAGAAAACGTCAAGCTCCGCGATTGGCTCTTCAGCAGGCAGCGCTACTGGGGCGAGCCCTTCCCCATCCTGCACGGGCCCAACGGCGAGATCCGCACCGTTGACGAGACCGACTTGCCCGTCAACCTGCCGGAGATGGACGACTTCAAGCCCTCGGGCAGCGACGACCCGGACGCCCCGCCGCAGCCGCCACTGGGCCGAGCGGGCGACAGCTGGAAGACCGTCACGATCGACGGCGTCGCGTACACCCGCGAGCTGAACACGATGCCCAACTGGGCCGGATCGTGCTGGTACTACCTGCGCTACCTCGACAACAAGAACAGCGACGCGCTCGTCGGCGAGTCGGCCGAAAACTACTGGATGCTCAGCGAGAAATCGTCCGGTGAAGGCACCCACGCCGGCGGTGTCGACCTCTATGTTGGCGGCGCGGAACACGCGGTCCTGCACCTGCTCTACGCCCGCTTCTGGCACAAATTCCTCTACGACCTCGGCGTCGCAACGACACCCGAGCCCTTCGGCCGATACTTCGCGCAGGGCTATATCCAGGCCTACTGCTACCGCGACGAGCGCGGGTTCCCCGTAGATGCGTCGAAGGTCGTCAACGCCAATGGACGGCCCGCCGCCGAAGTCGAAGGGCAGAAAGGCGAATCGTTTACCTGCGAGGGCGAGCAAGTCACCGAAGAGTTCGGCAAGATGGGCAAGTCCCTCAAGAACGCCATCGGCCCGGAAGAAATCTGCGAACAGTACGGCTGCGACACGCTGCGGCTCTACGAAATGTACATGGGCCCGCTGGATCAGAGCAAGGTCTGGAAGACCGCCGACATCGTCGGCGTCCACCGCTTCCTCAACCGCCTGTGGCGCGTCGTCTTCAACGAAGACTCCGGCGAGCTGCGCGTCACCGACGACACGCCGAGCGAAGAACTGGACCGCAAGGTCCACGCCACCGTCAAACGCGCGACCGAGTCGATGGAAGCAATGGCGTTCAATGTCGCCATCGCCGCGATGATCGAGCTGAACAACGAGTTGGTAAAGCAGGACGCCCCGCCGCGCTCGGCCGTGGAAACCCTCGTCCAACTGCTTGGCCCGATCGCGCCGCACGTCGCGGAAGAAGTCTGGCAGAAGCTCGGCCACGAAACCTACCTCGCCGACACCGACTGGCCCACCTGGGACGAAGCCAAGCTTGTTCAGGACACGATCGAGATGCCCGTGCAGGTCAACGGCAAGCTCCGCGCCAAGATCAACATCCCCACCAATTCCGATCAAGACGCGATCGAAGCCTTCGCGAAGGAAGACGAGAACGTCCAGGCCCACCTCGACGGCAAAACCATCCGCAAAGTGATCGTGATCAAGGGCCGGCTGATTAACATCGTGGTCGGCTAAGCACGCTCTTCGGGAATCAATATGACAGGCACCTCCGCACCGCGACAGGCCTACGCACGACAACACCATCGCCCCGAAAAGGACAACACGACGAAAGCCGTCTTGACCGTCGGCTCGATCGTCACCGCAGTGATCGCGGTCTTCCTGCTGCTTAGCCTATGCGTCTTTCATCTGTGGGTGATACCAAGATTCATCGAAATCTTTCAGGATTTCGACACGCAACTCCCCGCACTCACCATCTTCCTTGTGGGCAGCCCTGCGCTTGTCTTCCTCGCAGTCTATGGCTTAGGCATCGTCGCTCTGATCGCCAAGGAGTGCATCCCGCCGCTCCACGGCAGCATCAAGCTAGGGCTCAACCTGCTCGTGATCGTGCTCTGCCTCGTGATGTACGTCGTCTATTTCCTCGGGCTACAGCTTCCGATGTTCCAGCTGATGGACAGCATGATGTAGGCCAGCAAACGAACTAGAATATACACGCCATGATCCTCCTCATCGACAACTACGACTCGTTTACCTACAACCTCGTGCAGCGCATCGGCGAGTTGATGGTCGCCAATGGCCAGGATGCTGATGCGCTGCCGGTCAAAGTGGTGCGGAACGACAAGATCACCCCCCCGGAAGCTTTATCGCTCCAGCCGACACACGTGATCGTCTCGCCCGGGCCCTGCACGCCCAACGAAGCCGGCGTGTCGATGCAGATCATCGAAGCCTTCGCGGGCAAGGTCCCGCTGATGGGCGTCTGCCTCGGCCATCAATCGATCGGCCAGCAGTTCGGCATGGTCGTCGAGCGCAACACCAGGCTCATGCACGGCAAGACCTCGCCCATCCACCACGACGGCAAGGGCCTGTTCGTCGGCGTGAGCAACCCCTTTATCGCGACCCGCTACCACTCGCTGATCGTCAACAAGGACAGCTTCAACTCCGACAAGTTCGAAGTCACGGCTTGGACCGACGAGGGCGAGATCATGGGCCTGCGCTCCAAGCCCGATGCCTTTGAAGGTGATGCCCCGATGGAGGGCGTGCAGTTCCATCCCGAAAGCTTCATGACCACCGAAGGCCCGATCCTGTTGGCGAATTTCTTGGGCCTGCCTCGGCCCAAGATCGAGGCGCTCGCTTGAAACGCCGCGGGGTCTGCCTCGCCGTCGCCTTGTCGGCCATCCCAATCGGCCTGATCGCCCGTGCCCTGCGCAGCGATGCGGACGCCACAACCTTCTCAGGCTTTATCGCGACCTACCTCGGCGACACACTCTGGGCGGTCATGTTCTTCTTCCTGTTCGCAGCAGCATTGATCCGCTGGCCGGCCTGGCGGCTGTTCTTGCTGGCCCTGTGCTTCACCGTCGGCATCGAAACGAGCCAGCTCTATCGCGGCGAACCCCTGGCGACACTGCGCGGCTTCCCGCCCACAGGCTTCCTACTGGGCAACCATTTCCTGTGGTCGGATGTCATCTGCTTAGCCGTCGGCAGCGCCTTGGCGGTAGGCCTGCACCACCTGATCGCTCGGCCAAGTAAATCCGCCTAAACTGTCCGCTCAACCCTCTAACCGAAAGCACCCTCATGCCCACCGCCGTCGCCAGCCACATCCTCGTCTCGACCGAAGAACAAGCCCTCGAATTGAAGCAGCAGATCGCCGACGGCGCCGCCTTTGCAGACCTCGCCAAGGAACACTCGTCCTGCCCATCGGGTAAGGAAGGTGGTTCGCTGGGCCAATTCAACCAAGGCGCGATGGTCCCCGAGTTCGACGCGGTCATCTTCTCCGACCTGCCGCTGGGTGAGGTGTCCGATCCGATCAAGACCCAGTTCGGCTACCACCTGATCGAGGTGCAGCAGCGGATGATGTGAGGCGCACTATTTTGAAACGTTTTCTCACAAAATAGCCGCGACGCTACGCGTCGCCGGAGAGTGACCCTCAGTCTGTCACGATTTCCCGGCGAGGCGTAGCGTCGCGGCTATTTTAAATGCTATTTCTTTTTATCCGGCAAACGGATCAGGTGGATCGCGCGGATGTCCATCAGCGCGGCTTGCTTAATATGCTTAGGCGCGACAATTATTGAGACACGTCCTGGGATGGTCAATTCAAATTCGCCCAGATGAACCCAGCAAAAATGCTGAAAGTGCCCCGTCTCAATCACTTGAAAATCAAGTCGATCGGATTCCTTTCCCTCTCCAGCAATAAAAACGATTTTCGCATCACTTCCGCCTTGCCCTTTACCGCACCCTTGCAGCACTGCAACACTGAACCGGCCGGGTTTGTCGAGTTCGATATCCCACGCTGCAACATCGTCTTTCCCCGTCCAGAACCCAACGGTGTTTTTGTATGGCTGCGGTTCATATCGAATCTTTTTGCCCTCAATGATCGCCTTATGCGCCGGCAGGTAAAACGAACCATCCGCTGATTTCTTGATGGGCTTGATCTCTTCCATCAGCAAAGGCTCATCACCGAACTGAAGCACCAGCGTCGCGTCTTCTGCGGGGCGGTTCTTCCAATGGATGACCCAGTGGTCCGGTTCGGGCTTGAGACGGATGCCGTCGTCGGTGATGCTGCCCTGCCACATCATGGAACTGAGAGGCGCAGCGAGGCGGGGGATCTTGACCGGGCCTTTGACATCGGCATCGACCTGTAGATAGAGCGTCGTACTGTCGCGCGTCGCGGTGACGCCCTCGGAGTCGGCGGCTTCAAAACGCTCGATCTGTGCATTGGTCGAGTATGACGATGCAATGAGCGCGATAACAACGATCAAGATCACGGATGTGGGGAGTAATTGCTTCATGTGTTCAGTTTACTCGCACTCGCGCGGGACGCTTCGCGTCTCCCGCTACACCGCGCAATGAAAAGCCCCGGCGGGAAGCCGGGGCTCGCGTGTTTCATTTTTCCAGACCCTAAACCCCACTTAACCCAGCAGCGACAGGACCGACTGGGCGGTGTTGTTCGCGATGGCGAGGGTCTGCGTGCCGGCCTGCTGGAGGATCTGGGCGCGGGTGAGGTTGGACGTCTCTTCCGCGAAGTCGGTGTCGCGGATAACGCTCTCGGCGGAGGTCAGGTTCTCCAGCGCGACCTGTTGCGATCGCAGGGTGGTGTCGAGCGTGTTGCGTTCAAAGGCGCCGATCCGGCCACGGAGGGTGGAGATCTGGTCGATGGCGGCGTCAATAATTTCCGACGCCCCGCGCGGGTCGTTGAGCAGGGAGTCGGCCTCGCCGGTGAGGACCTCGTTGAGGAAGCCGACGGTCGAGTTGCCCAGGCGTGTCGCGGCGACGGACTGGATACCGAAGCCGACCTGTTGCAGCGAGTTGATGTCCGGGCCGATCTGGTAGGTTGCCCCGCCGCCGGTGATGGCGTAGGTATAGGCGGTGCCGAGCGTCTGGGCGGCTGCGGAAGTGAGGGTCATCTCGACGTTGAGGTTCGAGGCGTTTAGTGAGATGTCCAGGCCGTCGCCGATGGCGAGGTTGCCGTTGATCAGCGCGAGGGTGTCGCCGCCGATGTCGCGGTTAACGGCGCCGCCGCCCTGTGCGGTGTAGGCGTCGAAGAACGCCCCGCCGGAGAGCTTGCGGACACTGACGAACTCGGACGACCCGAATTTGGCGGACTCTAAGATCACGCCCGAGGTTGGGTCCGTGGCAGAAGCGAGCGAGGCGTTGACGCCGGTCGCGTCGGAGACTTGGTTGATCGCGTTGACGACGGCGGAGAGGGCCGTGCCCGAGGCGAAGGTAAAGACCTGTACGCCTTCGTTGCCTTGGACCTCGAAGCTGACGGCGGAAGTGAACGTGCCGTTGCCGTTGCCCGAGAGGAACAGCGAGGCGTGTTCGGCGGACTGGAGGACCTCGACGCTAACAGGGATCGAAGGGTTCAGGCCGAAATTAGCGCCCTTGATCGAGATGTCTGAGATCTGACTGGCGGTGACGCCGGAGGTCAGGTAGTCCAACGATCCGTTGAGCAGCTTGAGCCCGGCGAAGCTGGCGGTGTTGCTGATCCGCGTGATCGATTCAACGGCCGAGTCGAGTTGGAGCTGGTTGGCTTCGATCTCTTGTTTCGAGAACGCACCGGTGTTGGCGGACTCGACGGACAGGGATTTGATGCTGATCAAGAGGTCGTTGATCTCTTGCAACGCGGACTCGGTCGTCGCGATGACGTTCGAGGCGCGTTCGATGTTATCAACGGCCTGGCCGATACTCGAGATCTCGCCACGCAATCGTTCGGACACGATCAGGCCGGCGGGGTCATCGGCACCTCGGTTGATCTTCAGGCCCGTGGACAGGCGTTGTAGCCGGGTGGCGAGGTCGGTGTTGGTCCGGTCCAGGTTGGTCCGGGCGACCATGGCGGAAACATTGGTGTTAATACGTGTCATGGGGACAAACCTCCGTGTTTGTCATCTGCTGCGGCGAATCATTCGCGGCGGCTTGGGTTTTCAATGCCAGGCGTCTGCCTGGCTTCACAGTCCGGCGTGCACTCCGTTGCGCCGGGTTAAGGGTCCGTCTATGGCGACTGCTTCAACTTGGACCGGCCGTTGTTGTTCGGGTGGCCGTTACGTTGACGCAGGGTCTGGTCTGCGGCGCTGAGATCATCGATCTCGATCTGAGAAGCCTCCGTGTTTTCGCGTCGGATGGCTTCGTACACTTCTTTGCGGTGGACCTGGATCGTGCGTGGGGCGTTGATGCCCAGCCGAACCTTGTCTCCGCGGATGTCAACGACGGTGATCTCGATCTCGTCGCCGATCATGATCGTTTCGTCGCGCTGTCGTGATAACACGAGCATGCTGGGGTGGTCCTTCCTTGGCCATGGTCACCTTGCATCCTGCAAGGCCCCGCCGTCCATCGACGGGTGTTGTCTTCACTTGCACATCCCCGGCCAACTTCGCCGGGTCAACTTCTCTCCCGCTTGCCTCACGCGCTCTGGGCGTGAATCGCGGCTTTTACTTCGACCAGCGGCACACGCGTGGTGAACCGCCGATCGCTCAGCACCAGCTGTTCGCCGATGCAATTTCTCACGTTGATCACCAGCGGCCCCTGGAGGTTGCCGGTCAGCGTCTCGCCACGCTTGTTCACGATGACGAGCACCTGTGCTTCGTCGACCGTGTTCAGGTTCAGCTGACCGATCTGCTCGGCCTTGACCGGGACCTTGTACGTCGGGATGAACAGCGTCGGGTCCGTGACGATGAAAGCCAGGTCCGGCTTATCAATCGACTGCAGCCACCAGAAGTAGCTGTCTTGGCCGGCCTCGATCAACACGTAGTGCTGGTATTCGGGGAAGCCAAGCAAACCCTTGGGGAACGTCATGACGCGCTGGTCATCGACTTCGATCTCACCGAAACGTGACGAATTGATTTTCATCGTCAACTTACCTCTTGCAGCCTGGTCCATCCTGGTTTCCATACCCGCTTGGGACATCCTGTCGCGGGGGGCGGCTCCAACCGCCGATCATTTTTGCGCGGGTTTGGCTGGCTACTCGCCCTGGCCCGCGCAACACTTGCGCCTAGCGCAAGAAATCCAACAAACTCAACTGCTGGCCGGCCGAGCCGACCTGCAACGACGCCTGCAGTTGCAGCTGCAACTGCTGAAAACGCGTCAAGACCTCCGTTAGATCCGCATCCTGTAACTGGCTGAGCATGGTTTGCTCCTGGATATCGCGGTCCTGGATCAGGGTGAGCTGGTCATCGACCCGCCTGGCCTGAACACCGACCCGTGCCCTCGCGGACACAACCGAGTCGATGTCGTCTTCGACGGAGCTACCAGCAAGCGTGATGCCAGCCTCGTCGTTATTTCGTAATGCGGCGCTTAATTCTTGCAGGTGGGTGAACATATTCTCCACACGCACCTTCGATTGGTCCGCGCCGTCGATCGTCGCGCCCGTACCGGCGTTCACCTTGATGCCCAGGTTCTCCGCCGCGAAGCTCAGGCCCGCGTTGGTCACCCTGAAATCGCTGCCGCCGACGGTGTTGTCCGTGACGGTGAACCCGTTGCCCGTCGAGGCCAGCGCGATATCGAAGTCCACGCCGACGGTTAGGCCCGCGCCCGCCGCGGCGGCCTGCGTCAGGCTGAGCACATCCGCGACCGTCGAAGCCGCAGTCAGGTCAACAGTGAAATTGGTCCCGTCGTGCAGCGTGATATCCAGGTCCGGCTCGCCCGCCTCGCTGGTCTGCACGCCCACCCGGTTGCGGAAGTCCGACAGCAGCGTCGTGTTGCCAAACGTACGCAGGCCCAGGTCCTCGGCGGTGGTCCCGCCGTTTTCGCCGATGCTCAGCTCGATCCCGCTAACCTCGCTGACCAGGTCCAGGCCCGTACCGTCGTCGTTGATCGTTAGCCGCAGGCCGAAGTTCAGCGCGTCGATCACGTTCTGCAGCTCCTGAACCGTCGTCGCGCTGGAGAAGTCGGCGACCGCGGTATTCTCGCCCTGCGTGATCAGCAGGCCGTTGGCGAAATCGACTGGCGTAGCAAACGTGCTCAGCTCGGTGCGTTCGGTCAGCCTCACATTCAGGTCGCTGCCTGCAACGGAAGCGGACGTTGCGCTGAGGTCGAGGCCCAGGTCCGCCGCGGTGGTACCGCCGGCCGAGTCGGTGATCGTGATCGTGTTGCCCGCGTTGGCGGTCAGTGAGTAGCCGCCCGGGCCGATCGCGATCGAGCCGGCGCCAGGGTCCAGGTTGGTGATCGCGTCGTTGACGCGCGTGACCACGTCGTCGAGCGTGTCGGCGGTCGTCAGGTCCACCACCGTCGGCACACCGTTGATCGTCAGGTTGATCGCACCGGCCAGGTAGCCGCGCTGCCGCGCGCCATCGATGTCCCGCAAGAGAACATCACCATCGGCCTGGGGGTCGAGGTCGACCAGGGTTTCGACACGGGTCGACAAGGCACCTAAAGCCTCGAGCCCGTTGCTGTTGAAGGCTAAATCGGTCAGCGCCCCGCCGTCGTTGCCAAGGCTCGCGTCACCGCCGATATACCTGACACCGCCGAGGAAGGGCTCGAAGACCGCGCCATCAACAACGCCGTTGTTGCCGCCGAAGACCGATAGGCCGTTGAACTGCCGGTTGGCCGCCTCGATCGCCCCGGCGAGCTGCGCATCGATCACGCCAGCCTGCGTTGACCGTGTCGTCGCGTCCGACCCCACGCCGATCTGACTCGACGCGACCTGCTGGGCCTCGATGAGGATGTCCGTGATGTCCCGCAGCGCGGCGTCACCGAGGTTCAGGACACCGCGTGCGTGTTCGAGGTTGAGCTCCTGCTGCTCACGCTGGATTTTTGCCTGGTTCAGGTGCAGCACCGCGGAGATGTTGGCCGGCGCGTCCGATCCCCGGCTGAGGATCTTGCCCGTCGATGCCTGGTCCTGGGCCAGCAGCAACTCGCGTTGCGTCTCCTGCAAACGCCTGCGCAGCAGCTCACTCGACATCAGGTTCGAGGTGCGGGACAGGAGTGGGGAGATCGTGGACATAGTGTTGCGTTACGGGTTAAACGATTCCAATAAGCGTCTGCATCAATTCATCAACGACGGTCAGGAACCTTGCGTTGGCCTGGTACATGCGTTGGTAGCTCAGCAGGTCGATGGTTTCTTCGTCCGCGTTCACGCCGGAGAAGGCCTGCTGCTGAACCTGGAGGTTTTCCTTGACGACCGAGTCGGCGTTGAGCTGGTCGATGGCCTGGGCGGTGCGGATCGAGACGTCCTCGATGTGGCGGTTCCAGTAGCCGGTCAGGCTCTGGCCCTGCAGCGAGGTCACGCCGGTGTCGCGCAGCGCCGCGATGGCCAGCGCGTTGCGGTTGTCGCCGGGCAGGTGATCGCGCGCCACCGCGAGCATGCGGGGGTCATCGACCAGGTCGGTGTTGACACCGATATCAGCGCCGTTCGTGCCAACGAAGAACGTGTTGATCCCCAAGGCCGCCATCGCGCCGGTGTTGTCGTCGCTGAAGCTGAACTGGAAGTCCTGCGCGTCGGCGGTGATCTGCAGCCGGCCATCGCTGGTCACGATCGCCGAGATGTTTGCGACCGCGTCGATCTGCGCCGCCAGGTCGTCGAGCGAGGTGTCGTTGGTCGGGTCGATGCCGTCGAGGTCGACGTTAATCGTCTGCGCGACGCGTTGCCCGGTCGAGACCTGGGTCACGTGCAGCTGGAACGAGCCGTGCTGGATCTCGAAGGGGATCTGGGCCGTGGGATCGTTGAGCGCGACGGCGGTGTCGATCACCTCCGTTGTGGCCAGCGCCGAGTCGAGCAGGCTCAGGCCCTGGCTCTGGCTGTGCAGCTTATTGACCTCGTAGATCATCGCGTTGGCGTAGGTGTCCAGCGTGTCGATCGCGTTCTCGAGGAATACGCCGCGGAACTTGACCAGCCCGCCGAGTTCACCGCTCTTGATATCCAAGGGGCTGCGGTCCTCGGCCAGGCGGACCGTTGTCGTTAAACCCTCGGACGTCGAATCGGTCGTTACCGCGATGCCGCGGTTGTCGTTGCCCAGCACGATCGGGAGCGAGGCAACAAAAATATCGATCGCACCGCTGGGCTGTTCATTGACCGAGATGTCGATGTACTGAGCCAGCTCACCGAGATACAGGTCGCGCTGGTCGCGCAGGCCGCCGGCCTGGCTCTCGGACCCACCCTCCTGCAGGGCGATCGACTCGTTGAGCTGGGCAATGCGGTCGAGCAGGTCGTTGGCGGCGCGCGCGGCGTTAGCGGTGCGATCATCGATCCGCTTCTGCAGGTTCAGGAACTCGCCGCGCACCGAGGCGACATAATCACCTAAGGTCTCGGCCTGCTTCACCGCGAGCGTCCGCAGCGACAGGTCCTGCGGGTTGTTGGCGATCTGTGACCAGCTGTTGAAAAACTCGGCCATCCGCGTCGAGATGTCGATCTCCGACAACTCGTTCTCGATCGCCTCGATCTCGGACCACAGGTCCTGTGCGACGCGTGAGCCGCCCTCATCCGAGATCGCATTGCGGAGGCGGGCTTCGAGCGCTTCATCGACCTGCCGAGTGATCGACGCGATCTGCACGCCATTGCCCAGGTAGATACCGCGCTGGATCTCGTTGGCGCGGACCGCGGCGAGCTCGATCTCGTTGCGGTGGTAGCCCTTGGTCGCGATGTTCGCCAGGTTGTTGCCCGCCACTTGGATCGCGGCCTGCGAAGCAAGCAAGCCGGAGCGTCCGATGTAGAGGGAACTGGTCAAACCCATAGTCGATATCCGTTAGCGGCGATGCCGCGCTATGCCGTAACTTTCAATGTGCCCAGCGTCTGCACGCTGGCGGGTTGGGGTTGGTTGGCCGGCGCGTAACCCGACGCCCGGCCGGCGTTGCCCAGCGTCTGGACCAGGCCCTGCATATGGTTCAAGAGCGCCTCGGTCGCGCGGCGTGTCACCGACGATTGTTCTTTCACCTGCGTGATCCGTTCACGCAGCTGCTCGCGTAAGACCAGCAGCCGACCCCGTGCGGGCTCGGGAAGGCGCTCCGCCAGGTCGCGCATCCGCATCGGCTGGATCGCCTTGGGGTCCACCGCCTGGGTCAACTGCGCGACCAGCTCAAGCCGACGCTTCTCCAAGTCGCCGATCGCCTGCACCAGCGCGTTCTCGAGGCGTGAGCACTCCGACACGCCGTGGTGATCCGCCAGGCGCAGGCACTCGCGTTGACGCTTCATCAGCGTCAGCAACTGCTCGTGCCGATCGGCCGACTGCTTGAGCACGGTTTCGAGCACCGGGACGTGTTTGGTGATCGGGTTAGCCATGGGTGTTCACTGCCCCGCCTTTCGCCGCAGCGCTGAGCTGCTTATAGACCGAGTCCACCAAATCAAATCGCGTCGCGCCTGCAATGCGGTCGGACAGCACCTGGTCCATCTGCTGCTGGAAGATCTTCTCGCCACGGCCGCCGTGGAACATATTCGTCGCCAGCGGGTCGCTGCGCAGCTGCTCGAACATGGGCATGATCAGCGTGGTCGCAACGAGTTTCTCGGCGGCCTCGCGCAACTGCGCCTCTTCGCTCTGCCCTTCACTGCGGGCGCGGTCCAAGAAGCCGTTGAACACCGGCGCGGCCGCGAAATCCCCGCTACGCGAGGTGTCCACGCGCGAAGGCTGCTGCGTCGCCAATTCCATGCTGGGGGGGATCGAGGCCATCATTTGTAGATCAGCTCCGCGTGGAGTACGCCCAGGTCGTGGATCTCCTTGATGATCGCGATGCGGTCCTCGGACGGGACGTTGAGCGTGTTCAGCGCGTCGAGTAGTTGCCGCAGCCCCGCCCCGCCGCGGTCGTCCGGGTCCAGCGCGACGAAGTCCACGTTCTCGACCGTCGGGTTGTTCGGGTCCGGCTGCGGCTCGGGGTTCACGATCTGAATCGTCATCCCTTTGTGCGAAATAATCACCGGGGACAGCTCGACGTCACGCGTCATCGCGATCGTGCCCTCCGAGCGATTAATGATCACCCGGGCACCGCCCGACGCGATCTCTGAGTCGATCGTCGTACCCATGATCTGCGTGATGAAGCTCGACAGGTTCGGCAGCGCCTCGTCCGGCACTTTGATAATCACGTTCTTCTGGTCCACCGCGCGGGCGATCGGGTCCGCGTCGTCAGCCAAGACCATGACGCCGTTGACCGCCTCGGCGATGAAGTTGGCCAGCTGCCAGGACGCCTTGTTCTCCTGCAGCACCAACGTGATCTGGTTGAACTTATCCAGGTTCATCGAGGGAACATCGCGCACCATGTGCGCACCGCGCACCACTTTTGCGCGGCGGGGGTTCTCCTCCTCATCCTCCAGCATCAGGTTCCCCGCGGCCACGGCATACGCCCGGCCGTTCTTGCCCGGGGCGAAAAGCACCGCGTCCAGCAGGACACCGCCTTTCAGGCTATTCGCGTCGTTCACCGTCGCGACCGTGACGTCGAGTTGATCGACACCCTGGCGGACACCCTCGGCAGGGACTACCGCGCTGACGTGCACCAGGGCGATGCTGTCCGCGTCGGTGAAGTTCTGGGGTGTCGCGGTCGCGTCGATGTTGCGTGCGACGGCCGCGAGGACGGCTTTGTGGGCCGGCCCGAACTCGCCGTCGCCCGTGCCGTTGAGCCCGACGACGACGCCGATCCCGCTGATGGTGCTCGACTCCGAGCCTTTGAGCGTGACAACGTTTCGGATCTGCGTCGCGGCGGCGGGTGTTGCCAAGAGCAGCGCCGCCAGGGCGAGCAGCAAAATGAACTTAAGTCTGTGCATCGTTCGAATCCTTCGTGTGAGCATGCTTCAGTCCTTGAAACAGTCGGGGTGTCTTGGGCGATGGAGCAAGCGCGGTGCCATGTCTTAGAAATCAAAAACCGCATCGAAGAGCTTGGTCAGCCAGCCCTTCTCGCCGGACTCGCGGAGATCGCCGGAGTGCTGCTTGTCGATGAATAGGTTCTCAAGCTGGGTCGAAAGGACGCTGTTGTCCGCGGTGATGTCCTCGGGCATACAGTTGCCGGTGGCGACGAGGACGGACTGCTCGCCGTCGTTGATGATCGTGCGCCGCGCTTCGAGGACGAGCAGGCCGTTGGGCTTGATGTCGATGATGCGGGCACGGACCCGGCCGGTCATGGACTCGGTGCGTTCGTACTCACCTTCGCCCTCGTGGGTGCGTTCAAAGCCGAGTTCGACAAGCGCTTCACCGGCATTGCCCTGCGGGACCTGCAGGTCCAGCAGGTCCTTGATCGTCAGCCTGGGGAACTGGGTGATACCACCGCTGAGCTCGGCACTCTTCTCCGTCGTCTTCTCGGCATCCATCTCGCTCTCGAACGACTCGCGGACGATGATCGTGACCAGGTCGTTGAGCACGAATTCACGGGGCTCGGGCCGGATGTTCACGTACGCGCTGTAGCGTGGCACGTCTGGGTGGACGTCCGGCAGAGCCCGGCGGGTGCGGTCCAGGGACTGGTGGTAGCGCTGGGCGGCAACAGAGTCGACCTGCTCATCCGAGGTCGCGTACAGCGACGACGACTGTGCCGTGGCCTGCTGCCCGCCGAACAGTGCTGCGCTAAAAAACGTCATGCCGATCCACTTGTGCTTGTTCATTATTGGTCTTCTTCCTTAGGTTGAATCGCATCCCCCGCGACGACCTTGCCGCGTGCGACGACGGTCGCATTGAAGCGTTGGCCGGTCTTGGCGTTCTGCACTTCGATAGTTTCGCCGACGGCCCCCTCGCTCTGGGCGATGCCGTTGAACGTGATCTTGATCCCGCCGTTGTTCAGCTGAACCGAGACGCGCTGGCGACGGGTCACCGCGATGGGCAGCTTGACGGAGCTTGCGGTGATCAGGTCGCCTGGGCTGATCGTCCCCGCCGCGACCTGGCCGGTAACCAGCGATGTGTCGCCGAGGTAGGCCTGCTGCGCGTCGTCGATGAGCACCTCACGCAGGCGGACCTGCCGACGGTTGATCATGCCGCCCCGGCCGATCTTCTCGGCCGCGACCACCGCGATCACGCGCTGCTGCACGCGAGCCGAAACCGTCTTACCCTTGCCGATCGCCTGCGTGCCGTGGTAACCGGTCACCTTGAACATCACCGCGCCAAGCGTCGGCTCGGCCAACGGCTGGACCTCGTACCGCCCCGCGACGGCGCTCTTGGCCAGCAACCCGCTGTCGCGATCGTTGAACGTGATCTTCAGCGAGCCGACGTCGATCCCGATCCGTTTGGCGATGGTCTGTTCAATCAGCGACTGAACGGTCGTCGGCGTGTACACCGTTACGGGCTCGCCTCGGGTCAGCGACTCGACATTGGCCAGCGGGGTTTGTCCTTGGTCCGGCTCGCTTTCGGTCGCCGTTTCATTAAACGTGCGGTGCACGGTGACACGCGTAAACCCGCTGAGGTCGAGGAGCCCAAGCTTGCCGCCTTTTTCGCGAATCGCCTCGAGGATCGATGACGTCTTGATCTCGATCCGGGACTCGCCCTCAACAAACCGGCCGACAACAACTTTGGCGAACTGGTTGGCGTACTCGCCCTCCAGCTCCGCGACGTGCGACAGCAGGACCTCCGGGCCATCGGACCCGGTCACATCATGCACACGCAGTGAATCACTCCTGGCATGCTCTGCGATCAGCAGCAGCGCGCCAACCACAACCAACAACAGCATGGGGCGGATCAGGTGCATCATCGTGGCCGGTTCGTCTCGTCGCATGGCAGGCCTCCTTGCCTGTTCTTGCCTTGGTTTTCTAAGGGCGACGGGCTCCGCCCGCCGCCACACTTACTCACTTAGTGTTTAGAACCTTCTGAGGTTGCCAACGGTCTGGAGCAGCTCGTCCGCGGCCTGGATCGTCTGGCTGTTCATCTCGAACGCGCGCTGCGTTTTGATCAGCGAGACGAGCTCGTTGACCGGGCTGACGTTAGAGGTCTCCAGGTGCTTATGGATGATCGTGCCGAGCACACCTTCGCCGGGGATGCCCTGGGTGGCGGGCCCGGAGATCTCGGACTCGACGTAGACGTTGCCGCCGATGGACTTGAGGCCCGACTTATTGACAAAGCTATGCAGTGAGACCTGCCCGACCTCTTGGGTCGAGTTGTCGGCCATGGTGGCGGTGATGATGCCGTCGGACGAGATGCTGATACCGATCGCGTCGGTGGGGATCGTGATCCCGTCCGAGAGCCGCGGCCCATCGGAGTTACCCAGAACCAGTTCGCTGTCACGGTTGGTAAAGAAGTTGCCCGCGCGGGTGTAGCCGATGCCGCCGCCGTACTCTTCAAGGATCTCGACCTGGAAGAACCCGTCGCCGGCGATAAACATGTCGAAGTCGCCGGCACTCTCCACGGCCGATCCACCGCTGAAATCGTACTGCGTGTTGCTGATGCGTGTACCCAGGCCGACCTGCAGACCCGCAGGCGGTGTCGTTTCCGCGCCGCTCTCCAGCCCGGGCTGCCGCTTTTGTAGATAGAAGAGGTCCTCAAAGTTCACGCGCGAGGCCTTGAAGCCGTTGGTGTTCACGTTGGCGAGGTTGTTAGAGATCACGTCGAGCTCAGTGGAGAGCGCGTTCATCCCGGTCGCGGCGGCGTGGAGTGCGTTAACAGCCATAGTTCGTTTTACCTTGCTTTACAATCGTTTATGCGAGCCGCGCGAGCGTGTTGATCGACGCGTTGAGCATCTGGTCGTGGTACTGGATCATCTTGGCGTTGCCGGTCGCGGCCTTCGTCGCCGAGACGATGTCCATCATGGTGGAGATCGCGTTGGTGCCGGAGGACTCGTAGTGGCCGGGGAGCACGATGGGCTGCTCGATCAGGACCCGGCTGTCGCCGCCGCGCATCTCGAAGAGGTTCTTGCCCGCGGGCCGCAGCTTTGCCAAGTCGGCCTGGGCCACCTGGATCTGCTCGCGGCCGATCAGGTTGCCTTGTGTGTCGAGCATCCGGATCTCGCCGGTACGCGTGATGACGGGCCGGCCTTCGATTTCGATCGGCTCGTTATCGATGTTTAATACACGCTGGCCGGTCTGCGTCACCAGTTCGCCGGCGGCGTTGGTTGTGAACTGACCAGCACGTGTCAGGCGGACGCCTTCCTGGCCCGTATTAGGGTCGATGTGCTGTACCGCAAAGAACGCGTTGTCGGTGGTCAACGCGGCGTCGAGGTCACGGTCGGTCTTGACCGGTGCGCCGGTCGTAAATGCGACGCGTTGGTCCTTACCGAAGATCCCACCGCCGAGCTTATCGAGCAGCGCGTTGGACAGGCCGAAGTCGACCGGGCCGTCTTCGATGCTCTCCGCAGGTCGCTGGCGTGCATCGGTGAACAGGGGCTTGAAGCCGGCGGTGTTCACGTTCGCCAGGTTGTTGGCAAGGACGTCCTGGCGATGTGAATTCACCATGACGCCCGAAGCGGACAAGTAAAGCCCGTAGTTCATCGGTCACCCTCCGTGGTCACCGGCTCAGAGTCCTGAGCGCTACGGGTCAGTGCCGGGCGTCCGTGCCCTGGCGTGTCCTTGACTAATGAAAGTTCAATGGCCTGCAGATCGTCCGACCACGCCTTGACGCGCTTGGGGCGGGCGTTGGCACGATGCTGCGCCGCCGCCATGTACGCCAGGCGGAGCATGGCCGCGCCGAGCCCGTCGTCGCCATCGGCTCGAACCAGGTCCAGCAGGCCCGGGGTCTGATCGTTGTTCGTCTTGTCGGTCGGTGGTTGCATCATTCTCACAAGCGGGGGATACCGCGTGCCAAAGCAAACGCAACGCAGGTGCCATGCGCGGAGAACAGGCGTCACCTTGAAGAAAATTTATCTAAGTACTTAATTAGAAATAACTTATACACCTGCTTCTGGGGGCGCAAGCTTGGCCGACCCCCGCAAAGATTTCGGTGCGCAAGCCTCGCCCGCGCAAGGGATGCGCCCTCCGCGTCACGACTTGCGCGGCTTTTCACCTAACTGAATACCGGTCAGCCCAGCAAGCCGCGTCGGCTGTCGAACAAGCCGTCGAGCCGCTTGACCAGGTCTTGCTGAGCGCGGGTCGTCGGCAGCGATCGGGCCACCGCAACGAGTAATTGCACCAACTGATGGTAGTCACCCACCGAGATCGACTCGGGCGCGATCTTCTTGTTCGCCTCGTCCATGTTGTGGTAGTTGCCAAGCGGCAAACAGATGCAAGAACTGAGGTAGCCGTAGGCGCGGAAGGCCGTGGCCTCGCACGCGCCGCCGGGCATGAGCTTGCGCTGGTATTTGAAGGTCTTGTCTTCTTTAGCGACTGACTCAGCGACCGAGACAAGCCTTGCCGTCAGGTCGGGGTCGAAGATGCTTAGCCGATCGCCGACGCGGATGATCGGGCCGTCGCCGATCGGGGACTCGACCATGGCCTTGCTGTTCTCCAAACAAACGAGCGTCGATTGCTGGGGGACCGAGCCGGCTTTGGCGACGCCGATCGCGCCGATGAAGCCGACCTCTTCCGCTCGCGTAAAGAGCAAGCGGACATCGCCCGCGCCCTTGGGCTTAGCAAGCAGTTGTTCGTACGCGCTGATCGCCGCTGCGACGGCGGCGAGGTCGTCGCAGGCAGGGGTGTGCAAGCGGCGTTTCACGATCTTCGCCTTGGGCAGCGCCCAGGTCACCAGATCGCCGGGCAGCACAGACGCGATGCGGTCCAGCTCGATGGTGACGAGTTGAAAAAGCTCGCCCGAGCGTTTGCGGTCCAGCGAGACAACCTTGCCAGGTACGGGCTTTTTATCTTTCAGATGCAAGGCAACAGGGGTGCCTTCAAAGTAGTCGTCGTGGACCCCACCACGGAACTCGGCTTGGATCGTTCGGCCGTGGTCGAGCACCTCCGTCACCGCGAAGGCCGGGTGGTCCAGGTGCGCGGTGAAGTAGATCGGCTTTTGAGACCGGGCGCCTTTGCGTTTGATGGTGAGGTTGCCGTACTGATCGCGGGTCAGTGTTACGGCCTTGCGGCCCTTGGCCCAGGCCGACAGCCACTGGGTCACGCGCGATTCCAGCCCGGCCCCCGTCGGCAGGCTGGTCAGTTCCTTCAGGTGTTGTTCGCAGCGTTTAGACATGTTGCTCCATTGGCCTGATACATTCTAGTGATGACAGACGCGAGCGTGTTGGCGATTGATTGTGACGGGCTGGTCGTGAAGCGCGGGACGACCACGATCCTGGATGGTTTGAACTGCCAGATCAAGCGCGGCCAGTGCGCCGCGATCCTCGGGCCCAACGGCTGCGGGAAGACCACCTTTACCCGCTGCCTCACCGGCACGATGTTCGCCACGCAAGGCCGGCTCACCGTGCTCGACCAGACCATCGGCCAGACCAACATCCTCGCGCTCCGCCGACGCATCGGCCTGGTCAACCCGACGACGGACAACGGCTTCGCACACGTCACCGGCGCAGTCGTCGACGCGGCGCTGAGCACGACCCAGGCGGTGTGCACCGGCTACTTCGCGAGCGTTGGTTTGTACGAGAAACCGACCCGCGAGCAGACCGAGCACGCCAAGCAGCTGCTGCAGAGCGTCGGCCTCGGCCACCGCCTGGACCACACACTCGGCAAACTCTCGACCGGCGAGCAGCGCCGCGCGCTGATCGCCCGGGCACTCGTCCACAAACCCGAGCTGCTGATCCTCGATGAACCCACCGCCGGGCTGGACCTCCGCGCCCGGGAGCAGGTGCTCGCAACGATCGAGCAGCTGCTGCGCCAGACGGATGCGCCCGCGCTGTTGATGATCACACACCACGTCGAGGAGCTCTCACCGCAGACGTCGCAGGTGTTGCTGATGAAGGAAGGCAAGTTCGTTGCTGCGGGCGAGCCGGGCCAAGTGATTAACCCCGAAATGCTCAGCGAGGTGTACGGCTGCAAGGTCTACGTCAAGAAGAGCAACGGACGGTTCTGGCTTGAAGTGCTACCGGAGGCTTGGCTGGATTTAGTTTGAAATTGTGAACCACAAAGACACAGAGGGCACGGAGGAAGACAATTTTTGATCATTTAGTCTGCATTCGCCAAAAGAAGCAGAGCACATTCAAAAGCTTCATCTATACAGATCAGGATTATGCGACCGTGGAATGGGCTCTTGATTAGCGAGATACCAATCAAAAATCTTCCTCTCCGTGCGGTCAAATAAATCATCCTCTGTATAAGGATATTCATAATCAAGCACACGCTCAATATCACGTTTCAACTCGGCCTTTGCCTCATCAGACAAGTCGGGTGATTCAGTCAAAGTCGTGAGAATATAGTTCGCCAGTATCTCGTGACCAGAGTCCCAATTGATATTCCCGTTTCGATGACATTCGTCTCTTAGCTTCTCATTTGCCCTTAGAAGTTCGCCTTGAACAGTATCCGATTGCCCACTCTTCGGAACATAGGTGTTCCATATGAACCGGCCAATGTCGTCGTATTCTTGTTCTGTCATAGTTGACTTGCCTTTCGGCTCATGATCGCATCCGATGATTAAGAAACTAGTAGTCACAAGGAACAGAATCATTCGTATCAACATTTGCATGATAATGCCTTCCTCCGCGCCGTCTGTGTCTCTGTGGTTCAAAACAAATCACCCCTTCCAAGTCCACTTCAACCACAGCGCATTAACCACGACGCTCACCGAACTCAGTGACATCGCGATCGCCGCGGCCATTGGGTGCATCAGGCCTGTCGCGGCGAGGGGGATCAGGCAGATGTTGTAGATACTCGCCCAGAGCAGGCCGGCGACGATGCGGCGCATGGTGGCTCGGCCGAGCTTGATCGTGGCGGGCAGCTGCGTGATGTCGTTGCCGATCAATACGATGTGCCCGGCATCCGTCGCGATGTCCGTCCCGCCGCCGATCGCGATGCCCAGGTCCGCCTCGGCCAGCGCGGGGGCGTCGTTGATGCCGTCGCCGACCATGACAACAGACTTGCCGCCGATCTGCAGGTCCAGGACCTTCTGACGCTTGTCGGCGGGCTTGACCTCGGCGAACGTGCGGTCGATTGAAAGTTCACGCGCGACATGGTCGGCGGCGTACTGCGAGTCGCCGGTCATCATGACGGTGCGCAGGCCGAGTTTTTTGAGGGCCTTGAGCACGTCCGGCGCTTCGGGGCGTATCTCGTCGGCCAGGCCGATCAACCCGACAACGCTGTTATCGACGGCAACGGCGATGATCGTGCGGGCGCCACGCAATAGCTTGTCTCGCTTGGCCTCCAACCCATCGGGGGCCACGACACCTTGCTCGCGGAGGGCGGAGAGGCGGGCGACCTTAACGATTTTGCCTTCGACACTTGCGACGACGCCGGCGGCGGTGTTCGACGCAAACCCGCTGGCGGGCGGGATGTCTAGCCCCAGCTGGTTCACGTGCTGGACGACTGCCTTACCAAGCGGGTGCTCGCTATCGCGTTCGGCAGCAGCGGCGAGGCGGAGCATATCGTTATCGGTAAAGTGATCGGCGACGCAATGGGTAGCGGTGACCGCGGGCTTGCCGGTGGTGAGCGTGCCGGTCTTATCGAGGATGATGTGGGTCAGGCCGTAGCAACGCTCGAGCGCGACGGGGTCTTTGATGAGGATGCCTCTGCTCGCGCCGAGGCCGGTGCCGACGAGGATCGCGGTCGGCACCGCCAGACCCAACGCGCACGGGCACGCCACGATCAGCACCGCGACACACGCGTTGAGCCCGCGCGACCAATCGTCCAGCGCCAAGCCCCAGGTCGCCAGCGCGACACCAGCGATGAGGATGACGGTCGGCACGAAGACGCCCGCGGCCTTGTCGGCGAGGCGCTGGATCGCGGCCTTGGACCCTTGTGCCTGTTCGACCATCTCGACGATCTGGCCGAGCAGGGTCTGCGCGCCGATCGCGGTGACGGTGATGCGTAAGGAGCCGGTCTGGTTGATTGTGCCGGCGAAGACCCTGGTGCCTTCGCCGGCTTCGATAGGCTCGGATTCGCCGGTGACCATGGACTGGTCGAGGGTGGACTGGCCTTCCTTGACCGTGCCATCGAGCGGGACCCGGCCGCCGGGCTTGATGAGCACTACCGCGCCGACGGGCACCTTAGCGATGGGCATCTTCGTTTCCTGCCCGTTGCGGATCACGACCGCGTGTTCGGGCGCGAGCTCACGGAGCTTGTGCAGCGCGGAGGCGGCGGACCGTCGGGCCTTGTGCTCGAGCGCGTGGCCGAGCGTGATGAACCAGAGGATTGCCACGGCCGTGCCGAACGCAAGCCCCCCGCCCCCGGAAGGTGTGAAGAGTGTAATCAGGCTGGAAACAAACGCCACCCCGCTGCCCAGCGCGATGAGCGTGTCCATATCGACCCTGCGGTACCGCAGGCCTTTGAACGCACCGACAAAGAACGGCGTGCCCAATACCGCCATCAGGGCAGAGGCGATGGCGAGTTGTGCCCAAGGCGACCACGGGGCGACAAACGACATATCCAGCACCATGACGGCGGCGGCGAACGGTAGTGTCAGGCCAGCGCGATACATCGCGTCGCCCCGGGAAAAGGGCTTAGCCTTCTTGGATTCGGTTTCCGCTTTCGATTGGTTTGCCAGCGTCGCCTCGTAGCCCGCCTGGTTCACCGCGGTGATCAGGTGGTCCGGCACCAGCCCGCGCCCATCGATATCTGCACGGTTGGTGGTCAGGTTGACCGAGGCGTCCTCGACGCCCTCGACGGTGCGCAGCGCCTTCTCCACCCGTGCGACGCACGAAGCGCAGTGCATCCCTTCGATCGTTAGAGAAGTGCGAGGCATCTGGTCGGTATTCTAGGTCGGTTATCATCCGGGCATGACCATCCCCGAAGACCAACCGCTGTCGCTCAAAGCCTTCCAGCAGCACATCTACGACCGCTACCACGACACCGACGCGGCGCGCGGCACGCCCGGAACCTTCATGTGGCTGGTGGAGGAGGTGGGCGAGCTCGCCACCGCGCTGCACAAATCCGTCGGCGAGGGTGGCGACACCTCAGGCGACTCGGACCCCGCCGGTGAGTTCGCGGACGTCGTCGCCTGGCTCTGCACGCTGGCGAACATCAACGGCGTCGATCTCGAAGAAGCCATCCGCGACAAGTACCTGCGCGGGGATGGACCGAAGGGGCATAAATAAAGCGAGAGTTTATTCCTCTTCCCTCAGCGCCCGCTGAAAATCAATCAGCGGGTTGTCTTCGTCATCGTTTGATGCCTCTTCCTGTATCACGACAGCGGCGCATTTGATGATGTCTACCGTGTCCTGCTCGGCAATCACGCCTTTGCTTTGCAGCAGGTTGATCAGGTCCATCAGCATGAGCTTGAGCTGATCGTTTTCCTGCTCGAGCGCTAGGAGGCGTGCGTCCTGCTGATGATCACGCCCAGTCTTTTCGATCATCCTCCGCCGCATGTGCTGCATCTTCTGATTCGCGCTCTTGATGTCCCGGCGGTTGCGCATCTCAGGCGATAGAAACAAGTCGGTCCAGTCCATGGTCAGCTCCGGATAGTGTCATCGTTAGAATGTCATCGTTGGAATGTCATCGTTGGAATGTCATCGTTGGAATCGATTTCTCATCACCTTATCGCAGAGCTTGGCAGCGGTGTAGAGAAAAAAACTGAGCCATTCTCAGAGTCGAGACGGGATTACTTCGGCGTCGGCACCGGGTCGGGTACGACGACCGGCGAAGCGTCGCGCTGGTCGATCAGCTCGCGCACCGCGCTGGCCAGGCGCTCGGGGGTCAGGCCGGCCTCGGCGAGTTGGTTGCCGCGGCTGTCGGGGCCGGCCCAGGACTTGGGCATGCCCAGGCGCTTGACCTGATCGGTGGGTAGGCCCGCTTGGTTGCAGGCATCCAACACGATGCTGCCGAAGCCGCCTTCGAGCGCGTGGTCCTCGATTGTCACGATAGGCGTGCCCTGCTCGATGAGCGAGCGGATCAACTCGATATCGATCGGCATCGCGAAGCGCGCGTCGTAGATCGCGATGTCGTAGCCCTGCTGCTGTAGCCCGGGCAGCGCGGCGAGCGCGGTGTTGACCATCACGCCGTAGGCGAGGATTGCGGCGGCGGGCTTGTCGTGATCGCTCGCGTGGATCGGGTTGGCCTTGCCCAGCTCAAACGCTGGTGTCTCGGCTTGCAGCGGCTCGGTGGGCACGCTGTCACGCGGGTAGCGGATAAAGCTGGCGCCCGCGTCGTACTCGTGCATGAACTTGAGCCCAGCTTGGAGCGTCGCCTCGTCGCACGGCGCGAGCTGCACGACATTGGGCAGCGTGCGGAGCATGGCGATGTCCATGAAGCCGTGGTGCACCGCGCCGTCGCCGCCGACGAACCCGCCGCGGTCCATACAGACACGGACAGGAAGTTTCTGCAAAGCGACCTCCTGGAAGACCTGGTCCAGCGCGCGCTGAGCGAAGGTCGAGTACACGGCAAAGAAGGGCTTGACGCCGGTCTTGGCCATGCCGGCACACATGTCCATCGCGTGGCTTTCGCAGATGCCGGTGTCGATCACACGGTCAGGCAGCGCCTTGGCGACCTTGGCCAGGCCCGTGCCGTCAGGCATCGCAGCGGTGACGGCAACGACCTTGTCGTCCTTGTTCATCAGCTCGATCATCGCGTCGGCATAGGCCTCGGTGAACGCTCGGCCGGAGGACTTCACATCGACCCGGCAGCCATTAACGACGAAGGGCTTGGGGCTGTGGAATGCCGTTGGATCGCCGGTGGAGAAGTCAAAACCCTTGCCCTTGATGGTCTTGGCATGCAGCAGGACAGGGCGCTGCATCAGCTTGATCTCTTGCAGAAGCGGGATAAGCGTGTCGAAGTCATGGCCGTCGACCGGGCCGACGCATGTCAGCCCGAAGTGCTCGAAGAGGTGCTCGGACTTGAGCATGGCTTTGAGCGCTTCGGTTGAGCGGTGGTAGAGGGACTGCAGTTTGCGCCCGCCCGGGACACGCTCAAGGATCGATCGGCTCTTGCTTTTGAACCCGGCGTAGCGGTGGCTAACGCGGATGCGGTCGAAGTAGCCGGCCATCGCGCCCTGGGGCTTGGCGATGGACATGCCGTTGTCGTTGAGGACAACGAGGAACTGGCGGTTGAGCGTGCCGGCGTTGTTCAGGCCCTCGAGCGCGACGCCGTTGACGATCGACGCGTCCCCGATCAGCGAGACAACCTTGTGTCCGCCCTGGCCCATGAGTTGATCGCCGCGTGCCATTCCCACGGCTGTCGAGATCGCCGTGCCGGCGTGGCCGACGGAGAACAGGTCGTGATCCGATTCGCCGGGCTCGGGGAAGCCCGCCATCCCGCCGCGCTGCCGGAGTTTGGATAACAGGTCGAGTCGGCCGGTGATGAGCTTGTGCGGGTAGCACTGGTGGCCGACGTCGAAGAGCAGCCGATCGTCGTCGGGGCCGAAGTCAAAGACATAGTGCAGCGCGAGGGTGAGCTCTACCACGCCGAGGTTGGGTGCCAGGTGCCCGCCGGTCTGCGAGACCTGATCGCAGATCGCGTCGCGGATGTCCTGCGCAAGCGTCTTGAGCTCGGCGACAGAGAGCTTCTTGAGGTCGGCTGGGCCGGCGATGGTTTGGAGCAGGTCGTAGGCCATAGGGTAAGGATCGGGCGGGTCGGTCTGAACGCTTTATTGTAGGGGATGAGTGGGGTCCAAGGCGTGTGATTAGTGCTGTCGTGTCGCCAATCGTTGAGCCATCTCGCGCAACGGGTCGGCTTTTGCATCAAAACCGGATAGTGCTTCAAGCGCTCGCGACAGGAGCTTGTCGATCTCGGCCCGTGTGCCGTCGATCCCGAGCAGGCCGGGGTAGGTCAGCTTGCCCTGCCCCGCGTCCTTGCCGGTAGCCTTGCCCATCTTCTCGGTGGACTGCGTGACATCGAGCAGGTCGTCGACGGCCTGGAACATCAGGCCGATGGCGTCGGCGTATTGTGCTAAAGGTGTATGTTGATCATCGGTCGCTCCACCAACATATGCACCCATCACGATCGAGGCATGTAGCAGAGCCCCAGTTTTACTGCTATGCGTCTCGCGAAGCTGCTCAATGGGGTCCATCTCTTCGGAATAACCACCCATCGTGTCATATACCTGGCCAATGATCATCGTGTTAGTAAATGCAGAAAGCCAACCAATCAGTTTTACTAAGGTGTCCGACTCCACTTGCGAACTAGCTAGGACTTGAAACGCATACGTCAGCATTGCGTCGCCCGCCAAAATCGCCATCGCCTCGTTCGTGTGCTTATGTAGTGTCGGTCGTCCACGGCGCAAGTCGTCATCGTCCATTCCCGGCAGGTCGTCGTGCACCAGCGAAAACGTGTGGATCAGCTCGATTGCCACAGCAGCAGGCAGCGCTTTTTCTAAGTCTCCTCCAACGGCCAAACACGAACGCAGACAAAGAACCGGCCTGACTCGCTTGCCTCCACTAAATACTGAGTATTCGATGGCATCATTCAGGCTTGAGACGAACCTGCGATCCAAAAAAAGCCGCAAGGCATCGTCCACCCGCTCGATCAGCTCTGCGTCGGTCAGTTGGTTTGGCTGTGTTTCAGCTTCCATCCCTAAAGCATAGCTCCAATCTTTCACAGAGCACACGGAGGCACAGAGGTCACGGAGAAATCCAGCCTGCCTTGCTCCGTCCCCTCTGTGCCTCCGTGATCTCTGTGGTTTGGCTTAGTCCGACGCGTCGCCTTGCAGGCGACGGCTAGCGCTGCAGAAAGCTCACCGCAGCAGCTTGCTCGGCGACACCGCAATCCCCAGCACCGTGATCAGCCACTCGGCCAATGTCGTCGCCCCGTCCATCGGCCGGGATTCCTCCATCGCCTTTTGCATCTGCTCGCGGCGCAGGTGGTTCTTCATCAGGTCGCGCAAGGGGCCCATGAGCTCGCCGACGTTGTCGTGGACGTCGACGCGGTCTTTGAGCAGCATCCCCCCGCCGCGGTTGACGACCGGCGCGGCGTTCAGACGCTGGTGCTCGTCCCGGTGGAACGGGTACGGCATGTACAGGCAAGGCACGGCGTTGGTCCAGGACTCGGCGACCGTCCCCGCGCCGGCCCGGCAGACCGCCAGCGTCGCGGCACCCCACGCCCGGCCCATCTGCGTGCAAAACGACTCGGCCCTGCCGGGGATGCCGTGCTTCGCGTAGCTTTCACGGACGCCGGCCAAGTCCTGCTCGCCGGTCATGTGCAGGACTTGCCAGCCCGCGAACAGGTCGCGTACCGTCGCCCGGCTGACGAGTTCGGCCATGGCCTTGTTGATCGTGCCCCCGCCCTGCGAGCCGCCAAAGACCAGCAGCGTATTAAGCTCCGGGTCCAGGCCAAGGGACAGACGGGCCTGCTCGGCACTAACGTGGTTGATCACGCTCTGGCGCAACGGCACACCGATCTGCTGGGCCTTGCCGAGCTTCGTCGTTTCGTAGGCGCTAAAGAGGTCGCTGGCGTAGCGCGAGGTGAAGCGGTTGCTCTTGCCCGGCACCGCGTCAAGGTTCACCATCGCGCAGGGGATGCTCGCCCGGCTGCCCGCCCTGAGCGCAGGCCCGCTGACAAACCCGCCGGTCGCGAGCATGGCCCTCGCACCCGTCGCGCGGATGAGGTCGAACGTCTCCAGCTCCGCCTGCCTGATCGCCTTGTAGAACTTGATGAATCCGCTGGGCTTAAGCGACAACGGCAACGCGCTGATCGCGTGACCACGCAGGTCCAGTTTCTTCAGGATCGAATCGTCGATCGCCCGCTCGCTGACAACGAACCGCGCGTCGATGTCGACGCCCAGCTCAACGAGCCGTTCATACACCGCGACGTTGGGGTAGATGTGCCCGCCAGAGCCGCCGCCGACGAACAGGATGGTGGGTTGATCTTTAGCCACAGATTTCACAGGTTACGCAGATTCCAGGGCAGGGTTAGCCACGGATTAACACGGACAGGCACGGATTGAGTTGAGACAAAAACATCCGTGATCATCCGTGTTAATCCGTGGCGAAAAATATGTTTACCCCGTTAGTCGAAGCGCTGGCGTTTCTGCCGCTTCTGTATCCGCACCATCTTCAGGGTCTGCAATCGCCTCCGCCTCCTCCATCGACGTCGCGTTGTCGATCGCGGCGAGGATGCCAAGCGCCCCGGCGGTCATGATCCAGCCGGTGCCGCCGTTGCTCACTAACGGCAGCGCGATGCCCTTGGTCGGGACAACGACGGTCACGACGGCGAGGTTGATCGCGGCCTGCACGCCCAGCGTCGTGATCACGCCCAGGCCGACGAGTCGACTAAACGGGTCTTTGCTGTCGCGGACGATCCCTAAGCCGACCCAGATGATCGTGAGGAACAAGCCGATAACCAGCGCCGCACCGGCCAGGCCGAGCTCTTCGGTCAGCACCGGGAAGATGAAGTCGGTCGTGTCCTCGGGGATGTAGTACTTCTGCACCGAGTGGCCCAGGCCGCTTCCGGAGACCCCGCCTTCGGCGAAGGCGAGCTGCGACTGGATCGGGTGGTAGCCCGCGCCCTGCGGGTCGATCCATGGATCGCGGTAAATCATCAGGCGTTTGATCCGGTACGGCGCCGCCATGATCGCGCCGACGATGCCGACGCCGCCGACGATCGCCACAGGGGCAAGGACCCACAGCCTCATGCCGCCAGCGATGAGGATGATGACCGCGACCAAACCGATGAGCACGGCCGTGCCCAAGTCCTCCCGCACGACCATCCCGCATGCCACCGCGATCAAAACGATCGCGGGCAGGACCCCCGCGCCAAGCCTGTGCATGACGCCGGTCCGCCTGGCACACCACCACGCCACGGCCAGGACCATCACCCACTTGACCAGCTCCGAGGGCTGGAAGGTGATCGGCCCGACCTTCAGCCAGCGGTGCGCCCCGTTGACCTCGTGGCCAAAGCCCGGGACGAGCGTCAGGCCCTGCAGCGCGAGCGCCGCCATGAGGGCGACCAGCAGCGGGTTGCTCAGCCCGCGTGAGGTGAACAATTGCCGGACGTTCAGTCTTGAAGCGATGAGCATCACGAGGATCGCGATCCCCGCGTACAGGCTCGTCCGGGTCGCGAACATCGACCACGGGCCGGCGGGCCCGAACGTCGAGTCCACCACCGCCCCGTCGGGGCCGCCCACGACCGAGCCCGCCGAGTGGACCATGATGACCCCCAGGCCAAGCAATGCCGCAGCGCATGCGATCAAGATGTGCGCGGATCGCACCATAGCCCCTACATCGGCAGGGCCAAGGGACCCTCGTCAGAAATCACCAAGACCGACTATAATGGCCGGTCCATTCACCTTCGCCTCGCCCATTCGGAACAAAAACATGACGCGCCAACGCCTGCAAGCAACGCTCGCCCTGATCCTGCCCGCCTTGATGCTCAGCCTTACGGGCTGCGGCGGTAGCGGCGACAGCGAAGCCAACACCGACGGCCCGGTCACCTGGCAGATGGCGCGCGATGCGGCTGTCACCCGCACCAACCCGGACACCGGCGTTGAGTGGACCGTTAGTATCCGAACCGACCGGGGTAAGACCGAAGCCTTGCAGAAGGCAGAGGATGCGCTTTCGGCCAGCCCGAACATCAAAGGCATGGTGGGGCTCTACGCCTACAACCCACCAGCCATCCTTCAAGCCGTCGAAAAACGCGGCGTCCTGGACCAGGTCAGCATCGTCGGCTTCGACGAAGACCCCGATACGCTTGCTGCGATCAAGGAAGGGAAGATTTTAGGAACGGTCGTTCAGAACCCGTATGAATTCGGCTTCCGCTCGGTCGAACTGCTCTCCGCGACGATCCGCGAGCAGGCGATCGATGTCCCTACCAACGGGCTCATGTACGTGCCCACCCGCGTGATCACAGAAGAGAACATGTCGGCATTCTCCAGTGAAGTCGCTGCGATCCGCGAAGGCACCGGCCCGATCCCGCCCTACGACGCGGGCGCATACGACACAACACAATCGGTCGATATCCACTTCGTGACAAATGTGTGGGACCCGTTCTGGAAACTCGCTGAACGCGGTTGCGAGAAGGCGGGCGAAGCCTTCAACGCGGAAGTCTCGGTCTACATGCCACCCGATGGCAAGGTCGCCGAGCAGAAGCGTTACGTGGACACCGCCATCATCAACGGTGCTGACGGGATCGCCATCTCTGTGCGCAACCCCAACGAGCAGGTCGAGATGATGAACGAGTGGTGCAGCAAGGTGAGCGTCATCGCGGTGGACTCGGACGCCGATGAATCGGACCGGCTGTTTTACCTGGGCACCGACAACCTCGCTGCGGGTAAGCAGGCCGGGGAGCTGCTGGCCAAGGACCTACCTGACGGCGGCGAAGTGGTCATCTTTGTCGGTGAACTCACTCAGGCCAATGCCCGTGAACGCGCTCAGGGCGTGATCGATGCATTGCTGGGACAAGAATAAGCGAGTACATTGCTCTCGAAGGTACAAGCGTTCGGTCGCACATGACGCCTGTAAAGGCCCCACTACTCCAAGCCCAAGGCATCTCCAAAGCCTATCCCGGCGTGATTGCGCTGGACAAGGTATCGATGCACCTATCTAAAGGCGAGATCCTCGCGATTATCGGCGAGAACGGCGCGGGCAAGAGCACGCTCATGAAGTCCCTCGCCGGGCTGGTTACCCCCGATGCCGGCGGGCTGTTAATCGACGGCGTGCCCACGGAACTCACAGGCGTGCAGCACGCGATGTCGCTGGGCATCTCCCTGATCCACCAGGAACTCAACCTCGCGGACAACCTCGATATCGCGCAGAACATCTACCTCGGCCGAGAGCCCAAACGGCTTGGCCTGATCAACCGCAAGGCGATGCTACGCGGCGCAAAAGCAGTGCTCGATGAAGTCGGGCTTGACCTGCCGCCAACGACACCCGTTGCCGAGCTCTCCACCGGCCGGCAACAGATGGTCGAGATCGCCAAAGCGATCAGCACGAACGCCCGCGTCATCATCATGGACGAGCCGACCGCGTCGCTCTCCGACAAAGAGACGCAGCGGCTGTACGACGTCGTCGACCGCCTGTCCGCGAAGGGCGTGGGCATCATCTTTATCAGCCACCGCCTCGAAGAGGTCAAACGCCTGGCCCATCGCGTCACGGTCTTGCGGGATGGGCAGAACGCCGGCGAACTTTCGCGCGACGAGGTCGATCACGATGCGATGGTCAAGCTCATGGTCGGGCGCGATGCCTCGAACCTCTACCAGTACAAGCCCCGCCCCATCGGCGACGCGGTGCTGAAGGTCGACGGGCTGGCGACGCAGGCCTTCCCCGAGCACCGGTTGTCACTTGAAGTCAAGGCAGGAGAGATCGTCGGCGTCGCAGGCCTGGTCGGTGCGGGACGGACGGAGATGCTCCGGGCGTTATTCGGCATCGACCCGCCGCTGGCTGGGACGATTCATATTGCAGGCAACGCCATCGCCATCCGTAACCCGAAGCAGGCCATCGCTGCGGGCTTGGCGCTCGTGCCCGAAGACCGCAAAGCCCAGGGCGTCGTGCTCTCGATGTCGATCCGCGAGAACACCTCCATGGCCCGTCTGGGTCAGGACGCCACGGCAGGCATCATCAATGCACGCAAAGAACGCGAACTCGGCGTGTCGATGAAAGACAAGCTCGCGACCAAAGCGCCGACTATTGAGCAACTGGCCGGGAACCTATCGGGTGGCAACCAGCAGAAAGTCGTGCTCGCCAAGTGGCTGGCCAACGAGCCGAAGGTGCTGCTGCTGGACGAGCCGACGCGCGGTGTCGATATCGGCGCCAAGGCGGAGATCTACCGCATCATGGAAGAATTGGCCCACGAAGGCGTCGCGATCCTGTTCGTCTCCAGCGACCTGGAAGAGGTGCTCGGCGTGGCGGACCGCGTCCTGGTCATGCACGAGGGCAAGATGACCGGCGAGCTTGGCCGAGCGGGCCTCTCGGCCGAGTCGGTGATGGCCATGGCGACGAATACCCATCAAACGCAAACCGCTTAGGCTTGGACCAACAGGAAACCCCGAGACATGACTCTGCAAGGCCTCACCCGCATCCTGGGCATCTCGATTCTGCTGTTGGCGATCTGCGTGATCACCACATCACTCAACCCCGTCTTTGTGGACCCGCAGAACCTCTCCAACCTCCTGCGGTGGACCGCGCTGTTTGGCATCCTTGGTTTGGGCGTTGCCTTCGTCATCATCACCGGCGGCATCGACCTATCCATCGGCTCGGTCGTTGCGCTCAGCGGCGTCTGCTTGATGCTCTTTCTCCAAGTCAACTACTACGACTCCGGGCACACCCTCAGCGTCAACAGCATCGATCCGGACACCAAGACCATTACGTTCGATGCGCCGGTGCCAAGCTACAGCGACTTGGATCGGCTGGTGATCTCCAGCAAAAAAACGGCCGACGACATCACCCTCGTGATCGATCAGTCGAAGACCCAAGCCACAAACAACGACAAGATACTGGTCTTACGCAGCAACGTCCGCCGGGTCGAGCTGGGATCGGTTGCGACACTCGAACACCAATCGCGATTGATGCACCCGCTGCTGGCGGTGTTGCTAACACTACTGATCGGCGCGGGGATCGGCCTACTGCACGGTGTATTGATCGGGTACATGAAGTTGCAGTCGTTCGTCGTCACGCTCTGTGGGCTGATGGCGTATCGCGGGTTGGCGCGCCTGGTGTCCGGCGATGAGGCGGTCGGGGTCGGCCCGCATCATGCGTCATTGCGTTATTTCGCAAACGGCAAGCCGATTGAAATACCCGTACCGCTAATCAACAAGATCAGCGCGACCGGCGACAATGCGGCGCAGGGATCACAAGGGCTCTGGGGATGGGTCGAGCTGCCGATGCCGATGCTGATCCTGCTGGTCTTAGCGTTATTCAGCGCGGTCCTGCTGCACAAGACCGTGGCCGGGCGCTACCTCCTGGCCATGGGGCGTAACGCGGAGGCCGCACGCTTCTCGGGCATCAACACCAAGCAGATGACGCTGCTCGCTTACGTGATGTGCTCGACACTGGCTGCCCTGGGCGGGGCGCTCTTTGCACTGGATATCGGGTCGGTGACCCCGGCAGGCGATGGCAACTTCTACGAGCTCTACGCCATCGCTGCGGCCGTGCTCGGCGGCTGCTCCCTGCGGGGCGGGGTCGGGTCGATCGCGGGCGTCATCATCGGCACCGCGGTGATGCGCTCGCTCTACAACGCGATCAACCTGCTCAAGCAGCCCACCTATTGGGAGTTCATCATCATCGGCGTCGTCCTGCTATTGGGCGTCATGATCGATGAGATCGGCCGGCAAGTGATCAATCGGATCAAGACACAGCGGCGGAAGAAGATGCTGTCGGGGTCGCCGATAGAACAGTTTAGCGGGTGACGCGAAGCGTCCCCGTTCGAGCTGTGAGAGATGCTTCGCACGGGACGCTTCGCGTCTCCCGCTACACAGCAAGATAAACAGCTCAAAGGTGCCCGTCCTTCTGGTACTGGCTCAGGCGGTAGTAGAGCGTGCGCAGGCTGATGCCCAGGGCGTCTGCGGTGTCGCGGCGGTTGCCGTCATGCCGAGCGAGTGTGTCGAGGATATGCCGGCGTTCGAGGTCCTCGAGCGACTCGCCGGGCTGCGGGGACACGGCCGGCTCTGAGGATTCCAGGCCGATCGATTCTTCGTCGTCATCGTCTTGCAGATCTTCAGCGGTGGGCTCGGGGAGCTTGACCGCGTCGAGGCCGGCGGCGTCGTCGATGCGCCGCCAGGCGCGCGAGAGCGCCTCTTCGAGCTCGCCCAGGTGCGTCGGCTTGGTGAGGAAGTCGACGACGTCCAGGCGGATGGCGTTCTTGGCCGCGTCGAGGTCGCCGAAGCCGGTGAGGACGATGACCTGGATGGCGGGCCAGCCCTTGCGGAGCTTTTCAAAGAGCTGCATCCCGTCCATGCCGGGCAGGTTGAGGTCGACGATGGCGACGCCGCGCGCCTGCTCACGCATCTGGCGCAGGCCGTCCTCCGCGGTGGGCGAGCCGGTGCAATCGTAGCCCATCTGCGCGATGCCGCGCACGAGGACCTCGCGGAGGCGTTGTTCGTCGTCCACCACAAGAACAGAGGGTCGGGTCTGGGGTCGCATGGCTAGTACTTTCTAATGTAGGACAGGCATTCTTGCCTGTCGTTCGGCGTAGCCGAAGCATCGGCGACACCCCTTATCAGTCTGTTGTCTCAATAATATGTAGCGTTCGATTGTTCGTGACGGGCAGGAATGCCTGTCCTACTTAGCCTTTGGGAGTTCGATCGTAAAGGTGCTGCCTTGGCCGGGGCCGGGGGAGGCGGCGGTGAGTTGCCCGCCGAGGTCTTCGATGATGGCGTGGCTGATGGACAGGCCAAGGCCCAGGCCCGGGGTGTTGGGGTTTTTTTTCGCGGTATAGAACGGCTCGAAGACGCGCGACAAGGCGTCGGCGTCGATCCCCTTGCCGTTGTCTTGGACCGCGATCGTTGAACCGTCAAGCGATTGCCCGACGATCAGCCGGACGCGCCCGGTACCGGCGGGCACCGCCTCGAGCGCGTTGATCGCCAGGTTCAAGAGCACCTGCTTGACCCGCGCGCTGTCGGTGTTGGCTTGCACGGGCTGGCCCTCCACGACCACCTGCCGGTCCTTGTGCTGGGGCAGTGTCTTGATGAGCGAGGCCACTTCCTCGGCGAGCTGCCGGAGGCCCGCAGCGGCACGCGTCTCGCTGCCCGGCCGAGCCAGTGAGACGAGCTTCTGCGTGATGGTCTTACAGCGGAAGGCCTCGTCGCGGATCACTTGCAACGACTGACGCGAGGCCTGGTCGACATCGTCGGTCAGCGCGCCCAGGGCGAGTTCGGCCTCGCCGGCGATGATGGCCAGGGGGTTGTTGATCTCGTGGGCGACGCCCGCGGCGAGGAAGCCGACGGACGCGAGGCGTTCGCTCTGCGCGAGTTGGGCGGAGCGCAGGCGGACCTTGTCTTCGAGCTCGCGGTAGAGCGTGGCCAGGTCGTCGGCCATGCGGTTGAAGTCGTTGGCGAGCTGGACGAACTCGCGGTCGCCGGTCGCGCGGAGCTGGTCGGCGAAGTCGCCTGACGCGAGGCGCTCGACGCCGCGTTGCAGCCGACGCAGCGGGTTCATCACGGCCAGGTACTGCCAGACGCCCACGGCGATCGCGAGCGCTGCCGCGAGCGCCGCGGTGATGCCGACGGCGACGAGCACCTTGGTCCGGTGCCGGGCAGACCGCTGCTCGATGGCCTCGATCCCGGCGGCGGTGTCGCTGATCTCGTTGGTCAGCTTGTTGATGACGGTATAGAGCGGGCTCACCGTCTCGTACGAGATCGGCTGGCCCGGCTCGGCGTCCTCGAGCGACTCGAAGGCGAGCATCAATTCACGACGCACCTCGGCCGTCATCTCATCCGTGAAGACGCCCGCCTGTTCGTCGAGCATCAGCACGGCCCGTTGGATGGGCTGACGCACCCGGTCGGGCGTCGGGACGGTGCTGCGCGCCGCGTCGCGGGCCTGCTCCACGTCCCGGATGAGCATGTACGCCTTGCGCAAACGGTCGTATTGCCCCAGCGCCGCATCGAGATCTCGATTGAGCGCCCCCAGGCCCAGCAATGCAGCGCCGGCCACCACCACGACGGCCAGCACCAGCACCGCGGTCTTCAGCGTTAATCGTGTGCCCAGGGACATGGCGACAGTGTATCGGCAGCAGGTGGTAATTCTTTTTATTGATGGGGCAGGCTTCCAGCTTGTCATAGATGCAACAAACACAATGACAGGCTGGAAGCCTGCCCCACCCACACCCGGCGTACCTAAGTGCAAAGCCTGCACCGCGGGCCGCGGGCGTCGCTATTAAATAAGACTGCCATAGGCCCCAGCCCCAGGGGTTGGGGTCGGCTGCAAAAAATCGAAATAGGAACCCGCTTTGCAAACCAACTCTGTTCTTTCCACGCTGTTCTCGTCCGCACTCCTCGTCGCCGCCCTGCCCGCCGCCGCTCAGAACGAAGCAACCGGCCCGGCACCCGAACCCGAAAACGCGAATACCAATTTGGGCGATTGGTTCGGTGACCCGCTGATCGTCACGGCCGACGGCTTTGAGCAACGCTCGTTCGATACGCCCTACATGACGGACGTGATCAGCCAAGACGAGATGCGCGACTACGGCATCCGCTCGGTGCCCGAAGCGCTGAAGTACACGCCCGGCGTGCTGGTGCAGCGCACGTCGCATGGCCAGGGCTCGCCCTACATCCGCGGGTTCACGGGCTACCGCAACGTGTTCCTGGTCGATGGCGTGCGGCTGAATAACGCCACCTTCCGCTCGGGCCCAAACCAGTACTGGAATACCCTCGACCCCTTCTCCGTCGAACGCCTGGAAGTGATCAAGGGACCCACATCCGTCATCTACGGCTCCGACGCGGTCGGCGGCACGGTCAACGCCATCACGACAAGCCCCTACGGCTACAGCGATACGAATAATCTCTCAGGCCGAACCACCGCGCGATACGCCAGTAACGAGCGGTCCATTGGCGGCCGTGTTGAACTGAGCCCGACCTTTAATAGCGATGGCCATCCGATCGGCGTGCTGATCGGCGGATCGGCGAGTGACTTCGGTGACCTGCAAGGCGGCAGCGACATCGGCCGGCAGAACGGCACGGGCTACGGCCAGTACGCTGCCGACATCAAGACCGAGTACTTCGTCGGCGACAACAGCAGGCTGGTCTTCGCCCACCAACGCATCCGGCAGAACAACGTGCCCCGCACGCACAGCACGGTCCAGGGCATCTCGTTCGCGGGCACAACGGTCGGGACGGACCTGCAGCGGGACCTCGACCAGGAACGCGACCTGACGTATGTGCAACTGCACACCGAGGACATCGAGAACGGGCCACTGAGCGCGTTTAAGATTGGCCTATCTTGGCAGAATACGAATCAAGCCCAGGACCGCATCCGCGCCAACAACGATCGGGAGTTCGATACGCTGCGCGTCCAAACATTGGGGTTCTTCGCTCAGGCCCAAAGCGAGGTCAGCGATGACCTCACGCTGACCTATGGCATCGATTACTACCGCGACAAGGTCGATACATTCGGCAGTGACTCAGGGTCCGTGCCGACGACCTTTGTCCAGGGCTCGTTTGGTGATGATGCGACCTACGACCTGCTGGGCATTTACGTCCAGGGCGAGTACGACCTGACCGATCGCTTGAATACGGTCATCGGTGGCCGCTGGAACTACGCGGCCGCCGACGCGGATCGGGTCAACAACCCCGCCATCCCGGGCAGCGATCCCACCAACCCCGCAGACATTATCTCGATCTCGGATTCTTGGAACGCGTTCGTGGGTAGTGCCCGGCTGAACTACGAGATCGAGCCGGAGGAGCTGGTCGTCTTTGGCGGGGTCTCGCAGGGCTTCCGCGCCCCGAACCTCTCGGACCTCACGGGCAACATCAGCAGCAACGCGACCGACATCGAGATCGCCAGCCCCGGGCTCGAGCCGGAGTACTACACCGCCCTCGAAATCGGATTCAAGGGGCAAGGCGAGACCTACGGCTGGCAGGCGTCCTACTACTACACCATTATCGAAGACCAGGTCGTACGCTTCGGCACGGGCAACCCCAACGAGTTTACCCGCGGCAACATCGGCGACGGCTACGTCAACGGTATCGAGCTCGACGGCACATGGAAGCCCACCGAGCCGGTCACCCTGTTTGCCAATGCGTTCTGGCAGCTCGGCGAGGTCGATGCCATCCCCGTCGCGGGCGGCCCGGTCGTGGCCGAGTACATCGAGCGGAACCCGCCGATCACCGTCAACGTCGGCGCACGGTACGACGTGCCCGACCACCCGCTGTGGGTCTACGGCATCGTGACCGCGGCCACCGACGCGGACTTTGTGACCTCCCGCGACGCAAGAGACGGCCAGCGCGTCCCCCCCGGCGGCACGCCCAGCTACGTCACCGTAAACATCGGTGGCGGGTGGGAGTTCTCCAAAAACATGGAGCTCTCCGTCACACTCGAGAACATCACCAACGAGGACTACCGCGTCCACGGCTCGGGTGTTAATGGCGCCGGCTTCGGCGTCGTCGCTACCTTAGACTGGACGTTCTAGTTTGCCCCCAACCAGGAAGGTATGAGCTGGTCGAGCTCGACAACATCCCGCCGCACCGCCCAAGGCCGATCCGTTACTCGCTGACGCTGGTCGGGCTGTGCTTTGGCGCGTCGTTTGTTGTGCACGCGGCGATCTTGCTGAGCATGTGGTTGTCGCCGGTGCCCCCGGCCTCGGCGTGGTCGCAATCATCAGAGCCTGCGCGGCAGGGTGAGCGGCACATCGTGCAGGTCACGCTGATGTTGAACTCCACCAGATCCGCATCTCAGCCCGCTGAAGCACCGAGCGAAAAACCCGGCGATGAACCCGTTGAGCCGGTGCCGCCGGTACCGGTCGCGGTGCCCGAGTTGCCACAGGGGCCAGACGACGCGCCGCCGAGCACACAGCCGACGACCGCAAAGCCGCCGGCAACCGATGAGCCGATCGCGGAAGCACCGGAAGGCGAACAGCCGACGCAACCCGTTGCGCTCGACCTGCCGGCAACCGAGCAAAGCGACGCCCCGCTGCCGCCGATTGCCGAGGCGTCCGAGCCTGAAGCGACGGCTGAACCCGAGGCAGCCGAAACGCCAATCGACGCCCCGGGATCGACGGCCGAGGTGCCTGCTGACGAGCCGTTTGAGCCGGCCGAGCCCGTCAGCAAGCCATCGGGAGAGACTGCAAGCGAACTAATCGTCGATCAAGCCGGGCAAACGCCCAAGACCCCGAGCGAACCACAGGAACCGGTTACCGAGGCCGAGGATCAGCCCGAGCAGCCCGAGCAGCCTGCCGAGCCTGCGCCTGGAACAACAGAAGCCAGCGACCCGGCAGAGGAACAGCCCGAGGCCCCCGACAAAGACGCGGCTGCGCCGGCATCGCTGGCCTACGACGAGGACAGCGTCGATCGGCCGATCACGTTCGACAAGAAGTCCCGGCCCAAGCAATCGACCGTCAGCAAACGCCGCGGCGAGTCGGGCACCGTCCGCATCCTCATCGAAGTCGATGCGGCGGGCAAGCTGGTCCGACAGGAGATCCTCGACGACGCGGGCCACCCCCGGCTGCTCAAAGCGGCGCTGTCGGCACTTGAAGACTCGACCTTCCAGCCCGCGATGCGCGGGGACCGTGCCGTCCGCAGCACGCGCGTCATCGAGTACCGCTTCTAGGCGCAATCCCTTCCAAACCCATCGCAGAATCCCCGCTAAAATCCGGCCATGAAACCTGACGTTTATATCACCGGTGTCGGGCCGGTCTGCGGCCTGGGCCTGGGCATCGATGAAGTCTGGCCCAAACTCCTGGCCGGCGAAACCGCGATCGATACGATCAAGGCCTTCGACGCCTCGGCCTTCGGCTCGTCCATCGCCGCGGAAGTCCCCGCCGATTTTAAGATCCGAAACTTCGTGCCCAAGACCTACCGCAAGGCGACCAAGGTCATGGCCCGAGACATCGAGATCGCCGTCGCCGCCGCGGACCTCGCCGCCAAAGACGCCGGCCTCAACACCGCCGCCAACGCCGACGACCCGCACTACGACCCGGCGCGTGTCGGCTGCCACATCGGCGCGGGCCTGATCGCCGCCGATACCGACGAGCTCACCATGGCCCTGGCCAAGTCGCAGCGCGACGACGGCAGCTTCGACATCCACGACTGGGGCAAGGAGGGCATGACCAACCTCACCCCGCTGTGGCTGCTCAAGTACCTGCCCAACATGCTCGCCTGCCACGTCACGATCGTGCACGACCTGCAGGGCCCCAGCAACACGATCACCTGCGCCGAGGCCTCCGGCGGGCTGAGCTTCGGCGAGTCGCTCCGCGTCATCCAACGCGGCCAGGCCGACGCCTGCTTCTGCGGCGGGGCCGAGTCGAACCTCAACCCCATGACCTTTATCCGGCAGGTCTTCAAGGGCAGGCTCACCCAACAATCGGACAGCCCCGAGACCGCGGTGCGCCCGTTCGACCAATCTGCCGGCGGCAGCGTCATCGGCGAGGGCGGCGGCATCCTCATCCTCGAGTCCGCCGAGACCTACGCCAAGCGGGGCGGCGCGAACGCCTACGCCAAGGTGCTCGGCTTCGGTGCCAGCCAATCACTGAACCCCGACAAGCGTTCGCAGCAACCCGCCCCGACCGGCCGGGGGCCGATGCTCGCGATCCAAAACGCGCTGCGCGACGCGCAGCTCGAACCCGGCACGATCGACGCGATCATGCCGCTGGGCATCGGCCACCCCGAGTGGGACGCCGCCGAAGCCAACGCGATCGGGGAAGTCTTTGGCGACCGCGCTGCCACGATCCCCGTCGTTTCGACGAAGGCGAACATCGGCAACTGCTCGGCCGGCGCCGGCGCGCTGGACCTGGCTATCGCCGCCAAGGCCCTGAAAGAACAGGCCCTTCCCAAGACCATCAACCGCGACAGCCCCATCGACGGTATGTCCGCGACCGATCCGGCAAAACTCGAAAAACTACTCGTCGTCACCACCGGCTTCGGCGGCCAGAACACGGCGATTATTCTGGAAAGGGCT
>JAHQVV010000070.1 GCA_019634195.1 Phycisphaeraceae bacterium | reverse complement strand
CTGACCGCCGGTTCGTACGGGACGCTCCGCGTCTGCCGCTACACGTGGCATGAAACACTTGCTCAAACGCCGGGGTTGGGATAACATTAAAGCAGCGTTGGCGAGGCGCAACCCCACCTTCTCGCCGCCGGAGACGGCCTGCTTAATTTCAGACAATTCGTCAACGAAATGAGGCAGCTATCGCACCGATCTCCCCTACCGATCTTTCTTCGCGTATCCGCATTGTGAACACGGATGTTCCTCCGCCCAGGACGCCGGGTGACCTGTCGCTGCGCGAGGCCGGCGAGCAGTTCAAGAACCTGATCATCCTGGTCCGGGCCGACCCGATTATCTGTGGGCACTCGACCGAGGCGCGCAACCTCGCGGAGGCGGCCCACGCCGCGGGCCTGGAGAAGATCCACATCGTCAGCTACCCGATCGACACGCTCAAAGGCTCGGGCCTGCCGCTCAAGCCGCTGGCGTCGGTGCAGTCGTACTCGCAGGGCATCGAGGTCGATCGCCCCGAACAGATCGGCGACTACAAGGTGCTCGATGGTCGGCTGAGCTACGCGATCTCCGGGCACATGATCGACCTGCTCAATTCGTGCGGAGGCCCCACCCTGGTCATGGACCTGTACATCGTGCCGCACGGCATGATGGTCACGAACGCGGTCAACGCGCAGCAGCACTTCGGCCCGCGCGGGCGCGTCGCGACCATCGCCGAGGCGGTGGGCTCGGATATCACGAACGTCGTCAACGACGCGTTGAAGACCGGGCAGATCGGTACGGCCCAGCTTGTGTTGAGCAACTACCTGAGCCACGAGCTGCCCGTCGCGGTGTCGGCGTACACGCGTGACTTGATCGTCGAGGCCGGGCAGAAGGTCGACGCGATCTTGGGCACTGGCTTTGAGAAACAGTTGCGCGAGCGCGTTGAGATCAGCTACCCCGCGATCGATACCTCCAAGTACGTCAGTATCGAGAAGCGCCCAAAGCGTGTGGAGGAAGCGCTTAAAGAACGCGGCTTGGAGCGTGATGGCTACACCCTGTTCCTCAGCCGATTGGCGCGTGCCAAGGGCGTAGACGACCTGATCCATGCCTACCGCGCTTCGGACAGCTACGGCGAGAAGAAGCTGGTCATCTGCGGCAACGGGCCGGAGAGCGAGCGCCTGCATGAGCTCAGCGATAGCGACCCGAACATCATGATCCTCCACGATGTCGGCGACGAAGAGAAGGCGCTCTTGATGAACGGCTGCGCGATGTACTGCCTGCCGAGCAAGGCGAGGCCGGAGTTCACCGAGACGTTCGGCATCGCGATCGCCGAGAAGATGCTAGCCGGCGGCCTAGGCCCGGTGGTTACCACGCGAACCGGCGGGATCCCCGAGGCGACCGGCGACCAGTGCCTCTACCACGAGGCGGGCAACGTCTCGGACCTGACCCGGGCGCTCGACGCGGCGTACAACATGACCGCCCCTGAGCGGCGCAGGCTCAGCGATAACGCGCGCGACTTCGCGATGCGGTTCGATCGCGCGGCGGTGTTCGGCAACCTGATCAAGATGCTGAGTGTGCCGGCGGCGGTGGCTCCGGTGGAGGCGATGGCATAAGCAACGCTTCGGTCGTTAGCCGGCCCGCCTGTCGGACCGAACAAACGCTAGGGATCGGCCGGGCAAGCCCGCCGGCTAATAACACTGCGCTTATCCCTTTCAAGAACCGTTAACCTATCCCCTATGAATCAGCCATCGATCCTCGATGACGTCGATCCGTTTATCGGTAACGAACCGATGGATGTCCCCGTTCCCGATGGGCTGGCGTCGTCGTGGTTTTTCCCTAAGCCGATGATCGGCAACACGCACCCCGGCGCGACGCTGCCGTTCGGGATGGTGTCGGCCTGCGCGTACTCGGGCGGGTACCCGACGGGCTACGGCCAATGGGGCAAGTGCCTGGAGGGCCTGCCGCCGAAGATCATCGACCGGCGGCAGTGCCAAGGCTTCACGCACTTCCACCCGTCGGGTGTCGGCGCGATCCGCAAGTACTACAACTACACCCGTGTCGTGCCGACGACGCAAGAGCTTGGCGGGCTGAGCACGATCGACACGCCGCGCGGGCTCATCAATGAGCAGGCCCGGCCGGGGTTCTACGGCTGCGAGCTCAAAGACACCGGGATCACCGCGGAGCTGTCGGTCACCTCGCGCGGCGCGGTGCACCAGTACACGTTCGCGGAGGACTGCCAGGCGATGCTCGCGATCGACCTGTCGCATGGCGGCATCGCGATCGAAGACGGGCAGACGATCCCCCAGCGAGCGCAGTGCGAGATCGATGGCATCAGCACCGCGCACAGCGAGGTCGTGCTCGAGGGCGTGTCGCTCTGCACCGCGATCAGCCTGCGGTACTACGAGGAGGAGCCGACGGCCGAGCTCTGGGAGGGTGACCAGCTCCTCGACGGCGCGGACGAGCTGTCGCACCAATACATCCGGCCATCAACGTTCAAGCCATTCGGCGTCGTGTTCACGATGCCGGTCAAGGCGGGGCATCAGCTCGAGTTGCGGCTTGGGTTTAGCTGGCGGACGTCGCGCAAAGCGCGGAAGCACGTGCCGTCGCGCCGGTTCAGCGTCACGCGGGACAAGGCCGCCGAGCGTTGGTCGGAGAAGCTGGGCGCGATCGAGATCGAGGGCGGCACCGAGGCGCAGCGGAAGGTTTTCCGCACATCGCTTTACCGCAGCATGATCAAGCCCTGCGAGGCGCGCGACGAGTCGCCGTTCTGGCCGTGGGACGGGCCGTTTTTTTTCGACATGTCCACGATGTGGGACCTGTACAAGACGCAGCTGCCGCTGATGCTCAGCCTGTACCCGGACTTCGGCAGCGACTTCGTCAACAGCCTGCTCAACATCGTCGAGACCGAGGGCAACTTCCCGATCGGCTACCGCATGGCCCGCGGCTACGACCGCTTCGCACACCAGGCCAGCGCGCTCTCGCACGTCACCATCGCCGATGCGCTGACCCGCGACCTGCCGGGCATCGACTGGGAACGCGCCGCGACCATGATGTCACGCGACCTCTCCCGAGGCGGCGTCGGCGAGGCCTTCCTCCAGCAAGGCCTGGTCCACCCCATCACCCACACCCTCGACATGGCCTACGGCTGCTTCTGCACCGCACGCATCGCCAAACACATCGGCGACACCAAGCTCCACGACTACATGATGGACAAGGCTGGCAACTGGCACAACGCGTACAACCGCGACACCGGCCTGCTTAAACATTCGACCTTCTACGAGGGCGGCAAGTGGAACTACTCCTTCCGCCTGCTGCACGACATGCCCGGGCGGATCGCGATCTCCGGCGGGTCCGAGCCCTTTATCGAACAGCTCGACCGGTTCTTCGGCTTCGGCGCCAACGCCGCGCCGCGCATTGGTACCAACCCCCTGCCCAACGAGATGCGCCTGGGCCACGACCTGCACCGCTTCGAGGGCCTGTGCAACGAGCCGGACATGGAGGTGCCCTACGCCTACTGCTTCGCCGGCCGGCATGATCGGGCCTGCGACGTGGTTCGCGAGGGGCTTAAGCTCTATACGCCGACCCCCGGCGGCATGGTCGGCAACGACGACTCGGGCGCCATGACGTCCTGGTACGTCTGGTCGGCGCTGGGCCTGTTCCCCGTGGCGGGCCAGGACCTGTTTCTCATCGGCTCGCCGGTTTTCAAGCGATCGACGCTCCACCTGCCGGGTGGCGGTTTCTCGATCAACGCGCCGAATACGAGCGACACGAATCGCTACGTCGTTAGTGCAAGCCTCAACGGCAAGCCCCTGGATAAGCCTTTCCTGGCCTGGCGGGACCTGGCCGGGGCGACGCTCGAGTTGGCCATGAGCGAGACGCCATCGAGCTTTGGCCGTTGACGCGATGTGTGCACGGCGTCGCGTTCACGGGGCAAGAAGCCGCAAAACACGCTTATCAGACGGGAATAGCCACGATTCCACGGCAGCCGGCTTCGCTGTGCAAAGGCGGTGTGGTAGGATTTGATTTCGTTCACCACGGCCGATCGGCCGGGTAGTCAAATCAGGAACACTCGACGGTGCGCAGTCGCGCGATGGAATACGACAATGCTTATGAATAACACTTTTCGCCTGTGTGTTGGTTCGCTTCTGATCTGTGCCTTGTCTACCTCGGTTCTCGCGAAGCCCAAGGACCCCGCAGAGATCGCGTATAACGACAAGTTCGGGAAAGAGGCGCGGGAGGTCCGGCTCACGAGGCTGACCAATGATGATGCGGCGTTCGCCCAGAAACTCTACCAAGAGGCCCGGTCCGGCAAGCACGCGGAAGACCTAACGGTGCGCCTGTATGAGAAGGCGTACGAATGGGGGCTGCGCGATGCCGCGGGCTATCCCACTTCGAATCAGGCGCTGGACAGGCTGCTTGAACAAGACCCCTCACGGAATCTTGATCTCGGGGAGATGCGGCTGACGCTCTTGGAGAAGTGGCACGAAACGGAGGCCGATGGCCGGGCCCCGGACCCCGAAGAATTTGTCGATCTCTGCATGCAACTGAGTCAAGATGCGGTTGAAGCAGGCGATATGGCTCGGGCGCTGAAGTTTTTAAACCGCGGCAACCGATTCGCATCGCGTCACGACTCGGCACGCAAAAATGATATTCGAGATTCGATCACGGATCTTGTTCGGACACGCAAGATTATGGATGAGATCGCGGAGCTCGAGGAGCAGCTGGGCACGAACCCCGCGGCGGCGGACAAGCTGGCGATGGTTTACCTCGCTCAGCTAGACGACCCGGGCAAGGCCGCGGCGTATGCCGATCAGATGAACGACCAGGCGCTGGCCGCGCAGGTGAGGTTGGCGGCGACAGAATTCAAGTTGGCCACGCCGGGAGACGCGAGTGAAGCCGGCACGTTCTACTTCGGCCTCTTTACCGACGGCAAGGCGGGCGAGCCCGTCGCGATGCTCATCCGTGCCAGGGTCTGGCTGACCGAATACCTCAGCCGCGATCACGGGGAGGCAGAGGCGCAAGTGCAAGCGATCAAGGCGGCAAACGACATGCTTGGCGAGATCGACCAGCAGCTACTGAAGCGCGGTATCGGCAAGAAACTGAGGCGCAAGATGTCCAGCCTCGTGCGCGGCGAGGGGCAGTTCGACCGGCCGGCGGACGTGCAGGCCGCCATCGACAAGGCCGTCGAGTGGCTCTACACGCAGCGCAACGACCAGACACACTGGGAGAAGGACGGCAAGACGCACCGCAACTGGGGCGGCTACACCGCGCTGGTGGTCTACGCGCTGCTGATGGCCGACGAAGAACCAAAACTCAACGGCGACCTGTCCCGATCGGTCCACTTCATGATGAACGCGGACATGAAGGGCACCTACGCGCTGTGCTTCCGCATCCACGCGTGGGAAGTCCTGCCACGGCGCGAGCGGTACCGGCAGCACCTCGTACGCGACGTCCAGCGGCTGCGTAAAGGCGCGACCCGGCACGGGTACTGGGGCTACACCATGACGGGCACTGACGTGAAACCCGGGACAAGGTTGGATACATCGACCACGCTCGCCGGTGGGCTCGGGCTTTGGATCGGGGAAGAGGTCGGCGGCATCACGCCGAAGAAGGTCTATTGGGAGCGCACCGCTCGCGCCCTGATCGAGAACCAGCTCGACGACAACGGCTGGTCCTACAACCCCGTGGCAATGAAGACCAGCCAGGGCGCGATGACGGCCGGTGCCCTGGCACTGCTCTATGCGAGCTACCCACACCTCGGCGAGGTGACTAAAACGAAAGCCGACGAGGCGATCACCAAGGGCCTCGAATGGATGGACGCGAACTTCAGCGCGACGACGAACGTCAACCGTGTCGGGGGCTTCAGGTGCTACTACTTCGCGGCGGTGCAGCACGCCGGGCTCTTCTCCGGCCGCCGAGACTTCCGTGAGATGGACTGGTACGAGTCGATCGCTGAGCACCTCGTCAAGTCGCAAGCTGCCAACGGGTCTTGGGGAAGCGTGCATGAAACCGCCTTTGCGGTCGCGTTCCTCTGCCGGGGTGGGATCGTTTATGAGGCGTCCGAATCGGACCACGGCGTCCCCGAAGCGGAAGATCAGGCGTCACCTACCGAGCAGACCGCGCCCGAAGCCGAGGACGCCGCCGCGGCCGCCACCGAGTGAGGCTGCGGCACGGATCAAGCACGAGCTTCGCCTACTTGATCTCTTTGATCAGGATGTTGCGGAATGCGACCGGGTCGGAATAGCCTGACAGGCCGAAGTGGCCTTGCTTGGTGGTGGATGCGGGGTGGCCCGGGGCGTCTTGTTTAAGGTGCGTATCAAGGATCGGGTAGCCGTTGAGGGTCACCTGGACGTGGTCGCCTTTGACGACGAGTTGCTGGTGGTTCCACTGGCCGGTCGGGCGCAGGTACCCACGGATCGCGGGCTTGATGCCGTAGGCACTGCCGTGATACTGCGAGGGCGCGAGCTGCTTGTGCATAACGTGGTGATCGTCGAGGATCTGGATCTCGAGGGTGTCTCGGGTGTGCGTGGGGTTGGTATTGGGCGTGCGGATGAGCAGGCCGTTGTTGCCGCCGGGCGAGAGCTTGAATTCCATGCGGACCACGAAGTCGCTGTACTGCTTCTCGGTCTGGATGTTCCCGAAGTCCTTCCTCCTACACCGCAAGGTGCCGTCCACCACTTCGTAGCCCTTCAGCGCGCCCGCCCAGCCAGCGAGGTCTTTGCCGTTGAACAACGGCGTGAACTGCTCTTTGTCGCCGGCGATCGCGCCCAGGTGCTCGTTCGATTCCTCGGCCGACAGCTCACGGATAAATAGGTTGCGGTAACGGACCTCACCGCTGTGCGAATGAAGATGGATCGGCCCCCCGCGATCGATCGGGCGGTCGCGATCAAAGATGTTCTCGAAGACCGTGTTCTCGACAACCGCCTCCCCGTTGAGTATCACGGTGACGAAGGGGCCAACGATCCGGACATGCATCCGGTTCCATTGGCCGACGGGCTTGTCCGCGCGCTTGGCGGGCAGGCTTGCGTGCGTCTGGTTCGTCCACAACCCGCCGGACCCCTTTGACGCATCGCCTGATGTCTCGAGTTTGGTGTCAGGGTCCCATAGCTTGATCTGCGAGCCGAAGCGCAGGCCGAGCCCCGCGTCGGCGTTGCCCTGCACTTTCCAATCGATCCACAGCTCACAGTCGCCGTAGTGCTTCCAGGAGACCAGGCCCGGCCCGCCGCCCGAGCCGACCAACGCGCCGTCCTCGACCCGCCAGTGCTTGTTGACGCCGTTGGTCATCCGCTTGCGGTAGTTGTACCAGTCCTGATAGGACATCTTGGCGATGTCGCTTGGGGGTTTGACTTCGCCGCCATCCCAGCCGTCGAGGTCCCTGCCGGTAAATAGCGGCTCGAACCCTTCGGGCGGTTCATTATTGAGTTGGGCGAGCGAGGCCGGGCACACCACGCCCGCAGCCAGGCAGGCCAGCACAAGGAGCAGGCGATACAACGAGCGCTTCGGCGCGGTCTGCAATGGGTTGGCCATGGTTTGCTGCCTAAATAAAATAGTGGGGCTCTCTGGGGAACGCGGCCAGACCGATTAAGCCGGCGACATTCGGTGCATCTTAAAGACACTTCATTATTTACGCAATCAATTTTCGAAATCAAATTACGTATCCAAACGCATACCAACCTAAATTCTATCAAAAAATCATTGTTTTTGGCCTTAAAAGGGTATTTTTGCGTACGATATACATATCCCCTTAATAGTTATTTCGTAAAACATTTTATGGTTTTCGAAAATATGCCTTGTCCATCTACTCGAAAGCATTAATATGTGTCTATGACGCCTGACACCACAAGCACGCCAGTCAACCAGAAGACGATCGCTGAGCACCTGAAGGTATCCATCGCAACCGTTTCCAAGGCGCTGGGCAACAAGTCAGACATCTCCGAGGCCATGCGACTCAAGGTCGAGAAGGCTGCGAGCGAGCTTGGTTACAAATACGGCTCGGCTAATCAAAAACGCAAAGCCGGGCAATCAAAGTCCGGCAACCAGTTCATCGGTGTCTTCATCCGCCGACCGCTTGAGAACGGCGGGAAGAACGTGCCGACTTACACGGATGGCATGTCGAGGGTCGCGGCGCAGCACGGCACTTCACTGGTCGTGCAGGAGTGGGGCTACGACGATGACCCGGCGACACTGACCAGCAAACGCCAGCAGCCGCCGGCGCTGCGAGACGGGCTGCTGTCGGGGGTCGCCTTGGGCGGCGAGTGGCCGGTCGAAATCATCAACAACATCAGCCTGCGGTACCCGGTCGTCCTGTTCCCCCAGTCGGTCATCGGAAGCGGCGTCGACGTCGTCGGGATGGACAACGTCGCGACGATGCAGCAGATCATCGCCAGGCTCAAGCGGCTCGGGCACGAACGCATCGGCTTCCTCGGCCGCTGCGGCTCCATGACCTGGGCCAGCGAGCGCTTCGCCGGTTACGTCAGCGCGATAGACCGGATGGGCCTGCCCTACAACTCGGCATGGGCACTCGATGTCGACGAGGCCCCGATGCTCAACGAAGGGCACAAAGACTACTGGCGCGGGCGGGTCGACCGGATCGAAGCCGCTCGTAATGACGACGGCGTCGAGGCGTGGGTCTGCAGCAGCGATTGGCCCGCGTTCCAGATCTATCGCGGCATGGCCGACCGGGGCTATGAGGTCCCCAAGGACCTGTCTGTCACGGGCTTCGACGACACCGAGCCGGTCCACCTGGGCTGCCCGCCTGTGACGAGCGTCAAGGTTCCGCGTGAACTGATCGGCGAGGCCGCGCTAAAGCGGCTGCTGTACCTGATCGAGAACCCGCGATCCGAACCGCGTCAATCCAAGTTCGCCTGCCGGCTCATGCTCAACGGCACGACCGGCAAGCCGACCTACATCAAAGACACCAGCGACGACCGGGGGGGCGTCGCCGTCTAGGCCGGGTATCAACGCATAGCAACGAGGCACTACTGCACATATTCACAAAGCTTGAAGACATGACCAGCGACAGGGCCTTGGCTGCTGACGTGATGATGCGTTACCGGGGGCAACGGAACCCGCCTGGTAACGACGTGCTTGTCGATGCGCCCGCGCGCGGCACGAACGGCAAGGGCAATAACGCTCCGGCAGGGGGCAATCACCCCTTCGCTGATGGTTCGGGATCGTGGATCAACTATGAAGACACCTACCACCTGCATTCCCGGTCTTCCGACCCTCGAGTCAACGGGCCCGACGGACTGACAAGCCGAAGACAAAACTTACTTTCCTTCGCCGCCAGCCTCCCATCGTGGGACGTTGGCGGTTTTTCATTGGGCCCTAGAGGCATGAAACGGCAGGCTTTGTGCGCACCGGCAGGTGAATACGCCCCTTGGTATGAGCACCTCCTTCCCACCGCCAAGGCTTGAGACGCTGGATACGAAGCCGAGCTGGCACAACCGCGCCGGCCGGGTTGACCGCTCGGCCTGCTTCGCCCTCACCGCCGCGCAACACTGGCGGCAGGTCCCCGCAGACGACTGGATCTACCGCTATCGGAAGCCGCTTAGCAACGCCTCGACGGACGAGCCCTTGTCACGCGACCGCCGAGGCGTTGCTCGATGGCTACCAAAGGGAAAGTGCGACCGCTACGCCGGCACCCGCTTCTGGGCCCGCGACCTGTGGCTGCTGCACAAGTGGGAGCCGCCCTACCCCCTGCAAGGCGACTTCCGGTCCGCGAAGTCAAACGTGATGCGCGCGCACGACCCGCGCAATAAATCGACATACCGCAAGCAGGCCCAGCGCAACGACGCCGTGCTCGGCCAAGGCCCGGTCAACACCAACCGCGGCGTCGGCTTCAACCACCACAAGATGCTCGGCCTGGACTGCCTCTGGCACACCACCCTCCGCATCGAACGCTACATCCAGCACCACCAACTCAAACAACATTTTTTTGTGTGCCCGGTGTGTTCGCCAGCCATCGAGCAACGCCTCGACGAACAAGCCGCTGTCACGCGTCCGTCGAGGCGTTGCTCGGCGGCTGCCAAAAAACTCCCACCCGGCCGCGTGACCAAGCTGTACCTGCCGCTCTGCACCCCGCAGGAGTGGCACGACGCACAGACCGCCGAGCTCTGGCTGCGCACCCACTGCCACCCCAACCGCCCCTGGCCCGCGTGCGCGTTGGAACTGGTCGAGCGATACAGCGAGCTGTTCGAGTCGAGGCAACTGCGATGCCGACAATGCCTGGGCCTGCGGTACGGGGAAGTGAAGGCCCCGCGACAAACACCCTGCGGAATTGAATCAGCCCGGCTCACTTAAGAGCCGGATACCGAGGAGGATCAAGAGGCGATAGCGACGACGACGATGACCGAAGCAGAACTCAGCGGCTGGCTCGCCAACCCCCCGGTTAATCAGCCACTGAGACGTTGTCCTGCTTATTAAAATCGACGTGCCAATCAAGAGACCATGCCTGCTGGGCCGGTATTGGCTTTGCGCTGCCGTCGACAAAAACCGTGTTGCTCGCGCTCTTGTGCCGGGTCGATAAAAAGAAGTGCATGCGGGGGACACCGGACCCCACCGCGATCGTGGTCAGGCTTGTAGGCGCAGGGTCGGTGTCTTCAGGGTAGGAGGCACGCCACATGCCGTCGCTGAACAGCGGTGTCGTCGTGTTGGTGCTGACCGTATCGATCGACTCATACGCCTTCGCATCAAACTCTGCAAGTGTCATACCGGGCGGTGCCGTCGGGCGGTCATAAAACCAGCCGTTGAAGATGTAACTCGCCGTCCAGGGGCCATCGGGGTACTCGGCACGCTGCTCACTCCAAGCGTTGGTCGCGGTGCCGAAATAGACGCCCGCAGCCATGTCCGGGGTGTCCTTGATTTGGGTGGCATCGGGGCAGAGGCGCTGTTCGTCCTGGAAACCGTAGTTGAGTAAGGCAGAAGCCCAAAAGGTTTCCTTAGAAGAAAGGTCGTAATACTCGTGTGGGGCATAATTGATATCGACCCGGCTCGTGGTATAGGCTTGCCCCAGTGATCGGACATTCGCAAGGCACTGGGTTCTCCGCGCAGACTCCCGGGCGGACCCCAACGCCGGGAGCAGGATCGCAATCAGTAGGGCAATGATCGAGATGACCACAAGCAGTTCGATAAGCGTAAAGGCTCGGCGTGATGGTCCACTTGCTTTCATATTGATTTCCTTTGCTAAATCCGGGTTGTCAAACCAATTCAAGAAAACTTTCCCAAGCCGGCTGGGGCTTGAGAAAGCGAAGGAGAAACCGTACTAAGCGCGACGGCGACGAAGCATCGCCAAGCCGCCGAGGCCCAGCAGAGCCAACGAGCCGGGCTCGGGGACGATGACCAGGTTGTCCATCACGCCGATCGTGCCCGCCTCGCGGATGTCGGCATAGAACCCGATGAAGCTCGCGTCGTTGCCGACCATCCCGTCGCGATCAGCGATGACGACACGGGTCCCCGAAGCGTAGTAACCCAGCTCGTAGTCGTTCGTGCCATCGCGAAGCACAAACAAGGTGTCGTAGCCGGCATCAGAAGAATCGAAACCGACGGTGCCGGTGTTCACTGCTCCATTTCGCCCGCTGACAAGAACGGCTGCGGTGGTGTTGCGGGCTTGCACGGACAAGTAGTTTTCGCGGACGCCGGTCACGGGTGCCTGACCACCGACGTAGAGCCCGATGGAGTCGGCCCCGTCGTTCCGATCGATATCGGCTTGGAGCTCTTCGCCCACAGCCAGAGAGGCGCCGTTAAGGATGAACGCGACCTGCTCAATATCGTCATACACAGACGTTGTGACCTGTAGGGCCCCGCCGCTGATTTCAAAGGCAAACACGTTGGAAGCACCGTCATTGACATCAAGCATGACGGTTGTCGTGTAGTTCGACAGGTCACCGCTAAAATCGTCGAGCAGTGTGATGGCGTGTGCGCCGAAGCCGGTTGCACCGACGGCAGCTGTTGCGGCGATGGTTTTCAGAACGTTCATAAGACTCTCTCCGTGAATAGAGTGGTGAAGGTGCGTCGTACTGGTTTGATCCCATCCCGCTGACGCGAACGGGGGGAAAGATGACGATTAGTTTGGGAGCCGTCTCTCCTTAGGTGCGGCGATCCAATCCGGCTGCGCGGTGATGGAAAGCTCTGCCACCAGACCGGTATAGGTCGGGCGTGCCTTTGGCTTAGCGTTGGTCACGACAATCTCGATCTGATTGCGACCGGGCAAGAACCCTTCTTGGATCTTGACCCGATTCAGCTGAGCATATGGCGACACGTTCGGGGCGTTCGGGGCGTCGGGGACCGGGATCGGTTGGCCGTTGAGGCGGATCGCACTCACGGAATTATCCGCGTTAAAGCCGAGATCGAGCCGGGCCGAGGACGCGTCGTAGCCCTCTAGATCAAAAGATGTTGTGTAGGCCGTTGTTTCGACATCCTGCGACACCAGGCTCGGATCGGGCTTGATCCAGCAGAGTTGGTCCGGCCGGTTGGGCAGGAAGATCGGTTCGGGCAGCTTTGACACGGGGCCATGCTTGAGTTGTTCCTTGGTGGGCGGCACAAACAAGACCGCCGGCAGAGGCGGGTCGAGCACGCGCTGATTGAGCTTTACAACAAGCCATTGCCGGTCTCGTAGGCCCTCGCCCATCGAGGCGCCCGTATTCCTTGATGCGACGACACGGCGTCGCGCGGTATCAAACAACTCGGGGTTGGCATTGGCCAGGGGCTGAATGGCTTGGCCGTGAATGGGGCCGATGGCGACCGCCTCTGAGGTGTGCACGATCCGTGACTCGGCCTCCCCGGAATCAAGCCGATGAACAACCGTTTTCACCTCGCCTTGAAAAACATGCAGTTGCGACTCTTTCCAAGGGCGGACCGACACCCCGAATTTGGTGCCCAGGTCTATAAAATCGCCGTAGGGGGTTCGTACGCAAAAGCCTTGGGCCTCCGGGTCGCAGTGGCTGACTAGCTGGCCTTCTTCGAGCGTGATCATGGAAGCTGAATGAAGCGAGAAGCGAGCGGGCGACTCGACAACAACCAACGCGCCGTTGCTGAACCGGAGCCGGACCGTTCCTTGAGACAGCAGGTATTCGCCCTCGATCAACTGGGCACCAATCGCCCGGCTCTCACCATCCGCCCATGCCGGATCAGACTGGCCTTCGAGTGTTGCGACAACAACAGGCGGCGGCGCGGGTGCAGGCGTTGCGTCAGGGGCCACCCCCCTACCGCCGATCGGCCCGCCGGCTTGAGGTGAGAACTGCCAACTCATCCAGAACCCAATGAGGAGCAAGGCCGCGACCCCACCCCAGAAAAGAGGACGCGGGATCACGATCACGCGTTTGCGGCCTGAGGCATCTTGCTCCGCGGCCGAGTTGATCCCCGAGGAAGAGGCACAGCCGTTTGCGCGCAGCCCCTTGGCCTGCTCTTGAAGCACCACGGGTACAACCGGCACGCTGTCCTCCATCTCTGAAAGCCACTGCAGTTCGGTCCGCTGGGTCAGCCCTTGATTCGCAGCGTCGGCGGCGAGGAATTCGTGCTGGCTGAGGCTCGCGAGGTCCCCATATTTTTCAACGCGAAGCAGGTGCTCAAGGGCGTGGTGCTCTATCGCGAATCGCGCAAACGCGCAGGCGTTTGCTTCAGATTCATTGATCCAGTCGGCTAATCGATTAGACCCGGCCCTGCCTATCACGCCCGAGAAGTAAGCAGCCATCATTTCTTGAGCATCATGAAGCACCGCCACCTCTATCCTCGGCCTCGACGCGCCGCTTGATGCATTCGGCTAACTTTGTGCGGATCTTATAGAGGGCAACTGAAATCGTGTTTGGCTTCACCCCGACGCGTTCGGCAATCGTCGTGACGTCCAAATCATCGGTGTGACGCAGATCGAGCAGTGTGCGGTGCCGGGGCTTAAGCTTTTTGACGCACTGTTCCATCGCCGCGATCCGCTGAGACATCTCGGGCTGCACTTCTAAGATGGCGGTGGCAACTGTATTGAGCATGTCGCCTCCAAACATCTTGCCCTCGCGTCGTCGCCGGTTGCGGCACTCGAGGACCCGCAGGCGTGCGATGCCGACGGCCCAGTTAGCAAACGGCCTTTCTGGGTCGTATTGATCGAACATAACGGCCACCTGCTTCGCCGTCTCTTGAAGCACATCGTCTCGGTCATGCGCATCAGGCACTAGGCTTCGGATATAGGCCTCGATCATGAACTGATTCCGGGACCACAGCGAGGCAAGCTCGACACATCGATCGGCATCTAATCGGCCTGGATGGTGGTTAGACATTTCTACGGACGGGTAGTTATGCGAAAGCACAAGGGTTAATGCTGGCCAAGCATAGTAAATGGAAGCGAGACCCCGGAATATGACCGACTTCTTCAAGATTTTTCATATTTGTTCAGAGATGATCCAGGCGCTTAGCCGGCGTGTGCCGGTCGGCTCGTTTGAAAAAAGGTAGTCATCTTTGCTGCCGCGGGTTGCGGTGTATCATGCCCTAGGGATGGGCGGCCCATGCGGATTGATGGGCTTTGCACGCGTTTGGGTGGCTTGATGTGGGTCCCAGATAGTATGCAGGGGACCCTTCGCCTCGCCCGCTAGATGGGATATCTGTGGTGCTGCTCCGCTGCTTTGTGCGTCTGCGTGAGGCTGGGTAGGGGCGATATTGGGCCACTCGCCGACGCGTCGTGCCCCGAGCATGGCTTGATGTGGATATGAGAAAACCCTCTTGTTTCGATGAGGGCTTGTCGTGTTTTTCCTTTTGAGATCGGGTTGCCCGCGCGTGGTGACGTCGCTGCGAGCGATCCAAACCGACCAAACCCCGTTCCGACGAACCTCCTCAAACGCTTAACAAATCCCGAGTACCGCCGGAGGGCCGATCCACTGCCGGCGTTCAAGGGGCTGGAGTTAACAAAGGGGCTGGCGGCATCGATCTCTTGCTGAGCGTTTGCTCGACGCTGATACGTGTCTCTTGCTGCGCCGCGTGCCCAAAACTGATTTTATCTTTCTGATCAGACCAAATCACATTGAGTACTTGGCCATGCTTTGCCCATTGAGTCTTGGGTAATTCTTCGCCGACCCGGACCGGCAAGAGCATGATCTTAAGCCCCGGCTCGATTGACCGCGTTGAGATAATCAGCCGCCGCCCCATCACCGGGCGGCCCGCACGGTCCTTGGCCGCTTGGTAATTTTCTACTGCTACTTCAACGGATTCCCCTGCATCGCCGTTGGCGTCGTCGGCTTGCAACACACGGACAAGCAGGCGGCGCGAGCCTGTAAGCGGCGCTTCATTTGAGGTGCGCTCATCAACCTCGCCGAGCACTACATCCAAACCATTCTGCGCTTTAAGATCGACATCCAAGGGGAGCTGCGCGTACCAGGCGTACTCGTGCTCCTCATTGTCTTTGCGAAAATCATCGGATATCACAACATAGGGATGGTGTCCGCGCACCAACGAGACCGACCGTGTGGCTTTCTGGACCGGGTTGTAAGGCCGACGCCACATATAGCTTCCGATGTAGCCAATGTCAGGCGTGCCATGCAGTGTATCGGGCAGCCAGTCTGGCGAGCCCGCAGGACCTGGCCAGCCCAGGTCGCGCGGGTCGCTTCGCTCAGGCTCCCAAGGCGCAGGGAATTTCTTTTGAGCATTCGGCCAGGGGGGCGACCACTGCCAATCATATGCATACTTCAAGTCGGCCGAGGCAGACACGGCGACACCAGAATCGAAATGCGAAATAAAATCTACACTCGGCGCTTTCCACGCCTGGGCTTTGCCATCGATGTGCAAAAGACTGTTACTGGTGCTTTCTCGAAAGTAGTTCCATGGCGTTTGCACGACCCATGAACGGCCTAGAGCATCTAGCACAAAGTTACCGCGATCCGCTTTGTCGTGACCGATCATAAAAGCATCCGGGCGGGCATCAAATTGCAGATACAAAGCCTCGGGCTGCCAGTCACTGCGGGCAATCAATTTGCCGCGAACCGGGAAGAATACTGACTGCTCTAAACCGGCACGCTTGAGTAATTCAGGGCTAAGTGGCGCATCGGGATCAGATCCGTAGTCCATCCCAAACAGCAGCATGTCTAACCACCCCTGCCAGCGCTGGCTCTGGTGATAATCGTCACCAAAGTGGTAACGAAGGCTGTAATCGGCAACCGGGTCATGGGGCCGCATGAACTTGTTAACCACCACCGACGTTGGGTAATGCAGGCCGGTGCCTGAAGCCCCGCCGACGAATGTCCCTTGCCGATAAGGCTGCAGTTCTTGTGCGAAGTACTCCGTGTAGTTCCTGTATTTTTCGGTGGAGAATAGATTCGGCCCGCGCCGCGACAAGGCTATCATGCCGCGTGAACCGGCCCGCAGGCCGAGGTTCGGGCCATACGAGTCTTCGTGGCAAGCACCCATCGGCGTAAAGCCGATCTCCCAATAGTCGATCAGGACTTGCCTGATTCGATCGTACGTATCCTGATCAAACCCCTCCTCGCCTTCGATCGCTGCGAGTAATACTAAGAGGTCGCCGTGATAGCCGTAGTGATTGCTCACCGCGCGTCCGCGTGGCATCCCCATGCCGTAGCTGATACGGCCCTGGGTGCTCAGAGCGATAGCGCCGCGGACCGCATCACGCTGCTGGTCTGACATGTCGTTGTAAAGCATGTCATACGCGACCGCGATCCCTGAAGACCCGATCGTCCAAGATTCGGTCACCGAGAACTTCTCTGATTGCCATAGTGAAATGCTGTCGCCCACCTTCTTGTGGCCGGAGTCAGACATCTTTTTTGACGCAATGAGAAGCCGCCCATAGTTAGCAATAACTTGTGCGATCAGTTTTTTACGGCCCGCGTCGTTGTCGATAACGGCCATCACCGCGAACATACCCCAGCGAGCATTCCGGGCTTCATCGGGCCTCACGTACTTAATGACCTGCTCCGGCGTAGGGCTGGACAGATCGAGTGCGGCGAATTCTCTGAGCGAGTCCTGATGGGCCTCAAACTGCTTGCCGCAGATGTTGCGCATGATCTTCCCGAACCGTGTCTCGTTGATACGGAACTTAAGGTCTGGCAAGTCTTCGGCACTGAAATAAACTCGCGGGTGGACGCCGGTCGGAGGAACCTCGCTTAGTACTCGAACGCCCATTTCGTCGACGGCAACGGTTTTCTCAGCCCCGGCGCTTAGCGTCATCACCAACGAAGCGAAGAGTATGGCTCGACAAAGAGTGATGCGTGTGATTTCCATGAGAATCGCCTTTGTTTGAAAGCCTAAAACTGGGTGTGGTATGTCTTGACACTAAAAAACCGTCTACCTGTGATGAGCCGCAGCAAGATGACACAGCGGCCTGTTTTTCGAGGCGTGTCTTATAAGAAGTGATCTGTGCTTGGCGTTTGCTTGGTTCGTCCCGTACTACGCTCTGTGACGCTTAAAGAAGATTGTTCTACTTCACATCACCGTGCGGGGGCCTGGCTTGATTGACGGGTAGGCGGCCCCACGCATTACGTGGCGGCTGCGGGCGGTTACGTTTTCGGTGCGCATACGAAAAAAACACTGGTGAACGCGGGGCTTATCGTGATTCTCTTGGTTCAGATCGGCTGGGGTGTATCGGGCCTCTGCCGAGGGATGTTGATCCCTGACATGTGAACAATCGATGTTCTTACGCGCGTCGTCGGCGAACGATCAGGAGCCCGCCGAGGGTGAGCAGCGCCAACGAGCTCGGCTCGGGTACGGCCGTGTACAGGCCGACGTCGTTGCCGTCGCCGGCTTGATACGTGATGAACAGCTCGGTGCCGTTGAAGCTATCGACGAGGGCGCCTTCGCCCAGGCCGGTGAACTGGCTGGTCTGCGTGCCCGCGATGTCAAGGATCTCGAATTCCTGATTCGCGTCCAGCGTGAAGCCGTCGATCAACGAGACATCCAGCAGGCCGTCGAGCGTCGCGTCGCCGCTGATCTCCAGCCGGTCGAACTCGCCGCTGAGCAGGCCTGCCAGCTCGATCTCGAGGGTTGACGAGTCGGTCAAGATGACCGTTTCCAGTGACACAACCGCCGGGCTGTTGCCCGGGCTAAAGGTCTGGCGGAACTCGACGGCCCCGGTGTAGCTGCCCGCGCCGTCGACGTCGTCGAGAAAGCTCAATAGGTGCCCGGGGCCGGTCGGTCCGTCCACGGTGCCGTCGTTCGTCAACTTGCCCTGGATCACCGCGCTGCCGCCGGTGCTGTCGATCACCCCGCCGGCCACATGCAGCGAGCCGGCCCGCATCAGCCCGCCGTTGAGCAGGAGCGTTGAGCCGGTGCGAACGGTCAATAGCCCGGCCACGTCCAGCGCGTATTGGGTGCCGTACAGCTCGATCTCATCGATCGCGGTGAGCGCGTCGGGCGTGAGCAGCCGGATGGCGGTCGCGTCGACCGCGTCGAAGTGGTAGCGGTGACGCAGGTGCGCATCGCCTTCGGTGTAGGTCACCTCGCCGATCGTGATCCAGCCGCCGTCGTCTGCGGTCGACCCGTCGTTGCGGTACTGCACGGTGTAGGTGCCCAGGTCACGGTCATCGAAAGCGTCCAGGTTGTCCCGGCCCCAGGCGATGCTGCCGATGGTCTGGCTTGTATCCAGCCCGATCCCCGCGATGGGCCGCCCGTCCACGCCGGTCGCGCCGTTGCCGATCCACGAGTTGCTGTTGCCGTAGGTCAAGTCGTTGAGGTTCGTGATCAGGTGCAGCCCGCCGAAGTCGAGTTGATCGAGCGCGAAGGGGGGCTGGCCCGCCGCCAGGTTGTTGTTGTCAAACGACCCGCCGCGCTCGACGAGCGTGAGGTTCGCGTCGGTGGCGACGCCTGCGATGGCGATGCCGGCGGGTGCGTTGACCGACACATCACCGCCCCGGAGTTCGAGGCTGTCGGTGATGAAGGCCGCGTTTAAGGCGAACTGGCCGCCGGCGTCAACGGTTGTCGCGCCGGCCACAGTAAGCCGTTCGCCGACGGTGACACTGGCGCCGGAGATGACCGGCAAGGTAGGCAGTGCTGATGGCAAGGCGGCCTGGTGGAAGTTGACGCCGGTCAGCGTCGCGCCCGAGAAGTTGCTGTTCTTGAGGTTCGCGGAGGTGAGGTTGGCGGACGTCAAGTTGGTATTGCTCAGGTTGGTGTGGCTAAGGTTGGCATCGCTGAGGTTGATGCCAGAGAGGTCCACGCCCGCGAAGCTGTTCCCCGCGAGGTTGACGCCCGTGACGGATGCGGCCGAGCGCAGCTGCGCGGCGCTGATCGCCGACGCCGCGTTGTTATTGCGCAGGTCGGCGCCGCTGAGATCGGCACCGGTCAGGTTGGCGTTGCTGAATACAGCCAAGCCGAGCTTGGCGTTACTTAGGTTGGTCGCGCTGAAGTTGACACCGCTGAAGTCAATGCCGCCACTCAGGTCAAGGCCGCTCATGTTATTGCCGCTGAGGTTCGCGCCGAGCAGGGCTGCGGCAGAACGCAATTGATCGCCCGAGATCGCCTCGGCGGCGTCGCTATGACGCAGATCCGCATTGGTGAGGTCGGCAAAGGCGAACAGAGCAAAAGCAAGGTTGGCGCCCGCAAGGTTGGCGGAGTTAAGGTTCGCACGGGTTAGATTAATACTGCGGAGATTGGAACCACTGAAATCGGTCCCGCTCAGGTCGGCCGATTCGAGGAGCAAGTTGCCGATATCGAGCCCGCTCAGGTCGTTGCCGCTGAGGTTCACAAATGTTGTCGATGATGCGGACCTCAGTTGTGCGACGGTGATTGCTTGGGCGGCGTCACCGTTACGAAGATCGGCACCGCTGAGGTTCGCGCCAGTGAGATCCGCACCGGTAAAAATGACGCCGTCGAGATCCATGCCGCTGAGGTCAAACCCGTTGAGGCTGTTGCCGGACAGGTTCGTCCCCAACACGGAGGCCGCGGCACGCAGTTGGGCGGCGGTGATCGCCTCGGCGGCATCGCTGTTGCGTAGATCGGCATTGGTGAGATCGGCAAAGCTGAGGTTCGCGCCGTTGAGGTTTGCGCCACTAAGGTCCGCGATGCTGAGGTTTACGCCG
>JAHQVV010000069.1 GCA_019634195.1 Phycisphaeraceae bacterium | reverse complement strand
GCGTAGGGCGTGGTTTGCGGGCAATAGCGCGTTTGCGTTGATTGGGGCGTCCCAGGCGGACGGCGATCGGCCGCGCGTGGTGGTGACGACGGTGCCGGGCGACAACCGGGCGGTGGTGATCGTTGGGATGTCCAACGGCTCGGTGCACAACAAGACGGTGGAGCAGGCGGCAGAGCAGGTGCAGCGGCAGGGCGGTGTGCTGCCGGGGCGCTGGCCCGAGGCGGGCTGGTCGTCGGACGCGGCGGCGGGTCTAGAGCCCTTGAGCGATTAGGCGGTGAGAAGGTGCTTATTTATAGGTGTATTCGGACGGTTTGGGTGGCCGCTGGCGGATCGCGAGCGTGCATTATCGGCTTTTCTAATTTTGCTTGGCGTCGTGACGAGGCGGTCCTATGATGAGGTGTCTCGTCTGCTGACGCCCGGTCTGGGTATGGTTTTTTCCTACAACTGAGGTCTTGTCATGAGGTTTGATGTCCGTTGCCTTCACTTGGATAACAGTGAGCATGTTGATCGCCACGCGCGTGAGCGGTTGGGTGCGGCACTGAGTCACTTTCAATCGCGGATCGAGCGGGTCGATGTCCTGCTTGAGGACCTGCACGGCATGAAGCACGGCGTGGAGCGGCGCTGCACCGTGCGTGTCACACTGACCGGGACTAGCGATGTGCTGGTCCAGCATGTCGACCGTGATATCTACCACGCGATCGATGAGGCGGCCCGGCGGACGAAGCGCACGGTGCGTCGTCGGATCAACCGTCGGCGTGATATCGCGCATCACCGGTCGGTGGTCGCACGGCACGCGGCGTGAGTGTTTCGCGTTGGATTAGATGTCGCGGGGCATAGAAAAAGACCCAGCCGATTGGCCAGGCCTTCTAGTGGTCGCGCTGGTGATCAGAGATCACAGCGCGCAGGGGCGATTGGGGTTCAGGCGTAGGCGGTGACGGTCGGCCCGGGCGGGGGTAACTGGGTTTTCGTTCGGAGGGTGCTTCGGGTCAGGCCGGCGAGTTGGGAGCGGAGTTCTTCGAGCCGGGCTCGGACGCGGGTGCTGGGCAGGTCGAGGACTCGGCTGATTTCCATGGGGGTCAGGCCGTCGGCGTAGTAGAGAAGGACCATGTAGCGGTCGTCCCGGTCTAGTGCTTGCACGTAGTCACGAACCTGCCTCGCCTGCGAATCAGCCATACCTTGCTCCTTAGCGTTTACCCTGGACGTTTCAGGGATGAATTGAGAGATGCCCACACCCTTATTGATGCTTTAAGCAGGATTGGTGTGTTATCGGAACCGTTGTACGCAAGGCTTGATATTTTCTCAAGAATTGAAGAACGAAGTATTGGCTTGCATGCTTTTCGGACCATACGGGCTGAAAACGGGGGCTGTTCATCACGTCTGTTGTTTGAAAATTGGTCTTTATCGCTCGAAACAAGCGATTTTGATGTCTAAGACGGGTTTTTGGTTGTCTTGCCCCTGCCGACAGCGGCGAGAGACAAGGGCCTGCCACCCGCTGATCATCGGCGACTCGGTCTACAGCGAGCACGCGCGGGGTGTGGCGGCCGATCTCAAGGATCGCGCGGAGGTAGTCATGGCAACGTGGCCCGCGGGTGAAATCCCGAGCTCGATAACCGCGCTCGAGCACTTGGATCAACTGCTGGGCTGTATCGATCGCAATGGCAAGGGTGTGTCTGAAGACAAGCGGCCGCAGTGGGACCTGATCCACGTCAATGTCGGCTTGGGCGATCTGGTCCACCGCGCCCCTGAGATGAAAATTCCGCGTGATGCCGATCCACCTGCCGATCGTGCGGGTGGTTGAGAAGGCTTTTAGCCTCAAGGCGATAGCCGAAACAGGAGAGGAAAAGGCGGTTCGAGAGGCCCTCGCCAAGCCCGTGCCTGCTGGGGACGGAGCGCTTGCATGCCGATCAATTAGTAGAGGTGAGGCTTTCGCCACGGCCGCATACTCCGATCGATGTATTGCGTGCGTGGCCTGTGCGTGGCTATGATGCTTTATCACGTTCGCTGAATCGATTAGATTTTGAAGGAAGATTTATGATCCGGTGCCTGCTGTTTTTCGTGTTGTTTTGTGTGGTAACCGTTCCCGCCTCGGCGGTTTATGAGAAGCAGGACGGCTTCCCCTGGAACCTCAAGCTGCACGGCTACCACGACCGTGAACTCGCGGAAAAGCTCGGCGAGGGCTTCTTTATGAACGTCGGGCCGACCGGCATCCGTGCCCAGATCACGCACAAGCACCCGACGGCCTTTACCGTTCGCTTTGTGTTCTCCAAGTCGCCCGCGGCGGGCAAGGTCAGGGCGGGCGACGTTATCGTCGGTGCCAATGGCAAGTACATGACGACGGCCCACCAGTTCGGCCGACGTACGGTCACCGGCTGGGACGGCCCGATGACCGGGATGGCCAAGCTCATCGAAGACGCGCAAGGCAAAGACGGCAAGCTCGAGCTGATCGTCTGGCCCAACGGCGTGAAGAAGGATGAGAAGAAGGTCGAGATCAAGATCGCGACACCGGGGCGGTTCTCCAAGACGTTCCCGTACAACTGCGAGCGCTCGGACAAGTTGATGGTCGGCCTGTGCGACTTCCTCGTGCAGGAGTACGAGCGCGAGGGCAAGTTCGGCCGACCCCACGCGCACGGCGCTGCCATCCTCGCGCTGATGGCCAGCGGCGAGAACAAGTACTCCAAGCTCATCCGCCGCGTCATGACGCAATACCAGGGCAAGCGATACGACCCCGAGAACGGCGGCGGGTTCCCGACCTGGGGCTGGGGCTACGACGGCATCGTCATGGGCGAGTACTACATGCTGACCAAGGACAAGAGCCTGGTCCCCGCGATGCAGTCGCTTGCCGCGGCGTACCGCGATGGGCAGGACTGGCGCAGTGGCGGGTACATGCACAAACCCTTCGCGTTCATCACGCGCCGGATTGCCTCGGGCGGGCCAAAGGGCTACGGCTCGATGTCACAGCCCGGCGGCCTCGCGATGGTCGCGCAGAGCATCTTCGAGCAGGCGGGCCTCAAGTTTGATGAAGAGTGCTACCAACGCATCCACCAGGCCTTCGTCTACGATGCCGGTCCGAACGGCGAGATCGGCTACGGGTTCAAGGCCTGGGAACACGCGGTCATCGAGGTGCTCGGCGACTCACGCGACAAGGTCAAGAACAAGCGTGGGATCGGCTTCCGCCTGGCTGATGGCTTGGAAGGGATCGATGAATTCAAGGTGGTCTGGCCGACGCCGAAGGACCCGCGGTACAGGCCGCTTGATTGGATTAAGAAGGAAAAGAAGAACGTCCGCGCCTACATCAGCAACAAGAACCAGCTGATGCTGGTCCGAGACATGTCGCAGAAGACGCCGACCAAGCCGATCGCCCACAACGGGCGACGCACCGGGCACTACGGCCGGGCGGGTCTCGGCGCGATCGCTCATTCCATCGGCAGCAAGGCCCATCCCGAGTGGAAGTACATGGCCCGGCACCTGGGCCAGTCCTGTGCGAACAGCCCGGAGTCGATTTTTGATGGCCACGCCTCGACGCTTATGCACACGCACTGGGGCTCGCTCGGCGCGTTCCATGGCGGGGAGAAGGCGTTCCGGCACTACATGGAGGGCATCAAGTGGTGGTTTATCATGGGTCAGACCCACGACGGCGGGTTCGTGCCCATGCCCGGCCGGGACTACGCCTCGACCGACCACGTCTACGCCACGCGCGTCATGCCTAGCGCGATCGCGGCGCTGATCCTCAGTGTGAAGGAGAAGAAGCTGCAGATCACCGGCGCGAGCAGCACATTCCGCGTCCCAGTCCCCGGTGGTGAGAGCGAGAACGCCAGCCCCAGCGACGAGGCCGATACGCCTCAGCCCACGCAGGCGAGCCCGCCGAGCATGGCGACGGAGATCCTCGGCAGCGGCTTTATAGCCAAGCACTCTCAGGCACAGGCCAAGCAACTCGATAGTGCGACCCCGTACGCAAAGATCTTTGATTCGTTGGCCCTCGTCTCGGCCAAGGGCAACGAGCAGGCCGAAGAGGCGGAGCTATTCGGCGAGAAGCTGCGTGGCTGGCTGACCCAGCGGAACAACAAGCTGATCGAGCAGGCCCTGAGCCAGCCCGCTAAGACGCTTGCCCGCAGCGCGGGGCACATGCGTCGTCTCGATGGGATGGACGATCTCGGCGCCGCAACGCTAAGAGCGATGCTCGAGATGGTCGGCGGGGACGCGGATATCCGCACACTGTCGCGTTGTTTCCAGCAGTATGACGAGATCATGGCTGCCGAAGCCGAGCGCGGGCCCAGCCAGGCGACCACGTCCCGCAAGCAGCAGGTCACGGCCATGCTAGAGCGGCTCCTCGCACAGCCCGACCTCTCTGGTCGGCTGACAAAAGAAGCGCAGGGGCTGCTGAACACAATCAACGCGCAGTAGTACGAATCCTCTTCGGTTTGAGGTACTCACTTACGCTGCGTCTTCTGATAAGCCCACGTGTGCAATTTCAAGACGGGATCAGACCGGCTGCTGCTCGTTTTCAGCAGGCGGATCTGACGATTCCAATGCGGCATCGGCCTCTTCGAGGCCTTCGACTTTGTCTTCACCGACGGCTTCTTTCAACCGCTTGAAAATTTCATCGGTGGGTTGGCGCTCGAACTTGAAGTCATCGATGAGGACACTCTTCTCGATCTCGCCTGCGTTGTAGTAGACCCGGGCGATGCCTTTGCGGTCCCAGCGCGAGGCGTCGATACGGGTGATCGCTTCGAAGGGCACCTCGGCCCCGCCGTAGGCGTAGAACCTGGTTTCATCGATCCCGATGGACCGGCGCGACCAGATGAGGACCGAGATCAGGCAGTATGTGCCGATGGGGAAGACAACGGCGAACTGCCACCACTGCGTGGCGATGTCTCCCTGGCTGCGCTCTTTGGGTTCTTTGGTCGGGTCCCAGCCATTTGCTTCAGCGACCTCGGGCCAGCGGTCCTTCCAATCGGAGGGGGACTTGACTTTGAGGTCTTCCAATGCTTCGCGGGCTTCGATCTGGTCGGGGTACTTGATCTTGGCGTCATAGACACACAACGCCGCGTAGAACAGCGCACCCACCGCGATCAGCAGCAACCGGTTGCGGTAGCCGAACGCTTCTTTATCGATGTTGGCTTTGATGTCCATGTGGTGTTCTACGGGTTATTAGATGAGCGGGATTCGAGTCGTGATTCGGTTGGCCCTAGTCACGGATTTTTTCGAGTGTCTTGGCCCACCAGTAGGCGATGATGCCGCTGGCGTTAGGTCGGCTCAGCAGTTGAGCGAAGCCGCCACGATCGACCCGCCGGCGCGGGATGCGCGGCATGGGCTCGTCGCTCTTCATCGCCCAGCTCAGAAACGCGTTGGTTTCCGCGATGGCACGCCGTCGAGCATTCATCGGTCGTTTCGCTCTGTTTGAGAAGCCAAAACCCAAAAGTCTTTCCCTTGAAGCTGTGTCGAATGACCCGTGCAGTGTAGGCTCAATAGTTGAGTTCTGCCAATAAATGCGGCCCATGATTATGGGGCCCACATGCCTCTTCGGCCCTCGCGAGCTTGCTGCTCCAACCGGTCGTACTGCTCGGTCCGGTCGTGGCCCCACCGGTCGTCGTGCTTGGAGAGCCCGTTTTCGATCAGCATTGCGTTCAGAAACCGGCCATCGGGCAGCTCGACATAAGCGAGCAACCGCCCGTAGCCCCCACGCATGCGGTGCTCCTGCAGGTGCAGGGTGACGCTTTGACCGGCCAGCGTGTCGCGGGTGAACTCGGTCGCTTGCCTCGCCCAGGGCTGAGGCGGGGGGGCGCCCCTGGGCTCGCCCATCTCCGGCGTATCGACACCCCAGAGCCGCACCCGCGTGGTCGCACGCTCGCCATCGGGCACGCCCAGCTCAAACGTGTCGCCATCGACGACGCGCAGCACCTCAAATGTCTGACCGTGGTACCTCTGCCAATCGTTATCGACCGGCAGCACACCCGCGCCGTGGTCTAGCAGCGCGATCGCTACGATCAGAACGAGCGCAAGAACAAGCCCCGCAGCTTTACGCTGCTTGAGAACCCGGCCCAGCCGGTGCGGGTCCATCTTGATGCGGCGTTTTTTGCGGCGGGTGCGTTGGGCAGGGGTTCGGCGGTGAGACGGGGGCATGGCCGAAACGATAACTCAAGCCACGACATCCAACAAAGTGCCGGGCACCACCCATGCCGCACCAAGCCCCGCCAGGGCTGGCGAACCAACCACCGGCGAGAGTCGTTTAGATTCGCTCGGCAGATCAGGTATCTCTGTTCCTAGATCCGCATCCGCCATCGCTGGGAGCACCGCGTTGACCCGCTTGGCATCCACCGCCCAGGGGTCGCTCGCCAGGGCCTGCGGGCTCAGCTCTACCTTGTCGATCGGGTGCTGCTCGTTGTTCTTGACGGTGCCTTTGCAGGCGGCAGTGTGTTGGTCCTGGCCCGAAGCGTGGATGTGGCAGGCCATATCAAACCGATGGGCTCGGATCAGTTCGACGGTCAGGTTGCCGGAGGCGATGATGCGCATGCCCCAAGTCAGCCACAGCAACACAGGGATGCCCACTTGTTCCGCAGCCCGTGGTATCGCTTGGGTTTACTGAATCAGCGGTCTGGCTGGTCGTGCCGGATGTTGCGTCAACGCGACATCGCTGGCCGGCTCGCCGACAACAAGATGCTTTACACTGCGTGCATGTCCAGCGCGTTTGATGGTCTCAAGCCGGTCCCCGCCTCGGTGCTGCACCGCCGACGCGAGCGCGTATTCCTCGTGATGGCCGGGCTGTTCCTGGGCACGCTGGCGATGCTCAATATCCTGGGGATCAGCCGGTTTATCGTGCTGGCGAGCATGGGCGGCGAGGCGGGTTGGCAATGGGGCGCGCCGGGCGAGATTACCTTTGCCCTGGCGGTAGGTGTTTTGCCTTACCCGCTCACTTTCCTGTGCACGGACCTCATCTCGGAGTTCTATGGTCGACGCCGGGCGAACTTCGTTGTCTGGGTCGGGCTCATCCTCAACATCTGGGTCATCTTCATCCTGTGGGTTGGTGGGCTGCTGCCGGGTTTTGGCGACCTCGATGCGGCAGGGGCTCCTGTGGTGGACGCAGCGGGGCGGGCCCCGGTTTTTTTTGAAATCCGTACCCTTGCCTTCGGCGCGGTCGCCGCGTCGATGATTGCCTACCTCGTTGCACAGTTTGTTGATGTGCACCTGTTTCACTTCTGGAAACGGCTAACCAAAGGCAAGCACCTCTGGTTGCGCAATAACGGCTCGACGCTAATCAGCCAGCTAGTGGACACCACGGCCGTCATCCTGATCACGCACTTCTATGCCAAAGCACTCCCGATCAACGCGGAACAGTCGCTCTGGCCCCAATTGTTACTGTTCATCGCAACGGGGTACGCGTTTAAGTTCACGGTCGCTTTGCTGGACACCCCGGTGATCTACCTCGCGGTCGCGGTGCTGCGGCGGTACCTCCGGCTGGACCCGATCTCTGAGCACGAGGCGGACGCGGAAGAGCTCTCGCTCTACGCGAAGCAGGAGTAAGTACGGTGACGGTGCGATGAACAAATCCGACCTACGAAAGCACTACCGAGCGATCCGCGGCGAGATCCCTGACGCGCAGCTTGTTGAGCGATCGGCCGCGATCGAGCAGTTTGTGCTATCGATCGATCGCATTGAGCAGGCCGGCAGTGTCTTTGTCTATGTCTCCAGCGGCAGCGAGGCGCGGACGCACGAGTTGATCGCGGCGTTGCTGTCGCAGGGGAAAGCCGTTGCGGTCCCGCGTGTGCTGCCCGAGCCCGGCGTGATGCAGCCGGTGCTGATCCACGCGCTGGACGACTTCGCGCCCGGGCGGTTCGGCATCCCCGAGCCAACCGCGCATGAGCCGTTTGAGCAGACGCCGGATGTGACGATCGTGCCGGGGCTGGCCTTTACGCGCCTCGGCGAAAGGCTAGGCCAGGGCGGGGGCTACTACGACCGCTACCTGCAACAGCACCCCGCGACTTACAAGATCGGTTTGTCTTTCAATGAGCAGCTTGCTGACACGCTGCCGACGAGTGAGCACGATATCGCGATGGACGAGGTCGTCACGGCTTGATGGGCGCGGTTGTGCGCATCAGTTATTGATCGAGGTTCTCAAGAAAGCTGTCAGCTCTTTCAATCGCCTTATCGATCGATTCCAGATACTCGGCGACGTCGCTCTCGACTTCATTGGCTCGCGCAGGCACACCACGCAACGCGATTTCATTCAGGCGATGACGGAGGTATAAAACCAAGTCACGCATCTGTGTGAGCACCGGCTGCATTGCCGATTGTGCCTCTCGCAGCTCCGACATCGTTTTTTCGTGATGGGCTCTTGCTGCATCGAGTCGGGCTCGGCTGTCCTGCTGGCGGGCTCGATCAGAATAGTCCTTGATCTCGCTTTCCCATTCTGCAAGCACCTGCTTCGCGGAATCATCGATGCGCCTGATCAGGTGATTCGCAGACTCCGCCTTAATCGCGCCTCGTTCATACGACTGCTTGGCAGCGCGGTACCGCTTCTCGATGTCGCCGCCGTCAAACGCGACGACTTTCCGAAACGCGTCGAGTGCGCCGTCGTACTGTTTCTGAATACTGCCAACCTTGGACGAGGTTTGTACCGTTGGTGGCGGGGCGTGTTGACAAGCGGACAAAACGAAAACTGCAAGCGTGCAGACGAGAAGGTGCTTCATGCTGTGCCCCCTAGGTTGGCGTGTGTGGATGCGAATCTTGTTTTGATTGTAGCGTGCTTGGTCGGCGATCAAAGACGGACGGTTTAAGATCAGAACGACCCGGCCATGTCGGCCTTGCTCTCCTTGACCTCGTTTTTCTTGAACGTCGAGGTCTCGCCAAGGTGCACGATCATGTCCGCGTAGGCCTTTCGGCTTAGATTACCCTCGGCCGGCATCGGCAGATCGACCGGCGACGCCTTGAGGCCGGACATCAGCATCGCGTTGCCCAATTCCAAGCCGAACAAGCCTTCCGGCGCGGGCGTGAGCAAGTTGTTCTGCCCCTTGCTGAATCGGATCGTATCGACCACGTTCTGCACGATGCGCTGGTGGTTCGGCCGGTTGTCGCCGTCGGCCGGGGTGATCACCAGCTTGTCGGCAGGAATCTCCGCGAATCGCTCCGGGCAGTTCTTCGTGAATTCGTCGACGGGCTCGTGCGTGCGGAAGTAGGTGAGGGTGTGCGCTTCGTCGCCGGGCATGAGGTCCGCAACGAGCGTGCCGTTCTTGCCGACGATCTCCAGGCGGTTGATGCCCGGGGTCTGGCCGGTGGAGGTGATGAACGTGCCGGACGCGCCGTTGGGCCACTGCAGGATGGCGGTGACGTCGTCTTCGACCTCGATGTGGTGGTGCTTGCCCAGCTCAGCGATCGCGGTGACCTTGCTGGGTTGGCCGACGAACCAGCAGAGCAGGTCGAGGTTGTGCGGGCATTGGTTCAGCAGCACGCCGCCGCCCTCGCCTTTCCATGTCGCGCGCCAGCCGCCGGCGTCGTAGTAGGTCTG
>JAHQVV010000006.1 GCA_019634195.1 Phycisphaeraceae bacterium | reverse complement strand
GGCTGCGCCGCGTAGAGGCGAATACGTTCGACGCGTTGAGCGACGCGGTAGCCGACGCCTTGCGAGCAGTGCAGGCCAACGAGTGCCGCAACTACTTCATCTCATGCGGGTGGGGAGAAAAATGAAGCCAGTTGCTCTAATACCCCGAAAATGGGTAAGAACCCCGGCGGATTGCTGGGGCCCCGCGTTGAGGTTGCTGGGTATATGGATCCGGTTTGAACGCCGGTGGACTGGATCAAGGCGGTGAAGGAAGGGCCGAGGCAGACAGAGGGGAGTGAGCCAGGGGATTTGATTGGTAACAGAAAAGAGATTGTTTTTTCTGTCCTTGTCCTTTTTCTGTCTTACAAATGAAGTCAATACATGGCGAAGCCATCAAGCCCATCAATCCACTCAGGCCCCGGCCCCGGCCACGCGCCGCCGTCGCCGTGCGGCGAGCAAGCCGCCCAGCCCAAACAAGACTAGGGACGAGGGTTCGGGGATCGGTCGCCCGGTGCTGTCAAAGGCTACATCGAAGGTGAACTGGCTGTCGGCGTCGGTCAGGTACGGGCTAAAGGGGATCGCGTCCAGTTCAGACCGGTCGGTCACGCCGAAGAATGAAAGGATGGCCAATTCGGCCTCGGCACGACTCGAAAGCTGGGCGAAACCCGGAGCGACGCTGGTGTTGAGGAACTCCGCCAAGATCGCGCTGCTAGGCAGGTCTTCGAACAGCAGGGTCCCGGCGATATCTTCACCGAGGTACTGGATGACTGGCACGCCTGCTTCGAACTCGTCGAGCACGAAGTCGAGGCGGTCGGCAACGGCCTGAGGGTCGTCCGCAAAGGCCGCGAAGGTCGGGCTGTAAGTGCGGTTCACGATCGTCCCGGCGTTGATATCGAAGTCGATCAGGCGAACATAAGGATCGCTACCGGTGAGCGGATTGACGTAGTCCTGGTAGTTGGCCATGACCTCGAAGACCGGCAGGCCGGCATCGTTGGTGGAGACCTGGTGGTACTCGCCGTCTTCGCGGTAGGGCCCCTCGTGTTCGTGGCCGTTCAAAGTCATGAACACCTGGGCGTTGGGCCGAACCAGCTGATCAAAGACGGCCTGGCCGGTGGGAGTACGTTCGCCACCGAAGGTGTCGTCGATGCCGTCACCGGCGTACCCGGTTACATCAAACCCTTCCGGCTCGAGGTCGGTCAGCAGCTTGTGGCTCGTGATGATGGTCGGCACGTCGGGGTTCGCGTCGATCACGGACTGTGCCCAGGCGATTGCGCTCGATTCGGTGCGAACGATGCCGTTAGGGGCGGTCGGGTCTTGCGGCTCGTGCTCAAGGTTGATGTGCAGATAGGTATACGGGCCGGCATCAAAGAGTTGGGCGTGGTTCTGCCCGGTCGAGTCGGACCCCTGGTACCAACTCATCCCCGCGTAGCGACCCGGGCCGTAGTAGTTGGTGAATCCTGACGGGCTGATGGGATCGGAGGAGTTGGACTTTTCGCCGGTGGGAAGCAGGTCGTGGTTGCCGAGCGAGACGGAGTACGGCAGCACGTTGCCGTCCAGCGTGTTCGCCAGATCAAGTTGACCGATGGCCGTATCGGTCCGCCCGAATTGCTGCTCCCAGGCAAACTGCGGGATAAGCAACTCAAGCCCGCCGAGTTCGCCCTGGACGACATCGCCCAGGTGCGTGACCAACGCTAGGTCGCCAGCTCGATCGCGAAAATAGCTTGTCTGATCGATAAACGAGGCGTTCCAAGCGTCGTTAAGCGACTGGATCTGCGTGTCGGGGATCGCCCCGATCGTAAACGTTTGGGCAGACACGCCCCCGGTCACGAAGAGGGTGGGAAGTAAAAGAGTGCCGAAAGTTAGAAGGAACTTATTCATGCCTTCAAAAATACTGCGTTTAGCACGGCGATGAATGAATATGGGATGCGAAGTCGGCTAGGATTTTATTAGAGCGTTTTTACTTTCTTTGTAGCGGCCTTGAAACCCCTCCCCCCTCACGGGGGGAGGCCGGCGCCTACCCTTTCGCCATATTACGCAGCACGGTGTGTAGAATACCTCCATTGCGGTAGTAATCGACCTCGACCGGGGTATCAATTCTGCAGAGCGCGGTGAACTCGATTTTGGAGCCGTCGGCTTTGGTCGCGGTGACTTGGATATCTTGTCGGGGCTCGACGTTGTCATCCACGGCGATGTCGAAGGATTCGGTGCCGTCGAGGCCGAGGGAGGCGGCGTCCTGGCCATCGGCGAAGGTGAGCGGGAGCACGCCCATGCCGACGAGGTTGCTGCGGTGGATGCGTTCGAAGGACTTGGCGATGACGGCCTTGACGTTCAGGAGGTAGGTGCCCTTGGCGGCCCAGTCGCGGGACGAGCCCATGCCGTAGTCGACGCCGGCGAGGACGACGAGCGGGGTGCCGGCCTGCTTGTAGTTCTGCACAGCGTCGTAGATGTAGCGGACGGGCGCGTCGCCGACGCCGGTCTGCGGGGCGTCGGCTGGGATGGCGGTGAAGGTGTCTTGGGCGGGCAGGCCGGTGAAGTCGACGGTGAAGCCGCCCTCGGTGCCTGGGGCGAGTTGGTTCTTCACGCGGATGTTGGCGAAGGTGCCGCGGGTCATGACGCGGTCGTTGCCCCGGCGCGAGCCGAAGGAGTTGTACATGGACTTGGGCACGCCGTTGGCGTCGAGGTAGCCCGCGGCGGGTGTGCCGGACTTGATGGCGCCGGCGGGTGAGATGTGGTCGGTGGTGACGGAGTCGGCGAGCTTGGCGAGGACGCGGGCGCCGGCGATGGGGGCGATAGGGGAGGGGTCGGGGGACAGGCCCTGGAAGAACGGGGGCTCCTGGACGTAGGTCGATTTTTCATCCCAGGCGTAGAGCTTGCCGGTGGGGTTCTGGACGTCTCGCCACTCCTGCGAGCCCTTGAAGACGTCGGCGTACTCGGTCTCGAACTGCTCACGCGTCACGCACGACGCGACGAGGTCGAGGACCTCTTGCTGAGTCGGCCAGATGTCTTTGAGGTAGACATCGTTGCCGTCCTTGTCCGTCGCGAGCGCATCATTCTGCAGGTCAATATCCACCGTCCCCGCGATCGCGTACGCGACGACGAGTGGCGGTGAGGCAAGGTAATTTGTGCGCACATCTGGTGAAACGCGCCCTTCGAAGTTCCGATTACCTGAGAGCACTGATGCTGCGACGACGTCGTTTTCGTTGATGGCCTTGGAAATCGGGTCGGGCAGCGGGCCGGAGTTGCCGATACAGGTGGTGCAGCCGTAGCCGACGGTTTGGAAGCCGAGCGCATCGAGGTCGTCGGAGAGGTTAGCCTTGTCGTAGTACTCGGTGACGACTTTGGAGCCGGGTGCGAGGGAGGTCTTGACCCAAGGCTTGCGCTTGAGGCCCAACGCGTTGGCCTTTCGCGCGACGAGGCCTGCGGCGACCATCACCTCGGGGTTCGAGGTGTTCGTGCACGACGTGATCGCCGCGATGACGACGTGGCCGTCTTCGAGGGTGAAGGTTTCGTCTTCGTAGGTGACTTCGACTTGGGTGGCGAGGGCGGTGCCGCCAGCATCGTCGGGCTTGAAGCTGGCGAGCGTCTTATCCCACTGCGGTTTCATGTCGCTGAGGTCGATGCGGTCTTGCGGGCGCTTAGGTCCGGCGAGCGCGGGCTCGACAGTGGATAGGTCCAACTCGAGCTCATCGGTGTAGACGATCTTGTCGGATTCATCGCGCCAGAAGCGGTTTTCCTTGCAATACTGCTCGACGGTGTCGATGAGTTTTTCGTCTCGGCCGGTGAGTCGCATGTACTTGAGGGTCTCGTCATCGACGGGGAAGAAGCCGATGGTCGCGCCGTACTCGGGGGCCATGTTGGCGATGGTCGCGCGGTTGGCGAGTGGCATGGAAGCGAGGCCGGGGCCATAGAATTCGACGAACTTGCCGACGACGCCGTGTTCGCGGAGCAACTCAGTGACACGGAGGACCATGTCGGTCGCGGTCACGCCCTCGTTGAGTTTGCCGGTAAGTTTCATCCCGACGACTTCTGGGATGAGCATGTAGATCGGCTGGCCGAGCATGACGGCCTCGGCTTCGATCCCGCCGACGCCCCAACCGACGACGCCTAGGCCGTTGATCATGGTGGTGTGCGAGTCGGTTCCGACGAGCGAGTCGGGGAAGAGGCTTGTGCCATCGTCCCAGACGGTTTTGGCGAGGTACTCGAGGTTGACCTGGTGGACGATGCCGGTGGCGGGGGGGACGACGGAGAAGTTGTCGAAAGCCTGCTGGCCCCACTTGAGGAAGGTGTAGCGTTCGCCGTTGCGCTCGAATTCTTTTTCAGAGTTGATCGTGAGCGCGACATCGGAGGCGAAGGCATCGACCTGGACGGAGTGGTCGATGACCAGGTCGCATTGCACCAGCGGGTTGACCTTGGTCGCATCGGCTTCGTTACCGGTCATGCGGACCAGGCCGGCGCGCATGGCAGCGAGGTCGACCACTGCGGGGACGCCGGTGAAGTCCTGCAGCACGACCCGGCCGGGGCTGAAGGGGATCTCGGTCTCGCCGACGGTTTTGGCGTTGTAGTTGGCCAAGGCCTTGATGTGGTCCTCGGTGACGATGTAGTTGTCGCACTTGCGGAGCACCGCTTCGAGCAGCACGCGGATGGAGACGGGCAGCGAGGTCACGTCGCCGACGGCGTCGAGCTTGTAGATGGTGCGCTCGCCGAGCGGGGTGGCGAGGGTGGTCTTGGCGTTGAAGGGGTCGGCGGGGGTGGTCATGTCAGGGTTCCGTCTTTTTATTTCGTGGGTACCAGACGCTTCGCCGGGTTTTCTTCGGGTCTGAGCCTCAGGGTCGAAGACAGCGTCGGCGCCGCAGTATTTCGTTCGAATGGATCATCCTAGCAGACCGGGCGGGGGCTTTCGATCCGGGGGCGTACAATCCCCTGCGTGACGCATGACAAACCTATTGTGATCCTCGGGCCGACGGCGGGGGGCAAGAGCGACCTCGCTGTGGCGTTGGCCGAGCGGCTGGGCGGCGAGGTTATTGGTGCCGACGCGTTCCAGGTCTACCGCAAACTGGACGCGGGCACGGCCAAGCCCGATTTGTCGTTGCGCGAGCGCGCTCCGCACCATCTGATTGATGTCGCGGAGACGACCCAGCGTTTTACGGTGCACGATTGGCTAGGTCGCGCATACCAGGCTATCGACGAGATCCAATCGCGCGGCCGTCGGCCGATCATCGTTGGTGGGACGAACCTCTACATGAAAGTACTGCTCGACGGGATGTTCGAGGGCCCAGGGCAGGACGTCGCCTACCGCCGATCGCTGGACGGGATCGGGACGCCGCTGCTGCACATGAAGCTGATGGAGGTGGACAAGGCGTCTGCGGGCCGGATCAAGCCGATGGACCGCCAACGGATCGTGCGGGCGCTGGAAGTCTTTGAGCTGACTGGCAAGCCGATCAGCGAATTGCAGACAGAGTGGGCGGGCGAAGAATCCAAAGGCCTTGACGCGATGCTGGTCGGCCTGCGTTGGGAGGCCGAGGCGATCAACCCCCGGATCAACTTGCGGGTCAAGGCGATGTTTTACCCGGATAAAGTCGATCCGGAACTCGCGGCGGGGGTGTGCATCAATGGCGAGTCGTTGATCGACGAGGCGAATCGGCTACGCGACGAGGGGCACTTCGAACCGATCGTGATCAAGGACCACGCCCCGGCACCGAATCAAGCCCGTGAGGCGCTGGGCTACAAGCAGCTGCTCGCGTGGGTGGAGGGCGGCGACGACAAGATCACATCGCTCGAAGAGGCGTTCGAGAAAACCAAGGTGCTTACGCGCCGCTTCGCCAAGCAGCAGCGGACCTGGCTTAAGCGGTTCGCGGGCACGGCCTGGATCGAGGGCGAACGCTACAAGGCTGCGCCTGAAGAAACCCTCGATGCTTTAGTGGGGTCGATTGGCCTTGCTGATTGACCTTGCGGGTTGTTACCGGTTGTTCTTTACCGTGTAGCTCGCTACCGGTCGGCCGTGCCAGAGTACTTCAAAAGACTCGATGTCGTCCGGCGGCGAGAAGAAGAGCGTCTTGGTGCTGGTCGATTTTTTACCCACTTCAGAACTGTGCATCATATTGTGATTGATGCGGCCGTTGACAAAGCTGCCGTGGCAGGCGTAGAGGTTGCCCTGCTTGTCGCGCAGGGACAGCGGCTTGTCGGTCCAGTTCAGTTGCTTGCCGTTGCTGTCGTTGTAGTCCAAGGCGTGGGCCAGCATGGAGACAGCCAGCAGCCTTCGGCCCGGGACGCTGAAGGTCGTCTTGATCTCCTGTTTGCCGACGCGGATGGTTTCGCCGGGCACCGAATCACCCCAGGCGACTGACTTGACCTCGACGTCGACCATGTCCGCGGGGTGCGGCGGTTCGGTGACTCCCTTCGGTAACTCGACGCGGAGCGTTTTGTAGTCGCCGACCACCAGGGCGAACGGGCCTGTCGCGTCGGCGGGGATCGCGTAGACGATGTCTACCATCTCGTTGCGTCGGTTCCGTCCAGAGTGCAGCCAGAACCCCTTGGCCCAGTCGGAGAACACTTTGTTGCCGTCGTACGAACCGACCGATGGGTGCTTCTTGCCGCCGTCTTGCACGAGGTAGATGTCCTCGCTGCCGACGCTGATACTATCCGTATCCTCGGGCAGCTTGTAGTTGATCACCACGCGCAGGTGCAGGAAGCGGTGCTTGTCGCTCTTGACCTCCGAGCCGCCGCCGGAGTAATCGTTTTCATCGATGACGAGCAGCTTGTCGTATAGCGCGGCCTTGGGCTTGGAAAAGACGATCGCGCCCTCGGGTAGGACGGGGGGGGCGTCCTGGTCGGCCAGGCTCGATGGGGTGAGCATCAGGCAGGCGAGCAGGAAGAGTGTGATCGTGATGGTCAGTCGCATCGGGGCTCCCGATAGGGGCGTTGAGGGCGTGTCTATATAGATGGCCGATCTTACGCCAGGCCGGGTTGATTGTCAGGCCCATGGTGGGCCTATGGGTTGTTGCGGGTCTTGGGTGCCTTGCCCTGTCGGCGTTCTTGCTCAAGGGCGGTCAGGATCTGTTCGATCCGCTGCTTCACCACCTGATTGGTTGTCGAACCCGCCAGGCGCTGCAGGATCGATTCGGCGAAGCGATCGAGACGCCGGAGCTCTTTGTCTGCGGCGCTGCGAATTTTTTCGTCTTCGGAGCCGAGCTTCTTCACGAGGTCCATGACCTGCTTCTCGGCCTCCGGGGTGGACAGCTCGACCCAAGCGATGAGTGTTCGTACGGCCTGGTTCGGGGCAGGCTGGATGTCCAGCGGCAACACCCGCTCGACTTCGTTGGAGGGCATCAGGTATAGCAGCCTTTCGCCAGGCGTGGTGAACATATCGTCGCCCCAGATTTTGACTAGGCCCGCTGCTTCTTTGGGGAATAGCCCGGCCGCCTCGAGGGATTCAATGAGCTGGGCCTTGGCCGTCTCGGCCGCTTGTGTGGTCGGCTTGGTATGGCCGGGCCCGCCAAGCGCCATGGTTGCCTCGGCACGCAGGACCGGTGCGTGAGCGATTGTTGCGCCGCTGTCGTTAACCCGCACGAGGAACACGCCCTGCAGATCGATCTGCGAGAACGGGACCGTTACGGAAAGGTCCTTGCCAGGCTCGTTCCGCGTGGGCAGCACCATCGGTTTGTAGTTGCCTGACCCGCGGTAGAAGAGGAACCGCTCAACTTCTTCAGGTTTTTGTGCGCCTCGTCCGTCCCGATTGACAACACGCACCGGTACCGCATCGGTGTCCCGGGCGATGTGCCACCACGGGTGGTCCTTGTCGACCTCCGCGAATTTGCTTTTGTCCGTGCCCGGGTTCAGCTCAACCTCGCGCCAGGACAACGTGCCGTTGCGAGGCGTTGGGGGTTTTTGGTCTTTCGGCCAAACCCGGTCGTCTCGTTGGGGCAAGAAAAAACCGACGTCCGGGTACCACTGCGTCAGCACCCCCTCGGGGAATCGAACCGTGACGCTCACCTTTCGCTGCTGCTTCGTATAGAAGTAGAGGACCGGCTTCCGGATCACTTGGGGTCTGAGCATCGGCTGGTCGGCCCAGACCTTTACGAACGACGGCAGGTCCGACTGGTCCTCGCCGATCAGGTCGAACTCGCTGGTGGAGGTGCCCACGTGGTGCTGCATCGCCCCCCATTCGTGCGCGACAAGGCCGGACTCGAGCGCGGCGGCATCGCGCTTAGCCCGGAGCATCTGACGCAACGCCGCCCCGACCGCCGCATCTTCGTGGTCGTAGAGTTCATCGTGCCACTGTTGCGACCAGCCGTCGGCCTCGACGCGCTCTTTGAGATCGGCGGGGATGGCGGTCTTGCCGTCGGCATGGGCCGGCGTTGTCGCAGGCGCCAGCATGGCCGACGTGATGATCAATCGTGCGATCAGGGGGATATTCATGGACCAATTTCCGTGGTAAGACAAAAGCTGATTGTTTCAGTGTAGGGGATGCTCGGTCGGTCCTTATAGACGTTTACTGGCAGGATATGTTCAATAAAGAGCAAATAAGACGGGCTAGCGCTTGTAAGAAGATACACCATCGGCTGTCGGTTATCGGAAGGGTTTTCGTGCGGCTGCTGCCTGAAGATACGGCTTGTTTCGGGTGTGCTGCTTAGGCCGTTCTTGCCATGCATATGAACCGGGGAACTTGACAGCACCGTTCGATCCGGTTCAAGTGTCGCCCCCTCGTCGGGCGATAGACGCCAAGTACGCCCCCGGAATCCCCCGGTAAGCCTGAGGCGTGAACCCGGGCCGATATCCGTTCGTAAAGCAACCTCATGGCCAAGAAGTCCACCAAGAAGAAGTCGACGAAGAAGACCACCAAGCGGTCGAGTAGTCGCCGTGGGCCTGACCCTAAACAGGCTGAGGGCAAGCACTTAGTGATCGTCGAATCGCCGACCAAAGCCAAGACGATCAACAAATATCTGGGCAAAGACTACTTCGTGATGGCCAGCGTCGGGCACATCCGCGACCTGCCGCCACGGAACCCGAAGGGCGTCAAGGCGCCTGTCCCTGGCGTGGACCTCGAAAAAGACTTCGAGCCCACCTACCAGGTGATGGACGACTCGAAGAAGACGGTGACCGACCTCAAAAAGGCGGCGAAGCTGGCGGAAGACGTCTGGTTCGCGACTGACCTCGACCGCGAGGGGGAGGCGATCGCCTGGCACGTCGCTCACGCGCTGGACTACCCGATCAAGGATGCCAAGCGTGTCGTCTTCAACGCGATTACGAAGAAAGAGATCGAGAAGGCCTTCGACAAGCCCCGCCCCCTCGAGACCAACCGCGTCGACGCCCAGCAGGCCAGGCGGATCCTCGACCGCATCGTCGGTTACCAGGTGTCCCCGCTGCTCTGGAAAAAAGTTGCTGGCGGGTTGAGTGCGGGCCGGGTGCAGTCGGTCGCGACTCGTCTGGTCGTTGAACGCGAGCGCGAGATCGAGGCGTTTAACCCCGACGAGTACTGGCGGATCGGCGCGGTCTTCGCGACAGACGCGAGCAAGGCCGGCGCGTTGGGCAAGGACTGGCGCGACTTCTTCTACGTCGGCGAGGAAGAGAACCCGCGCACCGTCAAGGAGCAGAACGCCTGGCTGAGCGAGCGGCAGTGCCTGCGTGCCGAGCTCGTCGAGGTCGGCGGCAAGGCCTTTAAGCCCGACAACCGCGCCGCTGCGCTCAAGGCCGCGAAGGCGCTCGGCTTTGACCTGGGCGAGACGGTCGAGAAGCACGACGAAGACGCCAAGGGGCCGCAGCAGGACCAGGTGAAGTACCTCGGCGGTATCGGCAACGCGCCCGACTACACGATCAAGTCTATCGAGACCAAACGCACGACCTCACGGCCAAGCCCGCCGTTCATCACCTCGACCCTGCAGCAGCAGGCTTCGACCCGGCTCGGTTTCCAGCTCAAACGCACGATGCGCGTCGCCCAGCAGCTCTACGAGGGCATCGACCTCAAGGGCGCCCGCGGGCAGACCGGCCTGATCACGTACATGCGGACCGACTCGACGCACCTGTCCAAAGAGGCGCTGTCGTCCGTCCGCTCGCACGTCGAATCCAAGTACGGCGACAAGTACCTGCCCGAGAAACCCAACTTCTTTAAGTCGTCTAACAAGGACGCGCAGGAAGCACACGAAGCGATCCGACCAACCGACGTGTCCATCACGCCCGGCTCGATCCGCGACAAGCTCAACGACGAGCAGTTCAAGCTCTACGACCTGATCTGGAAACGCTTCGTCGCTTGTCAGATGGTTCCGGCGCAGTGGGACTCGACCGCGGTCACGATCGGTACCAATGACGCGACGTTCCGCGCGACGGGCCGGACGCTCGTGTTTGATGGCTTCCTTAAAGTGATGGGGCTGCCGACTGCTGACGATGTGATCCTCCCGCCGCTGGAAGAAAACCAACCCGTCGGGCCTTTAGACCTTACGCCGACCCAGCACTTCACCAGCCCGCCCGCCCGGTTCAACGAGGCCTCGCTGCAGAAGAAGCTCGAAGAGGAAGGCATCGGCCGACCATCGACTTACGCCGCGATCATCGGGACCATCCAGGACCGCAAGTACGTCGAGACCGTCACGCCACGCGACAAGCGTCTCCGAGCCACCGACATGGGCAAGGTGGTTACCGACATGCTCGTTGCGGCGTTCCCAAAGATCCTTGATGTCGGCTACACGCGTGAGATGGAGGCCCACCTCGATGAGATCGAGTCGGAGAACAAGGATTGGCGTGCGACGCTGCACGAGTTCTACGACCCGTTCAAGGATGCGCTCGAGCACGCACACGAGAACCTCAAGCACGCTAAGGCCGAGACCCAGCCCGCACCCGATGAATTGAAGTGCCCGACCTGTGGCAGCCCGACCGAGTACAAGTTTGGGCGCAATGGCCGGTTCCTGTCCTGCACCGCCTTCAACGTCCCGCCGATCAAGGTCGACGTCGAGGGGCACCCCGGCACGTGGTACCTGCACAAGGCCAAGGGCAAGGCCCGGCCGAAGGTGATGAGTGACGATCAGAGTGAGAAGGTCAACTGGACCAAGCTGACCAAGGACGACCAGAAGACGTTTATGGCGCTCAGCGACGAGATGCCCGAGCCCTGCAAGTACGCCGCGCCGATCGATGCCAAGGGGCGGCCGATGGAACCGGAGCAGACCGACATCCTCTGCCCCGCCCCCCCGGCGGGCGATGGCCTGCCGATGATCAAACGCACCGGTCGTTTCGGACCGTTCCTCGCCGCGGCGAGCTACCCGGACGTGCAGTACATCGTCAAGCTCAACGCGAAGACCGGCGCGGTCGAGCTGCCCAAGCCCCCGCCGATGGAGTGCGACATCGAGTGCGAGAAGTGCGGCGAGGCGAACTACTACGTCCGCGACTCGAAGCGCGGCCTGTGGCTGAGCTGCTCGCGGTTCCCCAAGTGCCGGGGACGCGCCGCGTTCAACAAGCTCGACGAAGGTAAGCAGAAAGAGCTCGAGAAGGCCTGGGCGATCCACCTAGAGGAAAACCCGCTGCCTGATATCCGCACGACCAGCGGCCGGGTCTTGCAGGAGGGCGATGACTACGTGCCCGTGATCGAGAGTGAAGGCGAGCCCGCCGACGCCCAAGCCGCCGACGCGGCGTGAGCCTTGCATTATGCTTTACGCATGCCCACAACGCGTAACGAAGCACAAGTATGGCTCGATCAATCTGTCGAGCGTGATCGCGACCCAGAAGCTTCAATCTCCTACGAGGAGTTGATGAATCAGCCGGGCAAAGAAATCGGGCCGATGCTGGTTGGAGAACTTCAGTTCGATTCTGGCTTAGTCACAATCTGTGATCACTGGACCGTTTGGCCAGAGGAGGGGGTCACGCTTGCTGTGCGGCCCGGCAACTATCGTATCTTTGTCAATGGCAAAGACTTTGGCGGTGAGCGACGCATTGCCAGTGTGTCTCTGATTGACCGTTTATGTAGAACTCAAGAGCTGCGCACACAAGAGGTTGGCGAAGTCGATGTGGATTCTTGGGGTGTGATTATTGGGCAGTACAGAGCGTGGCATGATGCGTTACCTGAAGCGGCACAAGAAGGATTGGGCGAGACTCAGTTCGGGACCTATCCAGACGGGTGTGAACTATTCGATTTGGTTGCAGGCGGGCAGAGAATACAAGTGGCACGGAGCTTCACCGGCTTTGGCTCGGGAGCTTATCCCGTCGAATCGCTTTGGGACCGAGACCAATGTGTCGGACTGGTTTGCGAGTTTATTTATCAAGTTTCATAGTTAAGATTTGCCGCCGCCGCAGCATCATGCCACGGCTTTTTTTATACTTGCGTGCATGAACGCCCGCGAAATCAGAAAGATCCTTTCGGCCGATGATATCTACGAGTGGTCGGCCTTCGGTAAGGGCGGCTGCTGGGACTGGGTCGGCTCGCTGCACAATGACGGCTACGCCGCCTGGAACACCGGCGGCAGGCAGATCAAGGCCCACCGCGCGTCGTACCTCCTGAGCGTCGGCCCTATCCCCAAGAAACGCTTCGTCGTGCACACCTGCGGCAACCGCAAGTGCGTCAACCCCGACCACCTCGAGCTGGTCACACACAAGGGCCTGTACCAGCACAACCTGGAGCGGGGCGATGTTGCACGAGGTGAACGCAACGGCTTTGCGAAACTGACCGCTAAGAAGGTCCGCCGCATCCGCAAGCTCGCCGCGACGGGCAAGTACACCCACCGTCAGATCGGCGACATGGTCGGCTGCCACCAGTGTAACATCACGCGCATCGTCAACCGCAATTACTGGGCGCATATCGAATAGATTAGGAGCCCCGCCCTTTCGCGAGCATCTTCGTAGAGCGATCACCATGCCTGAACCCAACCACGCCGACACCGCCCGCCGCCGTGAACTGCTTGACGCGATCGGCAAGACCTCCGAGTTGCACCACCACGCGCTGCTTGTGCTGGCCGTGCTGATCGGTGCGCAGGGTATCGCGGCCGCCAATGGGCAGAAGAACGTGCTCATCTTTATCGCGATGATCGTGTCGGTGCTGACCTTTGGCGCCAGGCTGTGGGTGTATCAGGACCTGCTGATGTCGATCCGCCTGCGCCTGCGTCCGCTCCTGGATGGCGATGAACCGACGCGCGACGCGAAGACCAAGCAGGAGCTCGACTGGCTGACGCAGCAGGACCCCTGGCTCGAACGCCTGAGCGTCTGGGGCCTCTGGCTCAGCGCGGTCTTGTTCGCGGGCAGTTGTTTTGTCTAGTCTTGTCTAACGCACTCCGGGCTTTGACTAGCCACGGGTCGGGAAGAGCTCCGGATCCGCTATGTCCCCGGGTTTGCTGCTGGGGTCCATCAATTGCGGGGCCTGCGAGCGGGATTGCATCGGGTTGAGCATGCGTTTCCACGCGGCTCGGGTGGCTTCGGGTGCGTTCTTGAGCTTAGCCTTACGGTTGGCGATGCGGACCTGCTCGATGAGGGGGCGGAGCTGGTTGAGGTCCCAGCCGGCCTTTCGTGCCTGCTCTTCGATGGTGCCCAGCGACTGGTGGATGCGTTTCTGCTGGTCGTCGGTCAGGGCGATGGTCTTGAGCGTCTGGTCGATGATGCTGGCGTGGAAGCCGATGAGGTAGCAGGCTTGGACCGCCTCGCCGTGCTGCTTGATGATCGCGTCGCGTGCGTCGTTTACCAGCGGGTTGATCGCGATGGTGAATCCGACATCGTCGCCGGGCGTGATCCCCGCGGCGGGGTTGGGCAGGATGCGCAGCTTGTCGAAGAGTGCCTTCAGCGCGCTCTGCGCGGTCGCATCGACGCCGTCACCCCTCGCCGCACTCAGCATTAATGCCGACGCCTGGTAGCCCGCTTCAAACGCGTAGTACTTGCGGTACCGCGCCATCTCGACGATCTGCTTGGCGTCGTTGAGCGCATCCAGTGCGTTGTTGTAGGACTGCTCGGCCTGGGCGTACTGCTGGTCGTTGAACTGGCCGTCCGCCTCGCCGCGCAGCCGCAGCATCGTGTCGATCTGTTCGTTGGCGAATTTCCGCAGCGTTTCTTGCGAGCCGCTGGCCTGCATCGCTTCGTTTAGCGCCCCGCGTGCCCTGTTGGCGGCCTGCCCGGCGCCGGCCTTGTTTTCCGCGGCGAGGTACGCGGCCTCCGCCTCTACAAAGATCTCGCCGGCCTCAACATAGCTGGCGGAGGTGAACAGCTTGTCCGCGGCTTCCCAAGTGGCCTGGGCCTCCAGCCACTGCTTCGCGGCCCACCGCGCGGCCTCGGCCTGCTTCGCCTGCTGCTGAAGCCGCGACACCCGCTCACGTAGTTCGTTGATCTCTTGCTTAGCAAGCTCGTTGGCCTGCCACTGCGCGATGTCGCTTTCGAGCGGTGCCACGAGCTCGCCGAGCTCCTTGTACGCGTCGAAGGCCTCGTTGAAACGCTCGGCTTTCTTGTCTGCCTCGGCTTGCAGGGCCAGTCGGCGGATCTTCTTGTAGCGGTCCTCGAACTCGGCAGGGATGTCTTCTGGCACCAGGCGCTCGTACACGGCCAGGGCCGGCACACTGATCTGCGAGACCGCGACGCTGTCGCGTTCGGTCGCCGGGGCCTCGACCTGTTCGTCTTGCTTGTCGTCTTCTGCCCGTGTGCCGCTGGTGAGCAGGATGAACCCACCCAGCGCGACCACACAGAGCAGCACCACCCCCATCCCGATCACCAGCGGGTCGGCACCTTTTTTCTTTCTGCGACGGCGCGACGGCGCGGGCCCGGCGTGCCAGACATCTTCCGCAAGCTCGCTGGCCAGGTCGTTGCCGCCGTCGTACGTTTCGTGCCTCTCTTCGCCCTGCGGCGCAGCTTGCTCGGCCTCTGGCGCAGGCGCGGTGGGCTTGACGGGCTTCAACTGGTCCGGGGAAACCACGGTCGAACCCTTTATCACCGGCCCACCCTCGGGCCTCGGGGTGGGCTTATTCGTGGGCTTGGAGACCGGCTTGGTGCGGGCTTGGGCAACGTCCTTCTGGGCTTGGGTGCGCTGTTCGTCGGTCGTGTATCGCAAGCCCAGGGCATCAACATCGTCGGGCAGCGACAGGTCGGCCTTGCAGAACTGGCAGGTGGTGTCTGTTGGCTCGACAGCCTGGTGGCAGGAGTGGCAGGTGCCCATCAGCCGAGACACGCCCGGCGTGTCCGCCGCGTTGGCCCAGAACTGGTTGGTCGTCGGGCCGCGCAGGATCGTGTTCGCGGTGATCCGCCCCGTGGCGACCTGCTGGCGGAGGATCGCCTCGTTGAACCCGGGCATGAACGGCCGGTCTTCGTCTCGCACGTACCAGGGCCCCATCGCGAGCTGTGTCGCGATCTGGCTCAGCGGTTCGAACAAGCCGTTGCAGCTCGAGCAACGCCCAACATCCGATGAATCGTGGGGATGGCCGCAGTAGGGGCAGGGGGTCTGGGGCAAAGGGCTCTCCGGTCAGGGCGGTCACAAAGGGCGGAGACAAAAGTTTTTTCGGCGGGTCTGGGAACAGCCGGCGGTTGCCGATAGTATAAGAGGAAGCCGCGTTAACTCGCGTCCTACCTTTGTATTACGGAGCTACACAATGTATATCGGCAAAATTTCTCGTTGGCTTATCGCGCTGTGTCTGTTGACGGGCCTGTCCCTGCCTACGCTCGCGCAGAGCCAGGACGAGGTGACGCTCATCGCCAAGCTGGCCTTCGAACAGATCGCACAGCGCGAGGCCGAGGCCGCCGCTAAGGTCGAGGCCGAGCACCAGGCCCGCCTCGAAGAGCAGTCCCGCCTCAAAACCGTTTATCAGAGCTACCTCGGCTCGGCCCGCCGCACCGCGCAGACCCTCATCGCCGACAAGCGTCGCAAGGCCACACAGGGGCAGGTCGATTCGCTCCGCAGCCAAGCCCGCGTGATCATCGACGAGGTGCAGGACGCGACCAAGCAGCGCATCCCCCAAGAACTGGACCCCGTCTTCGAAAAACTTGAAAAGCTCATCGCGGTCACGCCCGACGAACTGCTCAAGGCTAACGCGCAGCTCGGCAAGATGCGCCAGCAATTAGGCCGGGGCAACGACCTGGGTTGGGTCGACCAGGCCGCGATCCTCTACGCCCTCGCGCCGACCAAGCAGGAAGCGGAGATCGTCGCCAACAACGTGAAGTACCGTGAAGACCTCTCGGCCGACGAATCCACCGCGATCGACGAGGCGAACCGCCGCCGGATGATCCTTGGGCTCAACCCGCTCGCGATCGACATGAAGCTCGTCGCGTGCAGCCGTGACCACAGCAACGACATGATCAAGCACAACTTCTTCGCCCACAACTCGCCGGTCGAGGGCAAGACGACGCCTTGGGACCGCGCCAAGAACTTCGGTACTTCCGCCTCAGGCGAGAACATCGCCGCGGGCTACCGCGACGGCATGGCCGTGACCATCGGCTGGTGGCGCAGCCCCGGCCACCTCAAGAACATGATGGGCAAAGGCCACAAACGCATCGCCGTGGGCCAAGAACAGAAGCACTACACGCAGATGTTCGGGCGGTGAATTTAAACAATGAAAATCTGTCGCCAACCCCTGCCAGTTTTTCTTATATTAATCGCGATCGGTGGTTGTCAAGACAATGTTGTGGACACTTCTGTGGTTAAAAAACCACTGGTCGTGACCGAAGTTGAGTTCCGTGAGAATGAACGACTACTTCGGAATAAGCTATATGATTTGATGCACGAGATAAATCAGGGAGATAGTAAACTGACTTATCGAGAAATTGCAAGCGCTCTTAGTGATGCGCGTTTATCTATCCGCTGGCCGGAAGATTATCGCTTGATTGGAATCGATGATTACATACATCGTGTTCGTGGTACATGGGACATCGATGGGCTTTTTATAAGTATCGATTTTGATCAAAATTTGATTGCAACTAGCGCATACTATGGTGATTCTTACGGTGGCTACAGCCCGGGATCGCATCTCATTCGATAGCTGAGATGAGGTTAGATAGTTCCAATTTTTTACACTCGTAACTCTGCGCCAACCTTCTCGCCAAGCGCTTTGACTACGGTTTCCACCTGTGGATCGACTTGATCGTGTCGTAAAGTGGTCACGGGGTCCCGGAACTGCATACGGAGGGTAACAGACTTTTTGCCCTTGCCGACCTGTTTGCCGCGGTAGGTGCCGACGAAATCGGCGGACTCGAGCAGGGCGGGGTTGGCGGTCGCGATCGTGTCGGCGATCTGTTGCCAGGGCGTGGCCTCGTCGACGACGACGGACAGGTCGCGTTCGATGGCGGGGTACTTGGGCAGCTCGCCGGCCTCGTGCTTGGGCGGGTAGAGCGTGATGAGAGAATCGAGGTCGAGCTGCGCCGCGATGAGCTGCGTCTGCAGGCCGAAGCGGTCGGCGAGTGGTTTGTCGATCACGCCGAAGACGCCGAGGGGCGTCCCGCTGAGCACGATCGCGGCGGCGGTCGCGTAGCCCTCAATCTCGGCGGGGGTGATCACAATGCCACCGCTGGCGGCGATTTGCTCGCCGGCCAAGGCCGTGAGCGTTTCTTCGATCGTGCTGCGTGTTTCGCGCAGGGCTTGTTGCCCGTCGCCGGCATCGCGGAGCAGGGTGAGGCTGCGCTGCTCGGAGATCGAGCCGTCGTCCTTCTGCCAGCCGCTGGCCAGCTCGAAGAGCTTGACGCCTGCGTTGCCCGCGTCCTGATTGAGCTTGCGGCAGCTCAGCAGGCTCGGCAGCGGTGACGGCCGGAGCGTGTTGTCCGCACGGCGCATGTCGCCAACGAGCGTCGCGGCGGCGTCCGCATCGACGAAGGCCTTGGCGTGGTCGTTGGTGATCAGCGAAGGGGTGATCGTCTCGTAGTAGCCGTGCGCGACGAGTGTCTCGACGATGATACGCTTGGCCTCGACGTTGTCCTGTGGGTGGTGGGCGACGATGTTGATTTTCTCGTTCGTCGGGATGTTAGCCAGGCCGTGCTGCCGGGCGATCTCTTCAATGAGGTCGATCTCGCGGGCAAGGTCCAGGCGGTAGCTGGGGATGGTGGCGGTGAGTTGTTCGTCGTCCACATTGGTTTGAATACCGAGCGCTTCGAGCAGCCCGGCCTGGCGATTCGCACTCAGCTCGATGCCTAAGAGGTCACGCGTCCGCTGCGTGCGCAGGGTCAGTACGGCCGGCGAGGGATCGTCCTGACCGACACGGATGACGCCTTGGGCCAGCGTGCCGCCGGCCAGTTCCATGATGAGTTCGCAGCAGCGTTGGCTGGCTTTTTCGACGCCCAGCGGATCGACACCTCGCTCGAAGCGGAACGACGAGTCGCTGAACAGCTTGAGCTTCCGGCTCGCGCGGCGGACCGCCAACTCGTCGAACATCGCCGACTCGATCAGTAGGCCGGTCGTCGTGTCGGTGACCTCCGAATCGGCCCCGCCCATGACGCCGGCAAGCGCGACGGGCTTGTCCCCGTCCGCGATGACGAGCATGTCGTCCTGCAGCTTGTGCCTGCTGTGGTCGATCGCCTCGAAGCGTTCGTCTTTGGTCGCTTTGCGGACGATGACCTTGTTTCCCGCCAGTTTGGCGAGGTCGAACGCGTGCAGCGGCTGTCCCAGCTCGAGCAGGACGAAGTTTGTGATATCGACGATATTGTTGACCGAGCGTTGGCCGACGGCCTCGAGGGCCTGGACCAGCCAGTCCGGGCTCTGGCCGACCTTCACGCCGGTGATGACACGCGCGGTGTAGAGCGTGCAGAGGTCGGGGGCTTCGTTCTCAACCGACGCGAGCGCATCGACGGCCGAGCCCGCTTCGGCGGGCGGGTCACACGCCGGGGTGTTAAGCGTGTGTTCACTCCGTGCCGCGATCTCCCTGGCGACCCCGACATGGCTGAGCACGTCCGGCCGGTTGGACGTGACCTCGACGTCGATCATCGTGTCGTCGCCGACCGCCTCGGTGTCTTCGACGGGGAAGCCGCCTGCGGTGAGCAGGCGCTCGGTCTCGTCGATATCGATGGCGGGTTCGAGCAAGCGATTGAGCCAGTGCAGACTAACTTTCATGCCGCACAGAATATCGGCGTGTGCCTCGGCCTGCAGGCGCGGGTCGAACGCCGCGTAGGTTTTAGGCCTGCTACTCGTCGGCGGGGATTTCGATGAGTTTCTTGTTGCCCTGTTGGTCCTTCTCGATGGCGACCGCGTCGTAGAGCGAGCCGGTCGCGGTGTAGGCCCGGTACTCCAGCCGGCCGTCGTTGACGTCGATCACCTGGAAGAACTGGGTGTTCTTGCCTGTCTTGGTCGTGACCAGCCCGAACTGCTCTTCAAAGGCATCCAGGCCCTCGCGGTTGATCCCGTACATCTTCGGTCCGCTGACCGAGGTCACGTACATCGTGCCCAGCGCCTCTCCGGGCTCGCCATCGACCGACAGCTTCGGCGTCTGCCCGCGGGCGTAGGTGTGGTCGTGTCCCTGCAGCACCAAGTCAACATCCATCTTGTCCAGGATCGGTTTCCAATGGTCGCGCGTTTTGCTTTGCTTCGGCCCACGGCTTGGCGCGAAGACGGGGTGGTGGAACGTCACGACACGCCAGCGGTAATCGCCCTCGCCGAGTTTTTGTTCGAGGTACGCCGTCTGTTCTTCGATTTTTGCAATAGAGTTGAGCACGATGACCTGCACGCCCTGATAGGCGAAGCTGTACACGGTCTCGTGCAGTTGCTCGGGCAGGCTGTCTTCGACGGGCAGCGCAAACTGGGGCCGCCACTGCATTGCGAGTTTTCCTTTGTACTCGTGATTGCCGGTGACGGGCACGCCGGTCGTCTCCGCGTGCAGGTGCCCGCCGGCGGTCATCCACTCCGCCCACTCGCGGTCGGCATGAGCCGCGTTAACCAGGTCGCCGGCATGGATGGCGAACGACGCGTCGGGCGCGGTGCGGTGGGCCATGCGGATCACGCGCGACCACTTGCTATGCACATCGTTCTGCGCATCGCCGAAATATAAGAAGCGAAAAGGCTCGGCTTTGTCCGACGCGGTTCGGAACTGGATCCACGCGGACCATCGCCCACCGCTCCCAACACGGTAGGCGTAGAGCGTATCCGGCTCCAGTTCATCAAAGACCACCGAGTGGTAGTGGGTGGTGCGGTTATTGGCCTTGCTGTCTTTCTCTAGCGTCAGCGGCTGGGTCTTCGCCTCGTGTCGCTTGGCGCGGTCTGAGAACCCCGACCCGGGGCTAGCGGGTGCGATCTCGGCGTAGGCCTGCTCGACACTCTCGTCGGTGCGCCAGGTGACGGCCCGTGATGTCGCCGGGTCGCCGTGGAACGTCAGGAAGACCCTGTCGGGGTCGGGGCTGGCGATCTCCCAATGCCGGGCTCCGCTGGTGTCGTGGGCCGCGGCCGTATACGCAAGGCAGGTAAGGGCGATTAGCCCGATGATTGCTCTCATTCTGTGATCCATTCGGTCTTTTCTGCCTGCTGGGATGCGGTATAGCTGATTGCTTAGCTACCTAACCTAAGCAGACATTTTAACGGTCATACTGTTACGAAGAAAGGCTGATTTAGTGTTGCTTGGATGGCTGATGCCTTATCTGGCGACACGCTTAGGATTCGGCCATCTTGCGGAAGGCGGCCTTCATGCCGTCCATCGTGATCTGCGGCTGGGGTGCCGTCCCCGACTTCGGCATCGCTTGTTCAGCGGCGCTGCCTTGCCGGGCCTGGTAGGCCTGCAGGTCGCGGGTCTTGACCATGCGGAAGGTGCGGCCGTCGGCAGCGCGGAAGGTGTGCAGCGGGACCTTGCCGGTCTTCACCGCTCGGAGCATCTGCATCGATGTGAGCCCGAACTGCTTGGGGGCTTGCTCCAACGAAACCGCGTCGCCGAGTCGTTGCCGCCATTGTCCCATTGTCATCCGTGCCATGGCCGTGCTCCTTGCGAGTCCTCCACCACCCCTTCAATCGGCGGGCCCCGACGATGAACCGTATTCCAAGGCGACGGGATTATCGGGCGTTGTTCCAGCTACACTTGGTCGGCAAGGGATAGCCAGTCAAGTGCCTCATCGAGCGAGCAGACCACGGCCCCTCTGCGACGGCCGGCCTGGTCCAACTCACTGAGCAGGAGCAGGTCTTCATAATCGGGGAGTTGCTCAAAGCGTCTTCGGGCGCGAGACCCGAGTGTGCCCGCGCGGTATTCGTGGGCTTGCATGTGGTAGGCCACCAGCGTGAGGACGCGTTCGCTGACCAGGCCCTGCAATGCTTCGATCCCCGAGCCGACGTGGTCCGTAGGGTCCAGGCACTTGCCCACGTCATGCACCAGTGCGGCGAGGCATAGCTCCACATCCCACTCGCGCTCGGAACGCGCCAACTCGAATACCTGCAGGCTGTGGTACAACGCATCGCCCTCGGGGTGGTACGCCGGGTTCTGTTTGACGGCCTCAAGCGGCGCAAGCAGCAGCCGGAGCATCTCGGCGTCGATGGGCTGGTCATCGAAGCCGAGGCCTTCTGCGTCGGTGTCTACTTCCGGGTACCACTGCGCGATCAGGGATTCGAGCTCGGTCAGATTGGCTCGCTCGATCGGCTTGCCTGTGATGGAACTAAGGAAAATAGTACGGTGCTCGGCTCGGGTGTAGACCGTTAGCTCGATCGGGTATGTCGCTTCGAGGTGAATGTGTGTGTAGACGTTGGACTTGCCGAACTTGGAGATATTCTTCTGTTCGATCGTGTAGGACAGCAAGTGGTCGTCGAGCACATCCGTGATGGCGGAGAGGTGGTCGGTGAAGACATGCAGGTCGATGTCTGACCCCTTGCGGACATGGCCGGTGAGCGTCGAGCCGATCAGCCGTGGTCGGAACGGTTCGAGCAGGCGCATGATTCGGAAGGCTAGCAAGCGCATGTCGCGGAGGTCCTCGCCTCGCTGATCGCCTTCGAGCATGTTGGCCAGCAGCAGCACCTGCTCACGGATCTCCGCGTTAGAAGGCAGGTCTTTGGGTGAGTACTTCCAGTCGATGCGGAGTTGTCGCGCCGCCTTGCGTTTGGCGGTGAGGTACTCCGATTCTTCGCGCGCGTACATGAGGGCCGCGGCTCGCACGGCGATCTCCCGACGGATTCTTGGGTCTGGCATATGTGGTGGTGGGGCGTCGATTTGAAGCCTGTCGATGCGACGCCAAGGCTGTGTAAGCCATCATATCAGTAGGCCTTGAATTTACAACTTTTAATCGACCCAACGATCTGTCATCGGGAAAGCACTATCATCATCGCCCCAATGCTTGCCAGCACATCCAGCCATTACGCCACATGGGGTTTGATCGCCGCGACGGTGGCGGCGGTGTTCTGGGCGGTGTCTGTGGTGTTGTATCGGCGGGTCGGGCGCGTCATGCCGCCGGTCATGCTGAACATGACCAAGGGGCTGATCGCGGTGGTGATCTTGTCGGCCGTGCTTGTGGTGGATTGGTTTGCGTTCGGAAACCAGCCGTGGTCGATGTCGTGGGGCAAGTTGGCGCTGATGGCGTTTAGTGGTGTGGTCGGGATCGGCTTGGGGGACACACTCTTCTTCGCCGGGCTCAACCGCATGGGCGCTCGGCGGATGCTGCTGCTGTTCACGATCAACCCGGTGATCACGGTGCTTATCGCCTGGGCGCTGATGCACGAGCCGTTGTCGGGGTTGCAACTGGCTGGCATCGCGCTGACCTGTGGCGGGGTCGCGTGGGTCATCGCCGAGCGCAACACCGCCCAATCCGATGGCCACGTCGATCTACTCGGCGTTATTTACGGTATCGGCGCCGCGACCTGCCAAGCCTCCGGCTACCTCTTATCACGCCACATCCTCCTGCCCGGCGGGATGACGCCCGCGGCCAGCGCCTGGCTGCGCCTGTTCGCGGGCTCGCTGATCCTTGTCGCCTTCCTCCCGATGGACCGCTGGCTGAAAAACTCTGGCGGGCAAGACCACCACCACCCGGCCCATCCATCCAAGACACAAACGCGCATCATGTTCTTTGTCGCGCTCCTCCTCGGCACCGTGATGGGCATCTGGCTGATGCAGATCTCTGCCAAACACGCCGACAAGGCCGGCATCGCGGCGACGCTTTTATCCACGAGCCCGCTGTTTGTGCTGCCCATCGTGGCGATGCTTGGCGAGCGCATCTCGCCCCGCGCCGTGCTCGGTGCGCTGATCACGATTACGGGCGTAGCGATGTTGTTCGTTTTCTCGGCGTGATCGTTAGTCCGACGCGCCGTACAGCAAAAACACGCCGATGCCCAGGTAGAAGCAGAACAGCCCGTACAGCGCGTGCTCGATGGTCGCGAGCAGCAGCGAGCGTGACTTGAGGTACGTGCGGGTGAAGATGATCCCGCCGACGAAGGTCAGCAGCAGCACGACCCAGTTGTTGAACATGACGTGGATGTAGGAGAACGCGAGTGCGTTGACGAGGATCAGCCCCCAGCCCCCGCCGAGGATCGGGCGGTACCGCTGGCAGAAGAATGCCCGGCACAGCAGGTTCTGCGGGTAGACCGATACCCACGGGTAAAACAAGGTGATCAACAAGGGCAGGAACCAGGGCAACTCTTCACGATCAAAAATCGAGAATAATCCAGTCGGTACCGCCAGCGAGAGGCCTGGCAACACACGCCCAGACAGCAAGCCAAACAGCGCGGTCAATACGATACAGCACACCAACCATCGCCCGACGATCCAGCCCATCGCGGGCATCACCGCTTTGGCGTTCCACAGTTTTTTGCGGTCGAATTTCTTGTCGAAGAACAGCCCGATGCCACAGAGCAGCCCGACGATCCAGAGGAAGAGGAACAGCCTTGACCCGCCGAGGATGCCGGGGAACTGCCATAGCAGTGTCGGCCCCCCGCCGAACAGGACGAGCATCTCCAGCCAGCGCAGCGATTTTTGCGGCGTCGTCATCGTGAGAGATTTTAGCCTTCGTTCGCCGCCAGTTTGATATGGACCGCCTCAATGGGGTTATCGCCAACGGCCTTCGCGCGGTGGCCGTGCAACGCGTGGTCAAAGCCCTGGCCGTCGGGCACATGGTCCGCCGCAATAAACGCGTCGCCCGGCCCGAAGTCGCGCTCGCCGCCGTCGTGCAGGGTGATCCGAAGACGGCCCGCCCGCACGATGATCAGCGTCGGGTCCCCCGCGACGTGCCAGTCGGCCTGATAGCCCGGCTCGCTCGCCCGCAATCTCAGCGAGGAGCAATCGATACGCTGGCTCAGCAGCATGCCGCCGCGTGCTTCTATTGGCCAGCCGCGTTGCGACCAGACGGTTGTGCCGTCTTCGGCGGTTACCAGCGCGGGCAAGGTATGGTTTAATGCTTGATCAGGCATGACGACATGCTAGTTGTTTGTGGTTTGGCTTGAGAAGCAATGCCGATCAGTCTATGGTGAAAGCTTATTCGACCGTCTGACAAGAAATGGATTGATGTCAGAACAACCAACGACCAACCGTATCATCAACGTCTCCAACCGCCTGCCGGTCCGTATCGACAGTGGCCGGTTTGTTAAATCCTCCGGCGGGCTTGTCTCTGCGCTCGAGGGCATCCAGAAATCCGGGGGGGGCGACTTCGACCTCCAATGGATCGGATGGCCCGGCGGCGCGGCGGAAGAAAACGAGCAGGGCAACCTCTCTGAACGTCTCAAATCCGAGTTCGGCTACCACCCTATCTTTCTCTCCGAAGAGGAGATCGCCGACTTCTACCACGGCTTCTCGAACTCCTCGCTCTGGCCGCTGCTGCACTACAACCAGACCTACTTCAACTACCAGCACCGGTGGTGGAAGGCCTACGAACGCATCAACGCCTGCTTCGCCGACGCGGTGTGCGACGCCGCTAAGCAGGGCGACCTCGTCTGGGTCCACGACTACCACCTGATGCTCTTGCCGAAGATGCTGCGCGAGCGTCGGCCGGACCTTCGCATCGGGTTCTTCCTGCATACCCCGTTCCCCTCGTATGAAATCTTCCGCTGCCACCCCAAGCGACAGGAGCTACTCGAGGGCCTGCTCGGCGCGGACCTCGTCGGCTTCCACACCTTCGGCTACCTGCGCCACTTCCGTTCGGCGGTACTCCGCCTGACCGGCAGCGAGTCGGACGTCTACACCATCCGTCACGACGATGCGGAGACGCATATCGACGTCTTCCCCATCGGCATGAACTGGTCGGGGTTCGAGCAGGAGCTCGGCTCGGAGCGCTTCAACGAATGCAAGCAGCGCTTCCTGACCGACTACGCCAACAAGCGCATCGTGCTGAACGTCGAGCGGCTCGACTACTCCAAGGGCATTCCCCAGAAGCTCGAGGCGATCGAGAAATACCTGGAGTTCAACCCCGATCGGCGGGACGACGTTGTGTTTATCCTGATCGCTGTGCCCTCGCGTGAGGACGTCGGCGAGTACGCGACGCTGAAGGAAAACATCGAGCTGGCGGTCAGCCGGATCAACGGCCAGTACGCCACGATCAGCAACATCCCCGTGCACTTCATCAACCGCGGGGTGAAGATTGAAGAACTCTGCGCGCTGTACGCGATCTCCGATGTCGCGATGGTTACGCCGTTGGTCGATGGCATGAACCTGGTCGCCAAGGAGTACATCGCCTGCCAGGAAGACCACGGCGGGGTGCTGATCCTCAGCGAGTTCGCGGGCGCGGCCAAGGAATTGTTCAACGCGGTCATGGTCAACCCCTACGACATCGACGGCATGGCCTGGGCGGTTGGCGAGGCGCTGGACATGGATGATCAGCACAAACGCGAGCTCATGGAGCCGATGCGCAGGCTCGTCATCGACAACGACAGCAAGTGGTGGGCAAGAAGGTTCATCGCCTCGCTGGTCCGTTCGACCGGCGATGCAACGCGGGACGAGGTGAAACGGATGGATGATCAGGCCCTCAAGCCCTTCGCGGCTTCGCCTAAGAAGAAGGCGCTGTTCCTCGACTACGACGGCACGCTCCGCGGCTTCACGCTCGACCCCGCCAAGGCGACGCCTCAGCCCCGGCTCATCGAGATTCTCGAGAAACTCAGCGAACGCGAGGACCTGGACATCTACGTCGTCAGCGGCCGCAAGGCCGACTTCCTGCAAAAACACTTAGGCCGATTCAATTTCACGCTGGTCGGCGAGCACGGATACACCTTTACGAAGCCCGGGCAGGAGCCGGAACTGCTCAACGGCGATGCGGATCTGGAGTGGATGCCGACGGTGCGCGAGGTGTTCGATCTCTACGCCGCCTCGACGCCCGGCTCGCACGTCGAGCAGAAACGCTCGGCCCTGGTCTGGCACTACCGCGCCGCCGACCCGGAGTTTGGCCAGTGGAAGGCCATCGAACTCATCGGCCACCTCAAGGAAGCCATCGCCAACGTCCCCGCCGCCATCGCGCACGGCAAAAAAATCGTCGAGGTCTCCAGCCAGCAGATCAACAAGGGCATGGCCGTCGAACGCTTTATCCATGAGCACGACTACGACGCGGTGCTGTGCATCGGCGACGACCAGACCGATGAAACCATGCACCGGCACCGCAAGATGGGTGCGGTGACGATCAAGGTCGGGCCCGGCACGACCGACGCCGAGTACCGCCTGACCGGGCCGGACCAGGTTCACGATATGCTCGACGTCATTGCGCAGTTGAAGCCGGGCACAACGGTTTAAGGGCTGGATCCAGCCGTTGGAACTTATGCAGCAGGGTGATTGGGGCGAGGTGCCGGATCACTTCGCGCATGATCACATCAAGCGCATCCCAACAAATACATCCGGGGTCAAAACTAACCACCGATGTAAGCCAGCGGAGGATTATCGAATAGGGAGATCGCTGTTGCTGCTATTTCCCTTTCAGCTTGCCGAGGATGTTGCTGATATGCAGCGTGCCGCTCATGCTCCCCGCGCTGCGATACCCCGGGTCGCTTCGATCGACGTGGATCGCGCCGTGGTCGCGGATCCGCTCCAGGTCCTTCGCGTAGGTGTGTTCGCACATCTCCAGGAAGTCGTTGATCGAAGTGCCTGCATCAAACGTGATCTGGACAAACACGAGCAGCGTGTAGCCCATCTGAATCAGGTCGCCGTCCCTGAGGACCTGCGTTCGGAACAGGCGCTTATTGTTGATGCGTGTGGCGTTGCGCGCGCCCAAGTCCACCGCCATGCACTGGCCGTTGTGGGACTGGTGAACAAACTGCAGGTGTTCGCGCGAGATGCTCGGGTCATTCAAGTGATTCGGCAGCAGGCTGCTGCGTCCCAGCTTGATTTCTGCGCCGCTTCCCAGCGGGAAGTGTCGCCCGCGGTCCCTCCCAAAAATGACAACCAATGACGGCATCGCGATTCCCCCTTTCTTTCACCTGAATCGCAAAGGTGTTGCAGATCGCAACGAGACTGAACAGCTACTTTGAGCATAACGCGCGATCGGCCCTGGACCAAGGATTCTTTGCCATCTGGCATGCAAGTGACTAGCAGGGGACGCGTTATAATCGTCTTATGCCCGACCCTCAGACACCGCCGCAGGCCCAGCCCACCCCGGCCAAGCCCGCAGCAGCCAGCATCCACACCCACGCCAGCCAGCGCGTCGACCGGGGCAAGGCCCGCCGGCCGATGCTCGAGTGGTGTTTCTACGCGATCGGCTTGGGCACGCTTGTCGTGCTTGTCGCTGGGCGTTTCATCCACGAGGCGGTGCAGAACGACCTTAGGCAAGCGGCGGCACAGCAGGGCACCTATGTCTCGATCATCATCCTCACGCTCTTCGGCTTCGCGGTCGTCAAAAACTTTTTTGACATCCGGTTCATCCACCGGCAGGCCCGGCTAACCGACAAACAGATCGACACACTGCGCAAGACCAACAACATCTACGTTTTTTTGCAGAGCTCCGAGCCCAGCCTGTTTCGCGATCACATCGATAACCTGCACGAGATCTTCCGCCGGGACTGCAACATCAGCCAGGACAACCTCGTGACGCTGTTGCAGTCGAGGCTGCTGGCCAAGACAAGGCTCGTCGAATTCTGCTCCTCGATCCTCGTGACGCTCGGGCTCGTCGGCACGATCATCGGCCTGATCCAGTCGGCGGGGGGGCTGGGTGAGGTCTTCAAAGCCATGGCCGCGGAGGACGGGTCGATCATGGAGGGTGTCGACGCCGCGCTCGGCGGTATGGGTGTCGCCTTCTACACCACGCTCATGGGGGCGATCCTCGGCGGGGTCTGCCTCCGCCTGCTCTCCAACCTCGTTGATGCCAACACCGAACACATCGTCAGTCACATCGCCGAGCTGACCGAGATCTATATCCTGCCGATCCTGCGAAGAGCCGGGCGGATCAACGAAGAGCACCAGCAAAAGCTCCGCGAAAAAGGCATCGGCCTGCCACAGGGCGTCCCCGTCCCCGGCACCGTCGCGGGCAACAAACCCGTGGAAGCCCCGATGCCCGCGAGCGCACCGGATGATGTAGAGCAGTAGTTTTCAAACCATGCTGATCCTCCCTAAACGCAAGTCGACGTTTAACTTCTTCGAGTCGTTCTCTGACCTCGTTTTCTGTACGCTCGTCATGTTCCTGGTGCTGGTGCTGTTCCTCGCGATGAACGTGAACCAGAAGCAGGAGCAGGTCGAGAGCGATCAGCAGGTTGTGACGCAGACACGCGCTGATATTGAGCAGGCGAAGATTGATGCGCAGCGCGAGTTGGCTGAGCAGCAGAAGCTGCGTGCAGAAGCGAAGGACGTGTTTGATCGCGAGATGGCGCGCGTCGAGGCGGAGCGCAAGGCGATCATCGACAAGGCCCAGGCCGCGATCGCCGCCGAGCGAAAACGCATCGAGGAAGAACGCCAGCGCATTAATAAGGACCTCAAGGCCCGGCAGGCCGCGCTGGCCGTGATGGAACGCGAGGTCGATCGCCAGGTCCGCGTCTATCAACAAGCCCTAGGTACCAACCGTTTCACCGGCCTGCCCGCCCGGCCCAGGCTCGTAGTCGCCTACGACTGGCAGGATAACCGGATCGGTGTGCACCCGGTCCCGGCCTGGCTTGTTGATGAACTCAACTCGACGCCGCCGGGCCTGGCCGGCCAACCGCTGGCGGACTACTACGCGGCACTCCGCGGCAAGTTCATGGAGCAGGTCCAAAACGCCAAGCCCCTCACCCCGCGCCAGTACCGCGCACTGATCCGGGCGGTGTCCGTCGGCCTCGAGCCCGTGCCACGCGTCGGAAACGACCGCCGCATGTCGCTGGATCTCGAGTTTATCGTCGACGACGACGGCCAAGCTACCACACAGGTCGGCGTCGCCATCCCCGGCGGCAACGGGCAGTCCGCAGGCATCCGGGCGGGCGACACCCTGATCGCGGTCGGCGAAGAGCCGGTCACCCCGAGCAACCTCGCCCAAGTATTGGCCCGCTACCAGGCAGGCGACAAGGCGCGCATCCTCGTCCGTCGCGGAGGCAAGCCCGTCGCCATCGACCTGACCTTCCGCGAGCTGCGCGTCGTCGAACTGGTTGAAGCCTACCGCACAGACCTGAGCATGGTCGTCACCGGCGCGGTAGACACGGACTACACCTACCTCTGGGAGCCGGCCAAGGCGGACGACCTGCGCAGCCGCCTGCAACGCGGTATCGCCTCGCAGGCGCTCTGGCAAGGCGCCAGCCGATGGCGGGGCCGGACCTCGATCAGTGGCCGGCCCGCGCTGCGCTTCGACGCGGCGCCCAGCGGCGACGAGGTCGTCATCGGCGAGCAGCGCTTCAGCCTCGGCCAGTTCCGCCGCATCCTCGAAGCCCTCGGCGGCGGGGGCGTCGTCGTCGAATACCAAGCCAAGGAAGGCCCCCGCGACCTGCCCGGCTGGCTCTACGAAGGCGCGCTACGCCCAACCGGCTTTGTCATCCGCGCCCCGCAACTCGACAAGCTGCTGGAACAGGCGGAGTAAGGCCTGGGGTGCTGAATTGGCAAGAAAGATCCGCAAGAAGCATTGCTGGAAGAAGACCCGTATCACGATGGGCGAGGGTTTTGTAGAGGTCAGGGAACGCAAGCTGCTAGCCACGATCGGCACCGCTTTTATGTTGGCCTGGCCGATCGGAGTATTTATGTTGCTTTGGTTTGCCTCTTCTTCGGCTGGTGGGATTGACACGGTTACCGTGATCGTGCTGAGTGTCGTCTTGTCGATACCCGCATTGGCCTCGACCGCTTTGTATCGATTCCCCCGGGTACTTCGGCTCTACGTCCAAGAGCAATTAGCCCACCGATATCGGGCGGTTTATCAACTTGCTGTGTTTAGCTGGTGGGAAGATTTAAGTACGACAGATTTGGAGGTCCGGCGAGAGTATGTTGTCGAGCGCGAAGCAGATGATAAGGCCGGTGGGAGTGTAGTCTTGCTGGGCTGTGTTTTTGCCTTGTTGGGACCGATTGGCCTCTTGTTATCGCTTGGCTTACAGAAGAAGCGTGATGTGCGTAAGCCTGTTTATGCGCTGCGTTGCGGCCGTCATAGTCCGCCTCTGCTGATACTGGAGGAGCGTAAAGAGGTTGAGCGTGTTGCGGAGTTGTTTCAAGCCTTGCCGGTGACAGGGCCAAGCGATCTAGTCTCGCGTCATTAGCCAATTTGAAAAATCACCGGGTGCGTAAGCCCTATGCTCGGGGCCATGTATTCGATCTGCGTGATGTTGGTTTCGAGTCCCTCGAACCACAGGTTCTCAGGCTCGCTGAGCAGGTTCATCGCATACTTCTCTGCCGCTTTGCTCAGGCCCTGCCAGGCGGGCTCGGCCATGCTCGGAGATTCAAGCCGGACTATCGTGCCAAGCAGGCTGACAACCTCGTTGTCTTGATCATCGGAGAACAGCCAGCAGACGTTGGGGTTGGTATCCAAGTGATCGAGCTTTCGTGCGCCGCGCGCGCTCAGTGAGAGCAGGGGGGAGAGGCCTTCTTCGGGCAGCGCACCGAGCATCCACCGGCTGTGCGGGACATGGCTGGGATCGACGGTGGTCAGGACGCCGATAATCCGCTGTGCGATGAGTTGTCGTGCAGCAGCGACGGCTTGCTCGAGGGTTATTTCGGGGGCTGGCATAGCGTTCCTTC
>JAHQVV010000068.1 GCA_019634195.1 Phycisphaeraceae bacterium | reverse complement strand
CTTGAATCGGTCCGCGGGTTCCAGCGAGTGGATGCCGTCAAAGCTACGCAGCCGCTCCCGCATCCGCGCGTAGCGGTCGTCGACTTCGACCAGTTCCTTGTCGTCCAGCAGCGCGTCGAGCATCGCCGCTTGTGAAGAACGGAATCGCAGGTGGTCGCCCTGCATCTCGCCCATCGCGGTCAGCAGGCCGTGGTCCTCGAGCCACTGCGTCGGCAGCAGGCCCTGGCTCCCATCGCCAAGCGTGATCATGTTCCGGCCGGCGCGCGCCGCCGCGAGGATCTCGGGCAGCGCGACCTGGTGCTGCTGGCCATCCTCGCCGGTGTACTCGACGTTCCCACGCAGCTCGAACCAATCGATGCCGGAGGTGATCGACAGGCTCGGCGGCCCGGCGGTGCGGATCAATTGCTGGTCGGCGAGCACCGACCACTCCCGCCCGATCAACTCCGACACGACCATCGGCATCAGCTTGCTGGCCAGCAGCATCGTGTCACCCGAAGGCGTGTTGATATGCCGCAAGCCTAGCGAGATGCACGTGTTGATCGCTTCGCGCTCCGCCCGGCGGTTGCGGCGGATCAGGTGCGCCCCGTCGGCGACAAACCCGTCCTCATCGAAAACGACCTCGCCATTCTCCTCGTCGCTATTCTCTTCAGCGCCGCTCGCCCCTGCCTCGGCGGAGCCCGCTTCAGCGGGCGGATCAGCCGCTTGCTCAACGACCTCACCGTTCTTCTCGCCTGGCGATTCTTCACCTACCTTTATCACCGGCACGAAACGCCCCGGCGCGATCGGGCTCACCCGCTGCTCTCCGTATGCGAACCACAGCCTGGCTACAACGTTGGTCTTCGCCGTTGACGGCGCGAGCTCGACCGCCGGCGCCGATGTTGGGCTGAACAGGTCTAGGTGCGGCACGGGCTGGATGCTCTGCTCGGCACGGCCCAGCCCCTCGGGCAAATCCAGTTCCGGCAGGTGCGGCAGCAGGTACAGCCGATCCAAAAACTTCTCGACCTGGTCCGCCTCGACGCGCATCACCGAACGCTCGGTGTCGTCGTCGATGTACCGCCCCTCGCGGAACTGGCTGACCCAACGCCACGCCTCACGGTCGTCAAACCGCGACGCCCGGTCGTCATGGATCACCACGCCGTTGGGCCCGCCCAGCACGAGCTTCGGCGACTCGATCGGCACCCGCCGACCCCCGCGACGCATCTGCAAGTCGATCAGCAGGTCTTGCGATTGGTTGTCCTCTCGCGAGGTTTGCTCATCTAGCTCCTTCTCAAACTCGTCGAAGCCATCAAAGCCATCGAGCATCGCCGCGCGTAACGCATCGAGTTCTGCATCGCTCTTGCGTCCCGCGTCCGCCCCTGTCGCTGCCGTCGTCGATTGCTCGGCATCTTTGTTGGCTGCCTCGCCCTCGACTTCGCCGTCGAGATGAACCAGGCCGTCCTCTTCATACACCGCGTGCAGGTACAGCGACCACGGTCCTTCACCCTCGGCGCCGTCGTCCCATCGGATCGCCTGGAGCTTCTGGTCCTCTTGTTCCGGGTTGTCGACGTAGCAGCGCCGCGTCGCGATCATCTGCTGGAGCAGCGGCACCTGTGCCTGGGGCGGCACCCGGTACATCGCGTGGCTGCGGGTCATCGTCCACGTGTCGCTCGCCTCGTGTTCAGTCACCCACGTCCCGCCCAGCAGCAGCGAGCAGATCTCCCGGTCCCGCGGGTCAGAGAGCGTGTTGACCACGTCGGCCGATACCTTTAGCGGCTTGGGCTTGCCCCAGCCCGTACCCGTCGCGACGCGCTGACGCAGCTCGACAACCAGGCCGTTGTGCCGTTGGCTGACACGCGGCAGCACGGCGTAGCACACCTGACGCTGCACGGGGAACACGCTCGTCGCCTGGTCCTGCACGTCCGCGGACGACGGACGCAGCATCGTTAAACGACCGGCCCACATCGGCTCGTTGCCGTTGCGCTCGTTCCGCGCCTCGCCCTCGCGCTTGCGCGCTTTGGGCGGCTGCGGCTTGAGCTTGACGATCTCACTGAGCCCGGCGCCCGGGCCCTCCGGCTCGTTGACCAGGTGCAAGAGCGTCGCCCAGATGTGCTCGCAGAACACGCCGTCCTCCGCCTGCGGCGAGTCGCACTCGATCACCGCTTTACGGTCCTCGGCCCGGACGCTGACGGTGACTAAGCCGTCGCCATCGACCTGCGCGCGGACGAGTTCGCCGTCCTCCGGCTCAAGCCGGGTGACTTTCTGTGCGTTGAGCAGCGAGCGCCCACGCATCTTTGCCTTACTCTGAAAAAACGGTGACCAGGCCGTGAGTTGTGACAAGCCGAACTCCTCGATCGAGCGAAACTCCGAATCGCTAAGCCTAGCGAAATCAAGCCCATTTAGCAATTGCGCGGGTGATCAAAATCATTTTTTCCAGCCGATTTCCACGATCACGGGCTTGTGATCCGAGCCGTTCGCCTCGCCGATAACCCGATCGATGGTGACCAGCTCCTCGCTGTGCAACAGGTGATCGATCGGAATCATGCCCAGCGTGTTGAATTTCGCCGGCCAGGTCGGCGCCTGGCCAAAGCCGGCCTGGGAGTTGACCAGCCCGCCGACTGACTGCAGGTCGCGGAAGGCCGTGGACCAGGGCGTTGCGTTGAAATCACCCATCACGACGTGCGGGACGGTTTGATTCGCCGACCACCGGCCCGCACCCTCGAGCGTCGCGTTGCGAGCCCGGGCATAGGCCTGGCTGACCGGGGGCAGCGGGTGGATGCTCAGAACATTGATCGCTTGATCGTCCAGCGTGAGGGTGACCTCGATGGCGGGGACCTGCGCGACGCCCTGTGTGATGTCGTACGAGCGGGAGGACACGACGCTGAGCGTTGGGCGATCCTCGTTCGCTTTACGCTTATAACAAGCGATGCCAAAGTTGTCGGACCGTGGCGAGGCTGTGACGACCTCATAGTCACTTAAGCCCGAGTTGAGGTCGTTCATCCATCCCTGATTGACCTCCTGCACGAACAGCAGGTCGGGGGCATGGGCTTCGATTTCGGCGATGACGCCGTTGCGGTCCTTGTTGCCCGTGTTGACGTTGTACTGCATCACCGTCATCGTCGGCTGGCTCGTATCCACCGGCCCCGGCTTGCCGAGATATAGAGGCAGGACGAATACAAGGTTCAGCGCCAAGCCGCCCAGCGAGACGGCCGCCATCCGCCAGGACCTCAGCAGCAGCAGGCCGACCGTCGTTGCGACCAGCACCACGGCACACTGAAACCGGAAGTGGTTGCACAGGTCCAGCACCCAGCCCCACCGGCCCAGCAACCCGAGCACACTCGGGGCCACCGCGCAGAACATGACGAACACGACGAGCCCGCGCAGCACCGCGCAGCGGCTCGGCAGTGGGGCCTCCTTGAGTTGCCCCGGAGCAGTTTCTTCCACAGCCTCAACCATGACGAACCAAGGTAGCATGCCTTGTCCGAGCACGGAGCGTGAGCGAGTGACTCAAACTAGAGTACGCGTGTCATTCGCTCACGCTCCGTGCTCGGACAAATCAAATGAAATCCATCTGCGTCTACTGCGGCTCCTCCGAAGACATCGACCCCGCCTATCGCCAGGCCGCGAAAGACCTCGGCAAACTCATCGCCGAGCACGGCGACCAGCTCGTCTACGGCGGGGGCAGCGTCGGGCTCATGGGTGACTGCGCAAGGGCCGTGCACGAACACGGCGGCAGGGTCGTCGGCGTCATCCCCGAGTCATTGTCCACCGTCGAGATTGCTTACCACAACGCCGATGAGCTGATCGTCACCGACACGATGCGCGAGCGCAAACAGATCATGGACGACCGAGCGGACGCGTTTGTTGTGTTGCCCGGCGGCTTCGGCACGCTCGAAGAACTGGCCGAGATCCTGGTGCTGAAGATCCTCGGCTACACCGATCGCCCGCTGATCGTTGTGAACCCGGACGGTTTTTACGACCCGCTGATCGAGTTGTTTAACCACTTCGTCGACAAGCAATTCGCCAAGCCAAAGCACTTGTTACTGGTGAGCTTTGTAGATGCGGTGGAGGACGTGTATGGCTTGATAGGATCAACTTAATTCGATTTTTACCACAGAGAACACAGAGGGCCACGGAGCTTACTTTGAATTGCTCTGTACCCCTCTGTGTTCTCTGTGGTAAATTTTGCTTTACCCGTTCTTCGCCGCGAACGCATCCATGAAGCTTGCTAGCGCCTCGGCACCTTCGATGGGCATGGCGTTGTAGATGCTGGCTCGGCAGCCGCCAACGCTGCGGTGGCCTTTGAGACCCGACATGCCTTGTGCGTCGGCTTCTTTGACGAACGCGGCGTCGAGGTCGGCGTTCGGTGTCGTGAACACGACATTCATCTTCGAGCGGTACTTCGCGTCGACCGGGCACTTGTAGAAGCCGTTATTGCGTTCGACTGAGTCGTACAGGGTCTTCGACCGTGTCTCGGCTTGTTGTTGTGCCCACGCGACGCCGCCTTTGGCTTTGAGCCAGTCCATGACCAGCTTGATCATGTAGACCTGGAACACCGGCGGGGTGTTGAGCATCGATGCGCCCTTTACGTGGTTCGCGTAGTTCAGGTAGTTGATCAGGTTGCCCGGGCACTGATCGACGATCTCTTGTTTGATGAGGACGAGTGCGCAGCCCGCGGGGCCGATGTTCTTCTGGGCCCCGGCGTAGATCAGGCCGAACTTGTCGTAGTCGATCGGTCGGCTGGTGATCTCGCTGGACATGTCGGCGACGATGGGGACATCGACATCGGGGTAGTCGGTGAACTGCACGCCGCCGATGGTCTCGTTGCTGCAGACGTGCAGGTAGGCCGCGTCATCGCTGGCCTTGATCGATGTGGCGTCGGGCAGGGTGGTGAAGTTCGAGTCGCTGCCATCGAAGAGCAGGTTGACGTTGCCCACGGCTTTCGCATCGGCGATCGCCTTCTTGGACCATGCGCCGGAGTGGATATAGTCGGCCGACTTGCCGTTGGGAAGCAGGTTCATCGGGATCATGCCGAACTGGAACGTCGCGCCGCCGCCAATGAAAAGGATGTGCATGTCGTCGGGGACGCAGAGCACATCTCGGACGCCCTGGGTCGCTTCTTCGAAGACGGAGACGACCTGCTTGGAGCGGTGGCTCATCTCGATGAGTGAGGCGCCGTTGTTTTGATAGTTGGGCAGTTCGTCGGCGGCTTGTTGGAGGACTTCCAGCGGCAGCGTGCATGGGCCGGCGGAGAAGTTGAAGATACGGTCGGTCGTGGTTGCGGTCATGGGCAAGAGGATATCACGTGTAGCGGGTGACGCGAAGCGTCCCGCTCGAAGCACTTGAGATGACACGCACGGGACGCTTCGCGTCTCCCGCTACACGCCCGTTGATTGCCCGCATTGGTTGCAGAACTTGGCGTCGGGTTCGTTCATCGCGCCGCATCGGTCGCAGCGGACCTCGCCGGGGATGGGGGTGCCGCAGTCGCTGCAGAAGCGTGCCCCGGAATCGCACGCCTCTCCGCAGCCCGGGCAGCCCACCGTGTTGGCGTGGGCCGTCTGACCGCTCATCCCTGCAGCGATCCCGCTGCCGACGGACTGGGCCAGATCGCCGATCGCGCCCTTGGTGCCGTCGATCATGTAGTTGGCGGCGTCCTTGCCGACGGGTGCGATCTCGCTGGCGGCGTATCGCGCGACTGCGCCCATGAAGGCGAACTTCGTGATCGCGCCGCCGATGCCCATCAGCGGGATGCCGATGAAGGCGAGGAAGAAGAGTTTGAACGAACTAGGCGGGCCGTCGAAGCTCGGCCCTTGATCGAATGCGGTGATGAACCCGACGAAGAACCCGCCGATACCGATGACGGTTAACAGGATGCCGGCGATCAGGATGAGCGGGCCGATGATGCGGAGGATGGACCGGTTGCTGCGGTGCTGGTTGGTGTCGAGGTTGTAGTCGCGGGGCATGGGTATCAGATTACCAGAGCGGCGTGTGCAGACGTAGGAAAACCTTGATATCCATTTGCAGACACGCACAGGAGCCCATGGATTGAATCCTTGGGCTTTGTGTTGTTTGAGAGGGTTTGCCCGCCCGCTGAGGCGGGCTAGGCCGGGTCAGCCCAGGCGGTCGGTCGCGACGTGGTAGTGCGGGTCTTCGGAGATGTTGACCTCGACCATGTCGCCGGCCTTGTCCAGCAGGGCGGCGCACTCCTCGCTGAGGTGGACCAGGTGCAGCTTCTTGCCCAGCGCCCGGTACTTCTCGGCGAGGTTGTTGATCGCTTCCAGCCCCGACTGGTCGTAGACGCGGGTGTAGTAGAAATCGATGACGACGTCGTCGGTGTCTTCCGCAGGCGTGAAGAGCTGCTTGAAGGATTCAACGGAAGCGAAGAACAGCGGGCCGTGGAGCTGATAGACCTTGGACCCGTCGACGTTGGTTTTGACCTCGGCGCCGATGTGTGTGGCGTGCTGCCAGGCGAAGACGAGCGCGGCCATGATGACGCCGACGAGGACGGCAAGCGCAAGATTGTGTAGGAAGACAGTGATGAGCACGACTGTGACCATGACGAGCATGTCGGCCTTGGGCATGCGTTTGAACATCTTGATGGATGCCCACTCGAAGGTGCCGATGACGACCATGAACATGACGCCGACAAGCGCGGCCATCGGGATCATGCCGATCCATGGCCCAAGGAAGAGGATGAAGGCGAGCAGCAGCAGCGCGGCGACGATGCCGGACAGGCGGTTGCGTCCGCCGGAGTTCACGTTGATGAGGGATTGTCCGATCATGGCACAGCCACCCATGCCGCCGAAGAGCCCGCAGGTCACATTGGCGACGCCCTGGCCTACGCACTCCTTGTTGCCTCGGCCGCGCGTCTCTGTGATCTCATCGATAAGCGACAAGGTCATGAGCGACTCGATGAGTCCGACGCCGGCGAGGATAAACGCGTAGGCCCAGACTTTTTGGAGCGCATCCCATGCTCCGCTGAGCGTGAAAAATTCGGCCGGGAAGAAATTAAGGGTCGGCAGCCCGCCACTGATTTCACCGGCCATGCCTAAGACATTGGGTGTTTCCAGGCCAAGCAGGGGTAGGCCAAAGATCGCGATCGCCGAGACACCGAGGATGGCGGCGAGCGACGAGGGGACCGCCTTGGTGAGTCTGGGCAGGAAGTGGATCACCGCCATCGTCAGGACGATCAGCGCCGCCATGATGCCGATCGTCTGCCAGTCGAACCAGTTGCCCTCTTTATCTTTGAAGCTTTCGAGTTGCGACAGGCCGATGACGATTGCCAGGCCGTTGACGAAGCCGAGCATGACCGAGTGTGGGACCATGCGGATGAGTTTGCCCATGCGCAGGACGCCGACGCAGATCTGGATGATGCCGCACAGGATGACGGCCAGGAAGAGGTATTGCTCGCCGTGCGTGGCAACGAGCGCGATGACAACGATGGCCATCGCCCCGGTCGCGCCGGAGATCATCCCCGGCCGGCCGCCGAAGATCGAGGTGAGCAGGCCGATGATAAAGGCGCTGTACAAACCGATCATGGGGTCCAGGCCCGCGACGAAGGCGAAGGCGACGGCCTCGGGGACCAGCGCCAGCGCGACGGTCATCCCCGAGAGGATGTCGGGCATCGGGCTTTTCGGGAAGACGCTGTGGAGCCAGTCGGGTCGGCGGAGGAGCTTCTGGATGGAAGTAGGATCGTTGGCGGCGGGCATGGTGGGCCGTTTCGGAATGCAGTTGGGATGGTGCGGTTGGGTCTGGCTTCGCGGCGGATTGGCCGCGCAAGCGACGAGCAGGAGGCGGGAGTTTATCGCCGGGGCAACGAGAATGCAAAGAAATGAAGGGTTTGCCTTCTTCTAGTAGGGCAGGCATTACTGCCTGTCAACAGGCCGAAGGCCCGATCCAACCTCGATCCGGCTACGCCGATCGGCAGACAGGAATGCCTGTCCTACGGAGCCATCGTTACTCGTGCAACAGATCGGCCGGTAAATGCTTGATGCGCTCGACGGCCAGCCGGATGCGTGGCAACTCGGGTAGTCGCAGTTGCTCGGCGATGATGGGCCGTTGCCAGGGCGTCAGGCCTTCGTGGTTGAGCTGCCAGAGCGTGACGTCGGCGGGCCGGCCTTTGTATGGCCCGGCGGCGTGCGTCAGTGATTCGCTGAGTGATTCGTACAATCGCGTTGGCGTCATCAGGTGGAGGTCGCGCGGCAGGCGGTCGCTGGGTGGGGAGTCGCCTTGCAGGCCGACACGCAGGCTCCAGCCGACCATGGAGGCGCACTGCCTGGCAGAGAGCCGGTAGGTGTCTTCGCCTTTTACCATGCGTGCGTAGGTGTCGTGCCAGAAGTCGGTGATCGCCTGTGCCTGTTGATCGGTGACCTGTACCCGGATCATCGCGACGAGCGAGCCTTGCGGGTGGACCTTGTCGGGCATGTCGGCCAGGACCTCGTCGAGGCTGCGGTCGACCGCCCACTGCTGTTCGGGGTCGTCCCACCACGGGCCGGCCTTCGAGCGGATGGACTTGATGGGTTGGAGCAGTTCGGTGCGCTTTGGGCCGAAGTCCCAGTACGCGTCTTCGACGGCGAGGCCCGCGTGGCCGACGATCCCGCCCGGGACGATCGAACTGAGCGCGATGATGATGGTGACCTGCTGGCCCGGCGAGTCATCAGCAGTGGCCGCGACATGCCAAGGCGTTTCGTCGGCCGACGCGCTGGGCTTCGCCTTGCAGCACAGCAGGCAGCCGGTGAGCGCGACGACGGATGCGAGCGAGAGGGTGTTGTGTCGTGTCATGCGGCTTGTGCCTTGTTTGTTGTGAGCGGGCGTTTGAAGACGAGACGCTGGTAGAGGTAGCCCAGGGCGATGAGCGTGACGCCCAGGCCGAAGAAGCTGAAGACGCGGTAGAGGTTGTCGAGGCTGGCGGTGTCGATGAGGAAGACCTTCCCGACGGCGAGCAGCAGCACCGCGAGCGAGCCGTAGCGCAGGGTGTCGAGCCGGGTGAAGACGCCCGCGACGAGCAGGACGCCGCCGAAGACAACCCACGCCAGCGAGTACGCGTATCGCTCGGCGCTGGCGAGATTGCTGGCGATGACAACGAGCCCGTCGCCGGAGAACCCGTGGCGGACGAACATGCTCAGGAGCATGAACGACAGGCCGACGGCCATGAACCCGGCGAGCTTGGCCCGGCCGACGAGTTGGAGTCGGCGGGCGTGGCGCGCGAGCAGGGCGAGGATGAGGATCAGCGGGGCGTAGAGGTACCACAGGCCGTTGAAAACGGGCATCGTGCCGACAATTTCACGAAACCACAGCGGGTTGAGCGCGATGGCGTTGCCAAGCAGCAGGGTCAACAGGCCGACGCCGAAGACGGTGCGCCCGGTCGCGCCGGTGGTGCGTGGCAGCGTGCAGCGCGGGCCGATGGCGTGCAGCAGGAAGCCGAGGGCGACCCAGGCCAGGCCGTAGGTGGCGCACTCGAACATGCCGATGGAGAGGGCGTGCAGGTCGTTGTAATGAAACGCGTTGCGGATGAGTTGGCCGACGAAGATCGTAAGGTAGGCGATCGACGCGCCACGCAAGGCGGTAAGCATCTTGGGCTGGTCCGCCAGCGTCTTGCTGTGCGACCACAGCCACATCAAGGCCGCGGGCACGATGTACAGCACGGCCAAGCGCCAGACGAGGCCCCAGCCGCCGACCGCGCTATGGTCGATCAGCGGGTTGAAGACGACGACGCTGCCGACGAGCGTGGTGGCCAGGCCGAGGCCGAAGATGACTTGGCCAGCGACTCGATTGGCGATGTTCTGCTGGTGTGCGCGGTTGAGGGATTGGGTGACTCCGCCGAGTAGGATCCATGCGACGGCGTACGCGATGCACTCGACCATGAGCACGGCGTTGCCGCGCAGGCCGTCGGGTGCGAAGCCGTTGCGGATCTGCAACCCAACGAAGACCGCGACCAGCGTGATCGAGACCACACGCAATGCGTTGGCGAGTGGCGGGACCTCGGCGATCGACGGTCGCCGGGACCAGAGCCACATCAGCGCGGCGGGTGCGGCGTACAGCGCGAACAGGCCCGCCGCGAGTTCGGCACCGCCGACCGTATCCTCGTGGAACAGCGGGTTGCCGGGGATGAGCCCGCCGATCAGTGCGAGGATCGCTCCGACCCCGATGATGCAGCGGGTGGCGGCGAGGATGGGCTCGTAGTTGAGCTTGTCGGCCAGCCAATGGCCCAAGAAGCAGGCCAGCAGGAGCACGGTTGCGTAGGTCGACCACTCGTACAGGTGGAACGCCTCCGCCAGGAAGTTGGCGGGCTGATAGATGTCGCGGATCAGGACCAGCAGCACCGCCGAGGCGGTGGCCATGCAGAGCCAGGTGAGGTTGGAGGCGGTCGTCTCGCTGCCTGCTCGTTTCGCGGCCAAAGCGATGATGGCGAAAGCGATCGCGGGGAGCAGGTACATGGGTAGCAGGGTGTTGAAGACCGGCCCGCCGTGGATCGTCAACTCAAACGGGCCGGGCACGACGAGTAGGCCCGCAGAGAGGAATGCGACGATCGACGCCGCGACCCGCAGCGGGCGGATGAACAGCTTTAGGTCGATCAGCGCCGCGGCGACGGACACCGCCGTGAGGGAAACGGCGAACCACGGGTGATTGATCGCTTGGCCCAGCGAGATACAGACGAGCACAAAGCTCAGCACGCTGAACAGCGCGATCGGCCAGTCGTGCTCGGCTTTGCGTCGCAGAAGCATCGGCACTACGGCGAGGGCGTAGACACCCGCCAAACCGAGTGTGAAAGGCCACCACGCTGAGCGCAGGCCGTAGACCTCGTGACCCGCGAAGAAGACGATACCGTAGAACGCTGGCCCCGCGATGGCGCACATGGTTGCGAACGCCTTGCGTTGCGTGTTGCCCCATAGGCAAGCGTACCCGCCGAGCAGGAACATCCCGCCGAAGCCAGCGCACATCGCGATCAGGTGGTTGGTCGGTGCAGCAGGCAGCGAGGCGACGGCGTGTGCGAGCAGGACTAACGCGCTGAAAGCCATCGCGACAAAGGGCATCGCGATCTGCCGGGGGTCGATGCGGGCGAGGACAAGCGTGCCTAGCGCGGCGACGCCGAGCATGGAGAGGTCTTGCAGGCTGAAGCCGCCCTTTACTGCGAGCACGGCACAGACCGCGATGGCCGAGAAAGTCGCCGCGATAGACAAGCCGAGCATGCGTAGCTTTGATCGGTGGTCGGCTGTTGGATCACGGTGGATTCGAGCGGTGTGGTAGATGTACGCCGCTGCGGTGCCGAGCACGAGCATCGCGGTGAGCGTGCGTTCGTGCGGCTGGTCGCCGATGAGCGTGTAGCCGATCGACCAGACAACGGAGAAGACGAGGGTCATCAGGCTGATGCCGAACCAGCCGCGTTTGCCAGTAATGGCGAGGACGCCGACCTCGATGGCGATGAGGTAGAGGACCATGCCGAGCGTCGGGCTCATGTTTTCGACGAGCAGGGGTGGCATCATGAACCCGCCGAGCATGCCGAGGATGGCGACGGCCGGGCCGTGGCGCAGGGACAAGACGACGGCCGCGGCGGTCACCAGGCCCATCAGGCCAAAGGCGATCCCGCTGTCAATCCCCAGCAGCCCACTGCTCGTACCAAGCAGCTGATATTTCTCGGCGGCGATGATCGTGCCATACAACACCGCGACGCCCGCGCCGCAGAGGGCCTGGGCGATCAGCGAGACGCGGGTGCGTGCCCACTCGCCGACGCACCACAACGCTAGGCCGAACACGGCCGCGCCGATCACGCGGACCGGTTCGGTGATGATGTTGCGGTCAAAGCCGAGCTTGAGCAGGAACGCCGCGGTGAGTACCAGCGCGATCGCCCCGATCCAGACGAACACCTTGCCCGCGAGGACCTCCTCGATCGTCAGGCGTCGCCCGCGCGGCTCGGCCGGGTCGTAGGGGGCGATCGGCGGTTGGGTCGATACCGGCGGGGCGATCGGCTCATCGGCTTCTTCCGCCGCCTGCTCATGGGCCGCAGCCATCGGTTCAGTAACCGGCCCCGGTTCGATTGCCGACGTGCCGGTATTTTCACTGGTGTGTTCAATGGGAGGCTGTTCCGGTTTCTGCGCGCGTTGTTGCTGTTGCAAGTCAAGCAGGTGCCGCAGTGTCGTCGGCTCGTCTACCGCAGGGGGCTGGGCGATTGCTTGTTCCTCGGTGGTAGGTTCGGCGGCTTCGGACGCCTCAATGATCGGCTTGAGGTCGGTTGCCGGCTTGGGCGCGGCCGGCCCTTTCGCTTGTATCACCGGTTCATCAGTTGGTTGCGGGGCCCTCGTTGGCTGCTCAATCGCGCGGAGGTCGGCGCGCAATTGGAAGCACAGCGTGCGCGTGTTGTTGAGTTCCAGTTCCAGCCGGTCGAGGTGTTGCTGGAGTTCGGCGGCCTTGCTGCCGGCAGACATCGCCTTGAGGAAGCCGATCGGGCCGATGAACAAGCCCCCGAGCAGCGCGAGAACGATCAGGAAGATCAGGATTTCCATGATGGACCCTCAGGCAATAAAAGTAAGTTTATACTTACATAAAAGACCGGGTCAATCAACCCGTCTCTTTCATTTTTCTTTAAATCATTGGGAATAATCTGCTTATGCGCTGCCTTGTTGGGCGCTACGCGGCAGATACGGATGAAAAAGCCCCATCAGGGGGCTTGCGATTTGTTTTGGGTGGTGCCGCTGTTGGGCTTAATCGGCGTTGAGCTTGAGCATCGCCTTGCCCATCGCTTCACCGATCAGGTAGTAGGACTCCCAGTTGCGGTTCCAGTGGAACTGCTGGCCGGAGGGCGACTGCTCCTTGGTGCGGGCGAAGCCGCGTGTCTCGACGCCGGCCACGGTGCCCGCGAACTCGGGGTGCTTCTTGGGGTCGCCGACGGCGAGCTGCGCTTCGACGTGCTTCTCAACCTTTGCGCGATATCGCTCGGGCAGTTCCCAGCCCCGCATGCCGGTGTTGGCGCTGACGAAGGGCATGTCGGTCACGCCGAGGTCTTTGCGCAGGTCCTTAATGAATGCGACGAGGTTGCGCTCGTAGACGTTGACCGCGTTCTGGTCGATGCTGTCGTTCCAACCCTGGTGCCAGCCGAAGCCGACGATCTCGAAGCCCTTGCCCTTGTAGCCGGGGACGTATTTCTTGAGGTTGCCGGTGACTTCTTCCACGTGGCGGACGACCTCGGCGTACTGGAAGCCCTTGTCCCCGTCCTTCTGCGGCTTTGGGTAGTCCTCGATGCTCGGCGGCAGGAAGTTGTGGGCCAGGGAGCGGCCGCCCCACGAGCACTTGATGATGAGCACGGGGTCTTCGAAATATTCGCCAACGACCCAACCAAAGCCGTACTCCGGACCGATGTGGTTGGCCTGCGCGCCGAAGTTTGTGTCGAGGAAGCCCTTTTCTTTCTGCTTGCCGGGCGCGGAGAGGTTGACGACGTAGACATCGTCGCGGACGATCGGCTCGCCGTCTTTAACGAGGTGCCCGTACTTGTCTTTGTCTTTCTTGACGTGGTGCTGCATCGTGCCGGGCTTGTCGCCGATGACCGTGCCGAAGCCGACCATGTTGGATTGCCCGGCGAGGACAAAGACCTTCAGCTTGCCGTTGGCTTTCTGCTGCGGCCGCGATTCTTCTGCGAAAGCGGGGAGCGTCGCGAGAAGAAGGGCGAAGAGGGTAACGAGGTGTTTTATGCGATGCATATCGATTCTTCTCGTAGTGAATATATGCGAGGAGTAGCCGCCGCGTAACACGCGG
>JAHQVV010000067.1 GCA_019634195.1 Phycisphaeraceae bacterium | reverse complement strand
GCCGGCGGCCGGGCATTCCGGGGCGACATCGGCTACACCGCCGCGGGCACGTTCCAAGGCTCGCTGGGCAGCGACTCGCTCTTCAACTTCCGCCGCGACAGCGTCTTCTCCTCGCCCAACGCCGGCGGCTACAACTACCGCGCCCGACAGGTCGGCGACCGCGTCGTCGTCACCCGGCCAACCGACAACCTAACCGGCTACCGGGTCAACACCGGCAGCAGCCTGTCCACCCGGACCTCTTACGACCCGGGCTCGGGCGTTGTGACCTTCCGCCAGAGCGGCGGCGGGCTTGTCGCGATCTCCGGCTTCAACAGCCTCGACAGCCTCCGCACCACCGGCAGCTCACTGGGGCTGGTCCGCACACCCAGCGGCCTGGCCAGCATCAACGCCTCCCCGCTCACCGGCATCCGCTACAACCCGCTGGACGCCAGCGCACCGGCCCTCCCCAACCTCAGGCCCGATCGCATCCAGCCCGTCCGGCCAGCGGGCGACGAACAAGAAACCGAAGAAGGCACCAACCCGAACGAGCCGTTGTCCCTGCGCATCGATGGGGAGTACCGCCCCGGCATCATCGGCGAGGAAGCCCGGCCAACCTTCCCGCTCCGCGAAGACCCCCTGGCGATCGTGCTGGGTACCCAGGTCCAGTCGCAGCTGGCCAGCCAGCTCAAAGGCCAGCCGGAAGGCAGCCAGCCCATCAACCAGGCGATGGCGCTGCGCGACCGCGTCTTCGGCAAGCAACCCGCCGAGGGCGACCAGCCACCCAAAGCCCCGGAAAACCCGTACGACAAGCTCATCGCAGACATCCTGGCCCATGCCAAGGGCGAAGACCCTACGACAGACCCCGACACGGGCACACCCGAGGAAGACACCCGGACCAAGTGGCAGCAGATCCTGGACGAGCCCGAGCAGGCCGTCGCCGACGCGAAGCTGTCGGCCCGCGAGACGGCGCTGCGCCTCTCGCTGGGGCTGGTCGATGACGAGGGCAACATCGATTACGACACCAAGCTGCCATCGATCGACCCGGACAGCGAACTGGGCCAGCTCTTAACCGACCTGTCGTACAACCTGCCGCGCGTCAAGACCCTGGCCGGCGAAGACCCCAACCGCATCAACAAGCTGCTGTCTCGCGGCGAGCAGGAGCTCAAGGCCGAGCGCTACATCATCGCCGAGAACATCTACCGGCAGGTCCTGCGTGACAAGAACGACGACCCGCTGGCGCAGGCCGGCCTGGTGCACAGCCAGATGGGCGCGGGCATGATCCGCTCGGCGGCGTTCAACCTCCGCGACCTCTTCGCCGAGCACCCCGAGCTCATCGCGCTGCGCTACGAAGACAACCTGCTCCCGCAGACGGACCGCCTGCGCTGGCTGCAGAACCGCCTGCAGAAGATGATCGGCGAAGAGATCCACGGCGCCGACCCCGGCCTGATCCTCGCGTACCTCGGCTACCAGCTCGAGGCCAAGCCACTGATCGAGTTCGGCCTGAACGTCGCCGAAGCCGAAGCCCCCCGCGACCCGCTCATGCCCGTCCTCCGCAAGATCTGGCTCGAAGGCGGCATCGGGGACGGTAAAGAAGGCAAATCGGAAGACGCCAACAAGTAAGCCGTATCGCGGATGAGGCGCAGCGTCCCGTGCGAACGCTGTAAAATCTCACGCGAAGGCGCAAAGTGAAGGTATGGGACCAAGCGATCCAGTTTTGAATTTTCTACTGCTCAAAACGATGCTGATTGCAGTGGTGCTATTGGGTATCTACGGCTTGGCGATAATCAATCCGGCACTAGCTTTTTTAGCAATTGGCTTGATCATTTTCGCCGTTACCATCTGGGTACTCAAACAATTGCCTGAAGTGTGCTGTCAGCTTCGCACGCCACTGTGACACGTATGTTTCCGTGGTCAATCAATGCCCTGGCTTTGCGCTGCCGCGTCTCTGGGTGAGACAAAACCCGATTGAACGCAGTTTTGCTGGCCTAGACCCACCGCAACCAGGCCCGCCCCACTACAATCCCCCTCCGCTTTCTCCGGCCGGGTCCGTCGCTCGGCCGATATTCCTTGGGAAACCCTTGAACACCCCCGCGCTCGAACCCGGCACCTCGGACGGCCTCTCGCTGACCGACTTCATCGACCCCGACACGCTGCAGGACCTACAGGATTCCTTCACCAGCTTCGCGCGGCTCTCCATGCGCGTCCTCGACAGCCAGGGACAGCCCGTCACCCAGCCGACCGACCTCCCCGCGCGGGCGCAGGCCGACGCCACCTTCGAACACCTCACCGTCGCCGAGCGCGAGGCCGACGGCTCGCTCCGCGCCCCGATCTCCATCGGCGGGCACCAGCTCGGCTCCATCCTCGTCACGCCACACCAGATCGAGCCGGAACACGGCCTCAACGACAAGCAACGGCAGAACCTGGTCAACATCTGCGACAAGCTCGGCGTCTCGGAAAAGAACCGCGAGGACCTACTCACCGCGGCCGAGTTCGCCTACACCGCGACGACCGGCGCGTCGCTGGGCTTCATCCACCAGATCGCCAATTCGATCGCGGCGCTGTGCTACGAACAGCACCAGAACCGCCAGCGCATCCGCGAGCTGCGCGTGCTGTACGAGCTGTCGACCCTGCTCAGCGCGCAGGCCAACCCGCAGGAAACACTCGACGCCGCGGCCAACGCGATCGCGCGCGTCATGGCGGTCAAGGCCGTGGTCATCCGCCTGCTCACCCGCGGCGAAGACGGCAAGCCCGAACTCGAGGCCCGGGCGCTGTTCGGCATGGACCCGGCCATCGCCGACAAGGGCAAGACGCTCGTAAACAAATCAGAGCTGACGCGCAAGGCGCTGACCGGCGAGATGGTCTACATCGAAGACATGACCACCGACACACGCAGCTACTACCCCGAGGACGTCAAGCAGGCCGGGCTCACCTCGATGCTGTCGACCGGGCTGATGGTCCAGGACCGCGGCATCGGGACGATCCAGCTCTTCACCGAGAAGCCCCGCAAGTTCACGATGTTCGAGGAAAACCTCGTCCGCGCGATCGCGCAGCTGCTGGCCACGGCCATGCGCAGCGCCCAGCTCGACGCGGACCGGCAACGCAACCGCGCGCTGAACCGGCAGGTCGAGCTGGCCCAGGGCGTGCAGCAACGCATGCTGCCCAAACAATCGCCCATGGTCCCGGGCATCGACATCGCCGCGACGTACGTGCCCAGCCAGGGGCTCGGGGGAGACTTCTACGACTTCATCTCGCTGAACAACGCGACCGGCATCGCGGTCGGCGACGCGGTCGGCAAGGGCGTCGCGGCGTCGCTGCTCATGGCGTCGGTCCGGTCGTCGCTCCGCGCCTACGCGCACGACCTCTACGACCTGGACGTCGTCATCTCGCGCGTCAACCGCGCGCTGGGGCGGGACACCCTGGACAACGAGTTCGCCACGCTCTGGTACGGCACGATCGACCACGCCAGCAAGCGCCTGACCTACTGCAACGCCGGCCACGAGCCCGCCCTGCTGCTGCGCGGCAACCAGGTCATCCCACTGGACGTCGGCGGGATGGTCACCGGCGTGCTGCCCGACGCGACCTACGACAAGAGCGTCGTCGACCTCCAAGCAGGCGACCGCATCCTGCTGTACTCCGACGGCGTCACCGACGCGATGAACGAGCACAACCAGCGCTTTGGCCGAGGCAAACTCGAGTACGCCTTGCACGAGATCGGCGCGTTACCCGCCGCCGAGGGGGTCGATGCGCTGGTCAGCCGGCTCAACGCGCACCGCGGCGACAACCCGCCCAACGACGACATCACGATCGTGCTGGTGAAGGTGGATTGAGTTTGATTGACTCACGCAAAGGCGCAGAGGCGCAAAGCCAAGGCAATTAAAAGACACCGATACACACGGATTCCCATGATGTAATGATCAGGGTATCCGTGTGTATCGGCGTAAATCTGTAGCCATGTCCTAGAGCATCTTGCGTGATTGCTGGCCTGCTTGCCTTGGCTCCCTCTCCCTCCCCGGGAGAGGGCTGGGGTGAGGGTGGTGCGTAAGATTCGCCATGAAAGCCAGAGCAAAGCCTTTGTCAGTTTAACGCCCCACCCTCATCCCCCGCCTTCTCCCTGGGAGGGAGAAGGAGCCCAAGCCCATGCCAGAAAAGAGGCAAGTTGCTCTAGCTTCGCGCCTTTGCGTGAGATCAATCACTCCGTCTCCCGCGGGGTGATCGTCACCGTTAAGCCATCGGCCCAGCGCTTGTGCTCGTCGGTGTAGTAGAGGTACGTGCGGCTCGCCGGGCCGGTGTACGTGCCGGGGACGGCGGCGATGCAGCGGATCCACAGATCGATCGATTGCTCGGGCTTCATCTCACGCCAGTAGAGCACGACGTCCCGGCCGATGACTTCGAAGGACGCGATCTTGCCAACGGCGACGAGTTCCTTGAGCTGATCGTAGTCGGGCTCTAAGCCGCCGGGGATGCCGACGATCGCGATCGGGGTGGGCAGCCCGTCCTTGGTGATGTTGGTGATACGGGCATAAACCTCGGTCGTTTCACCCTCAAGGATTGGTGGGGTGCCGCCTGTAATTTGCTTCGGCTTGGCTGACAACCACGTCGCAATCCGCAGCTTGCATTCATCGCTGCTCGCAGGCGTATCCGCGAAGTAGTCCACGGCGATGGAGTACGGCATCTTGCTGCCGCCTCGCATCTTCACCGCGATGGTGTGCTTGCCGGGGGTGAGATGGCTAGCGATAGCGGGCAGGTGGATCGCGCCCTTGGTTTCTTCGTTGAATTCGACGGGCTCACCAACCGGCTTGCCATCAACCAGCAAGACCAGGCTGCCTGGTGCCTTGGGCGTCGAGCGGGCCTTGTCGTATTCGACGATGGCCTTGAGCGCGAGGACGGTGGACTGCGTCGAGCCGAAGCGCCCGGACTTGCACCGCTCGGTCAGCCAGAGGATCGACTGTTCGACCTGCTCGGTGTAGCTGTCATCCCGCAGCCAGGCGAGGATGGCGAGCGAAGTGGTCTCGATCTTCAGCGCGTCGCCGCCGGACCGTGTGATGCTGGTGACGGCACCGTCGACGAAGCCTTCGTCGGTAAGTTTGGATGCGAGCTTGTCGAGTAGTTGCTTGGCCTCATCACGCTTGGTCAATTGCGCGATATTCGCGCCCAGGGCGACGATGTACATGTCGTTGCCCTCGGTCGCTTTCTTTAGGACCAGGCCGATCGACTCCTGAATTTTTGCCGGGTCGTAGCCCGCTTCGAGCATCGACCAGACGATGTAGGCGTCGGTCGTGTCCTGCGGGGCACCGCCGAAGGAGTCGAGCTGTTTTTTATCGAGCTGGAACGAGCCATCGTTACCACAGCGCGACATGAGCCAATCTTGGGTGCGTTCGATCATGGCCTGATCGACGTCCATGACGTCTTTCATCTCGTTGAACTGCAGCAGGCCGTAGGCGGTGAGCGCCTCGTGGGGCGGGGTCGATCCGAACCACTCGTAGCCCTTCTTCTCGGTTTCAAAACCGACGAGCCGTTTGTAACCGGCGTCGAGCTTCTCTTTCGCCGCGGCGATAAGGTCGGGGTCAACGCCCTGGTGGGTCATGAAGTACTGCTGTGCCATGACCAGCGGGAAGGTGGTCGAAGAGGTCTGCTCGAAACAGCCCGAGGGGCTGCGGATCAGGGCTTCGAGGGCTTCGGTGAGGTTGGCCAGGGGCGTCGGGTAGACGGTAACAGTCGCGGAGAGCGAGCCGGGCACGGTGGACTCGAGGATGGTGATCTCCGCGTCTATTTCGCTGTCGGGGCTGAGCATGCCGCCCGAGCCGTCGTTGATGGGGAAGCCCTTGGGCACGACGCGGAGCTTGCGGTTGTTCTGGTCGGAGTAGACGCCGGCCCGTGCTTCGATGTTGAAGGCGAGCTCGCCGTAGGTTTCACCAATGGTCAGCTCGTGCAGCGCCCGGCCGCGCGTGTCGGCGGCGAGGGGGATGCTGTCCAGCGAGACCGTGCCCGCCCGGCCGAGCTTGGAGAGGAACAGCTCGACGCCCAGCTCGTCGTCCGTGTTGTTGACCATCGCGATGGGGATCATCACACGGTCGCCGGCGGTGAGTTCCAACGGGAGCTTGGGCTCGACGTAGAGCGGGCGGACCGACTCGATCAGCTCGCTGTTGGCTCCGAGCGCACCGCCTTGCGTGAACGCGTCGGTCTTGACGCGGAAACTGGTGACGCTGTCAGACAGGTCGAAGGTGATCGTCGCCAGGCCCTTGTCGTCGGTCTTGGTCGCGCTGGACCAGTAGACGGTCTCGGTAAAGTCGGAGCGCTGGCCGATAGGCTTGCCTGCCGGCTGCTTGTGGGCGTACTCGCGGATGAAGACCATCGGCTGGAAGGCGATGCGGGCTTCGTCCGCGAAGAACGCTTGGTCCGCTTGCGCCTCGGCGGCCTTTTCAAGCGCTTGGGCCAGCCTGGCCTCTTGTTGGCCCTGGGCCTGCTCGGCCTGCTGCTCCTCGGCGTCGGGGTCGTTTACAAGTGCATCGTTGAGATCAAACGCGGGAGCGTTCTCAAACTTCGGGACCTCTTCTTGAAGGCCTTGGATGTCTTCTGCGGCCACGGCCTCTTCAACCGGTCCCGCAGCCGCGGCCAGCGGCACCGCCTCGTCGTCGCCGAACAAACCTGCGCCATTACCGGGCGCGCCGCGGAAGCGGACCACCTTCTCAAGCTCGTGCCTCACCGGCACGCGGAAGGCGAACAGCCGACGGGCGTCGTCGCCGTGCTCGACGATGAAGTCTTCGAGATTGACCAACGCGAAACGACGCCAGCCCTGCGTGCCAAGCAGCAAGTCGAGCTGCTCGGCCGCGTCTTCGTTGTTGGGGTCGAGGTACACGTGCGCATCGGCGAGGTTCTCGACCTCCTGCTCGAGGAGCACCATGGCCGGCAGGCTCGGTGCCTGCTCGCGCGTCTCGATCATCTCCAAGACCGCGTCATCGGTGACAGTCACGCCGGCAACAGCAGAGATGGGCTTGCCTTCATGATCGGTGGTTTTGATCGTGAGCTGTACTTCGCCGCCGGGCGTGTACTGCGCGCTGTCGGGCATGATCTCGATATTGACTTGGTGCTTTGGTGCTCGATAAATCAGCCGCTCGGCCAGGGGC
>JAHQVV010000066.1 GCA_019634195.1 Phycisphaeraceae bacterium | reverse complement strand
GATCGTCCCCGCACCCGCGACCGCCCCAAACAGGGACTGAAGCAGCACGGTACCGACGAGCAGGATGGCAAACGGTTTTGGCATCACAATCACTATACGCAATATCGGGCAGAAGGTTCAAGTGGTATACCGCGCCCTGGCGACAATTATTCCCGTTTAGGCTGACCGATTCATCTCGACTCCGTAAGTGCAGCATTGGCAAAGCGCCAATAATATGAACCACCGCGAAGATGCCTGTCATATAGCGGCTTCGTCAATACCCAGATCCAACGCTTCGCATGGACCATCCGCGCCAGCATGTATGTCTTCTAAGACGTTTGAGATTCGGCACATTTCGTTGAACAAAGCCTTGGCTGGATCGTCTATATCTATGTCGGCGGAATAGTTCGTGCTATTTCGCCAGCCTGCCTCTCACTCAAAAGAGATACATCGATGCCTTTTATGACACGCTTGCCAATGACGGCTTTCTTTGTACTGCTGCCCTTATTCTTGGTTTGCCCAACTTGGGTAGCAGCCCAGGAGCAAAGCGATGAAATACGCCCGGTCGATGCGCAGGAGGCGACTGGTGAAACGCAAAACGGCTGTGCATGGACACTCACGATGGCACGGGACTTCACGACCTACGACGCGGTGAAACTGACCGGCCAGCTGATGAACACCAGTGATCAGCAGTTTGTCTTCGATACCGGCGAGCCATATGAAGGCAATCCCAAAATTATTTTGACACCTAAAGGCGAAGACCCGATCGCGATCGAATTGGATCATCGCACGCCGGGGATCGGTGCGGGTTCTGGCAACTACAAACCCAAGCCCGGCGAGATCGTCCGCGGCCTTAAGGTCGACCTGCGTCTCCTATTCGGCCGACTCAATCCCGGCGCGTATACGCTGCAGATTGTTTATCCGAAAGATCATTATCAGATCGCTCAACTACCCGGCTACGTGCCAGCGGATATTTCTTCCCCGACTATCGACTTTGTCGTTCGCGAGACAAAGCTGGAAGATGCAAAAAAGGCCATGCCCAAGCCTGGGCCCTTAGTGTTTACCCTCAACGAACGTGAGAAACCGCTGGATGACAATAGTGCAGTGACGGTGTTACGTGCTGCGACACTCCACAATACCGGTAATAAGCCTATCCAGATTTACGCCTATATCCACGACGCGAAAATCAATCACGCATTGCCCTGGACCGAGCGATGGGAGCAGTACCATCCTGAGCAAGGTTGGTATGAAGGCCAAGTGTTCGGCTACTGCGGCACTGGCTTGGGTTTGGTGACGCTCAAGCCGAACGAATCGGTTCAGATCGCTATAAATAGTTTTCCAAGTGATGGCATCTACCGCTACAAGATCCGCTACACGGCAGACGCAGAACTGAAGCAATGGCAGCATGCCTATTCCGATCTCGTAGTGATCGATTATTTTGCACAGCAGTATCTGAAAACGGATGGGATTCGGGATGCCCCGTAACTCAGGTTTCGCTTGATATACCCTGTCGCGGTAACTGTTCACTCGTTTGAAGTAGATCAGTGACGGTTGGTGTGGTTTGAGCCGCACTGTCCATAAACTCCGTTCGATCTGTCCCGTAATGTAGGCGCTCGACCAATTTTCCGGCTTTTGGCTTGCTTTAAATGATGTTACACACATCAGCCTGCGCCGATGCGATCAAGCCGCCCGACGGTAGTAATGCTTGAGCAGCCCACTGAGTTCGGACTGACAACCGATGCGCCCGATCGGCGCGTGACGAGACATATCGGCTAAGTCATCTTCTTCGCGCTTAAAGCTCAGCGTCCGGTTTCCGAGACTTTGGTGGGGCCGCTGCTTGTTGTAGAACCGGGCGTAAGAATCCACGATGTGGTCGAGGTGCGATCGACTGAAACACACAAATTGGCCCAGACACTCTCGCTTGATTGAGGCAACCCAACTCTCAACGAACGCATTTGCATTCGGGGCCATGACCGGTGTTTTGACAGCTTTGATACCACCGGAAGCAAGCAGGCCGTCGAAACCCTTCGTGAATTTCGTGTCTCGATCGTGCAGGCAATAACTAGCTTGCAGTCCTTTATCCTCTAGCCACATCATGAAGTTGCGCGCCTGCTGTTTCACCCAGTCTTCATCGGGGTGATATGTCGTGGGTGAGGTCCAGACCTTGCGTGTGCCCAAGTGAATGAACACCAGCACATAGCCATCTCGTTTACCCAGTGGGGTCCAGATCGATTTACAGAAAAAATCGCAGGCGACCATCGTGTTCAGGTGCAGCTTGAGAAACACCTGCCAGGGCTGGTAGTCGGGCCGGCTTGATCGGTCGGGCGGCAAGGGCTGCGGGTGGATCCCTTCTTCTTTCAGGATCCTTTTCACGCTGGACTTGCACACCTTGCAGCGCAGCTTGAGTAGCTCGCCGACGATCCGTCGGTAGCCCCAGGTCGCGTTCTTTTTGGCCATGCGAACGATCGCTGCTCGTATGTCCGGACCAATCGTACGTGGACGACCAACGCGGCCAGGCTTCTTGCCAATCTGCTGCTCCTTGATCCAGCGCGTGTAGGTGCGGTATTGCACGATACTGATGATGCCCTTGACCTGGTGATTGAGCTCGGCACCGATCTTCATGAGCCGCGATCGTTCTTCTGGAGAGAGGATCAGACGCTGCTGATCCAGCCGAGCGCGTAGAATCCGGTTTTCTTCACGCAGGAACCGGACGTGAGCATCACGACGACACGAAAAGAACTCGAACAGGAGGTGCAACAAGGCGTAGGCTGACCGATTCATCTCGACTCCGTAAGTGCAGTATTGGCAAAGCGCCAACAATATGAACCACCTCTAAAGCAAGCCCAGATTTTAAGGGTTGGGCGAGCGAGAAGAGGAAGGCCGGCCAGCGAGTTGTTTGAGGGGCGATCGGACGAAAGTGGACCAATGAATGGACCAATTTCTGTGGCCTAAGATGCGCAATCAGCGGCAAAGAACGACAACGTCTGCAACAAACCTAACTCACGCACCAAACAAGCTTTAGTGGCTATGTGCCTTGCTGGCAAAGGGTTATGGATTTCGGCCGCGGCTAATCCCGCCCTCTCCGAACCCACCAGCCCCGCGATTGAGTCACCGACTTCGCTGTGCAGCATTTTGAATTTGTCATCCGTCATCTTGGCCAAGTTCAGGAGCGCCGGGTTACTGTCTGTTTGCAAGCCAAGCTCACTCAAGCGCCCGGCGTAAGCGTCCAAGCTTTCTTTGACCCGACCGATGTTGACCATGGCCATCACCACCGCGATCAGCAGCATCGGCTCGATGCCAAAGGGAACGCCGAGCACATGGAACACCGCCCAGGCTGTCGCGCATCGCGCCACGTTGGCGAGTGCATGCGACGAGAAGAAGTAGAAGTGGGATGACGCCCCCTCGAACATCGCTACCAGTATCGGCATGGTGATGAAGAAGACGAGTAACCCTACGACAGGAATCGAAACCAGGGTAAGTACGTAAGCGATCAGTGGCTGCATGCAGGTGCTCCCGAAAAGAGAAAACGGGGCCCGCCGTCCGGCGGACTCCCCGCACCGAAGGCCGCTACAGCCCACTGCTCGGTTCATCCGCCGGGCGTCGCGCCCCGCGGATAAATCGCGCAAGGGGAACGCCTGACGAACGTCCTAAGCAGTGAGACCGACCGTGAGGCCGGGTAGCGTTTTCGGTGCCGGACGATTCGTTTAAGAATCGCGTCAAATTGTCTCCGCACCATCCTACGTTACGGACGGTGCGACATCCAGGGATATCGGCTCAACCTGGACAGGGCTTGATCTTGGTCCCCTTCGCAAACGTAGTAACGCCATGCCGAGCGAAGAAAAACATACAGAAGCGATGCGGCTGATCCAGTCGTTAAAGGACAATCCGCTACCGACCTGGCTGACTCAGGAATACGACGAGTACCTAAAATCATCGCTCTGGAAGAAGATACGCCGCCGTATCTTGAAGCGTGATGCCGAAACCTGCATGCGCTGTGGTGGACCGGGTAAACAAGTTCATCACCGCGATTACACACTCGATGTAATGGCCGGCGAGAACGATGACCTGCTCGCAACAGTCTGTGACGGATGCCACAATATCATCACTTTTGCCGATGACGGCGAGAAACGATCGATGGAAGAACAAGATCAAGTGTTGCTCGACCGTGATACGTCAACCGACCACCCAGAAATCAAGATCGATTTACGAACAGGCAACCGTACTCCGAAGGAGTGGCCGCGCATGACGGAGATCCAGCGTCGCGCATGGTTTGCAGAAGTGTTGCGCAAGACGAAGGAAAAGCGTGAAAAACGAAAGAAGAAGATCAAGGGTACCTAGCGCCGCCCGGCCTTGACCATGGACGACCTCCGAGCCTACGACGAAGAAACCGACCGCGCATAAAAAAAGCCGCGCTGTGGCGGCTTGGGTGAGTGGGAGTAGTTGATGTCGTAGGCAGCGTCGTACTGGTACGACGAAAGAGGTCAATAGGCGTTCAAGGCCCAAGGCGGGAGGTGAACCCTACTTCTCTGTTACACCTAAAGAAAGTCTTTCCATTGCTTCGATGAATGAATTATTCCAATTCGTATCTACTAAATATGACACATCATTGTAAACAATTTGGCGAGCAGAGTTTCCGTCAGATAACGATAGAATTGGGGACACTCTGACCTCATAGTCGTTCTGATTAAAAGACCACTTCATATCAAAAATAGACATTACCCGAATAATGCCGGGTGTTTTTTGAGTGTAATGTTCCTCGTCAGTTCTATCTAATGTCTGTAAGTCCGATGAAAATTTTTCAATTGTTTTACTATCAATTTCAAAGATTTCCCACTCATCACTTGCAATTTCTACATATACAAACTCTTCTCTCAGTGTATCCTTCTCGGAATGACTGCATCCGAAACAAAATAACACACAGACGATCGCTTCAAATCTAATCAGTATTTTTTTAAAGTCCACCTTCATAACTAGTCCATATTGGTGCTGCAAAAAATGAATCTTCTTTCTTATACAATATTCTACCCTTAGCATCAACCCCATTCTCGGAGTATGTCTCAAGTGCTTTTTTTACAATAATTAATTTATCCGTCCCATATGCATGTCCACCTTTACGTAGTAATTTGTCTGCAAACTCTTTAGCGTATGCATTTGAGTGGCAAGCAGCAGAGTAAACACTGGCACCTCTCGTAAACCAGCAACGGGACGGTCCTTTTTTCTCTTTAGCACGTTTATAAGTTGCGGGCTTACTCAATTTTGTGATATCTGCTACAGAAATTTCATGCCTGCCGCCAGCGGCATCTATCCCACCAAGAAACGTTGCTCCAGCCCGGCCGTGAGAATGTATGACCATATATCCAATAGGGGTTCCACCTTCAGAAGAGGTATCACGTATCCAAGCAGGAAAGGACGTAGGCTCAACGTATTTTGCATCTGGGACATCCGCTGCGAATAAGTCATGACTAATAACAATGTTTTTCAATTCTGTCATCAATGGGAGCAAATTGCTAACGTCAGCTGTGTCATCACAAGATGCCACCGGATATGTGCTAGAGTCCTTCCATTCAGATGGAATCCAAATACATTGCCAATCTTCTTCGTCCCCTGATATTTTTTTGGCTAACTCTTGGAGTGTGTCACCGTCTTCAGAAGCTTTCCAAATGTTCTCACCCTGATCTTCCCACTCTAGCCCCATCGGATCCACACCCCCCCACATCACATGGTAGGCCGCATAGGTGTTCAGGCCGTCGGGGTAGCCCAGCGGATCGCGTTCGAGGAAGCGGCCTAGGACGGCGTCGTGGTAGCGGGCGCGGAAGTAGTGCAGGCCGGTCTCGTCGTCTAACCGTCGGCCGGTGTAGGTGTAGGGGTTGGCGTAGAGGCTGGCCGTGCGGACGGTCACGCCGGTGCCGTCGTGGATCGTCACCTCGCCGTAGGCGGTGTAGGTGTAGCGCTCGACGGGCGTGCCCGTGTCGTCGGTCAGGCCGATGATCGAGAACTGGCGGTCGCGGTGGTAGTAGTAGGTATCTTCGCTGACGCCCGTCGCGTCGATCATGGCGACCGGGTCGTCGATGTAGCCCGTCGCGCAGAAGATGTACTTCCGATCGGGGTCGGTATCGGCGGTGCCGCCGGTGTACTCGGCGATGACTTGCTGACCTGCACAGACGAACACGGTTGTCGTTGCGCTGCCGGAAGTGGGGGTGACGGTCTTGCTCACACGGCGGCCCAGCGCGTCGTATTCATAACTATGTGTGCCTTCGATCCCACGCGGGCTGGCACCGGCGACGACCGTCTGGCTGAGCATGTTGTCGAAGTCGAAGGTATGGGCCATGCCATCGCCGTCGGCGGTCAGGTTGCCCTTCGCGTCATGCGTCTGACTAAACGCGGGCAGGACACCCGCCCCATCGGGATCGATCGTCAACAGCTCGTGCGGGTCGTTGTGGGTGCGGGTCTGGGTCGTGCCCGTGCCGCCGTCGGTCAGGGTGGTGTCGTCCCAATCGGACTCGAAGCTGAGGTTCCACGACTGGCTGTCCAGCGCCGTGGTGGTGTTGACCCGTGTCCAGGACGTCAGCCGGTCCTTGGCGTCGATACCGCGGGTGTAGCTGTAGGGGTAGGAAGCGTTGGCGGGGTTGCCCGGAGCCCGGGTCTCGCTCAGCACGTTCTTGTTCGCGTCGTAGCTGTAGTCGAAGGTCAGGGCCTGACGATCGGCGGCACCGGGGCTGCTCTCGACGGTGATGCTCTCGAGCATGTTGTCGCCCGCGGTCGAAGTTGTGCCGCGATACGCGCGGGTGACTTCTAAGCTATTGCCCAGCTCCCGCAGGGTGTTACGCATGCCGGGGTCGTAGGACATGGTGGCGATCGTCGTCGCGGTCCCGCCGCTTGGGGTGTAGTCGATGTCTTCGGCCTGGTTGCGGTCGGTATAGGTGGTCGCGACGGTGGAGCCATCGGGGTACGCCAGTATCGTCAGGCGTGAGTCGTCGTCGTAGTTGGTATAGCCGGTCGTGTAGGTCTGTCCGTTCGTCGTGAGGGCTTCACTGGTGGGTCTGCCGATGTTGTCGTAGGCGAAGGCGACGGTGTTGCTGTACCGGCCCTTGATCGCGGTCAGGGGGCGCGACACGTCGTCATACGTAAACGTGTCGGTGTCCGCGATCGTGCCGGTGGGCAGGCCGTCGGTCAGTGGCGTGCTGTTCGCGGCCGTGCGGTAGTCCCGGGTCAGCAGGCGCGAGGCCAGGTCGTAGCTGTAGACGCAGGTGTCGCCCTCTTGATCGGTCTTCAAGAGCGGGCGGCGCATGGCGTCGTAGGTCATCTCGGCGCGGTCGTAGTCGCTGTCGCCGACGACAGACGTCGGGTTATGACCGGGCATGAGCGTCGCGGTGCGGAGGTTGCGTGTGTCGTACTCGTAGGTCGTGACCCCGCCCTGGGCGTCGGTCTGCGTCAGCAGGTTGCTATTGGGGTCGTAGCTTGCCTCGTTGGTGTCGGAGACGGCCAAGCGGCTGGTGGTTTGGGTTACCCGGCCACGGGCGTCGTAGACGGTGTCGGCCTGGTTGGACACACCCTTGGCGTCGGTGACCTTGAGCACCTGGTTGTTGGCGTTGTAGAGGCGTGAGGTGGTGTCGCCCTGCGTATCGGTGCAGACGGTGTCGCGGTTTCGGGCGTCGAAAACGCAGTCTTGGCCCACGGCGTTGGCGTTGCGGGTGCGGATGGCGTTGCCGTTGTTGTCGTAGGTCAGGAGTGCGGCGTTGCCTTCGGCGTCGATCGCCTGGACGGTCCGGCCGACGCCGTCGGTGATCGATCGGTTGAGGTGGTTGAGCGCGGAGATGGAGAGCGTCTCGAGCGCGAGCCCGGAGGCCTGGCCGTTGAGCCCGTTGACCGTAACCACGCGGTCGTGGCTGACGGTGGACCAGGTGACCGGCTGGAAGTTGGTCGGGTTGAGCATCGCGGAGATGACCGCTCGGCCAAGGCCGTCCATGATGGTGACGCTGATCTCGCCCTCGGCGTTGATCATGGCCCTGGCCGAGGCGTTGGTCTTGTCGTCGATGACGCCCGTCTCAAAGAGGTCGATGCCCAGGGCGTCGAGCTTGTTGAGGGTCGGGTTCAGGTCGATCGCGGGCGCCGCAGCGAACTGGTGGACGAGGAACGCGTTGTCCTGGCCCGCGGCGCGTGTGGGCGGGCCCTCGACCCCGGCGGTCGAGACGACGGGGGTCTCGTAGATGTCTTCTGAGTAATAATAAAGGGTGGTGAGCCCGTCGCCGGTGGTCAGGCCGGTGGCGGCGGTCTGGGCGTTGGTGCCGCCTTCAATCGCGCCGCCATAGAGGATCGGCGCGTCATTCGGGTCGACCTTGCCCAGCGGCTCCAGCCAGACGGTGTTGGCGACGGGCCGGTTCTTGGAGTCGAAGCGGGTGGTGGTCTCGCTGAGGGTGCGGGTGTCGGGTGCGTCCCAGACGCCGGGGCCGCCGTCATCGGAGTTGGCGATCGTCGGCACGCCATTGGGCGCGGTAACAATGTCGGAGACGAGGTCTTCGACCGCGGCGGTGTGGGTCACGTTGCCAGCGAAGTCGTGGCCCATGGCCCGGCCATGCCCCTCGGGGTCGATCATCGCGCGGACGCGTTCGCAGCACTGCCGCCAGATCGTCAGCCATTCGTGATCCGCCGCCGTCATCCCGGGGGCTGGGGCGTTGCCGTTGAAGTCGGTGGTCTTCTCGGCCCGCCCGTCAAGGAAGTAGGTAAACGTCTCGGTCCCTTCTTCAGGGGTGCCAGGAGCCAGGACGCGCGCAGCGAGGGTGTTGCGCCCGGTGTACTGCATGGTTGCGCGGGCCTTGTTGAAGCCCCCGGTGTCGGTGCTGTCGAAGTAGCGGGCCGACCGCTGCTCGATCACATTGGAGTTGGCGTCGTAGATGGTTTCGGTGCGGGCCTCGGTCGGCGTGCCCACGGCGGTGACGCTCGCGGTCACGCGGCCGCGCGAGTCGTACTCGGTGTCGTGCTGGATGTTCCGGGGGTCGATCCTTGAAATTGTCTGGCGCTCATCGTCGAGGACCGAGTCGTTAATCAAGTAATCCGCCCCCCCGGAAGTACCCGCCGTGATGTTGGCCAGGTTCAAGCCTTCGAAGGTCAGGTCGCGGGTTAGGTTCAGGACATCCTGGTTACCGCCCAGAACAAAGTCGAGCCCCACACTTCCGGGGGTGGTTTCGGAGACGGTGCGGATGCGGGCGTTGTCTGCGGCACGGTAGGCGTGGAAGGTCGCCCGGCCGTACGGGTCCACTGTCGCATACAGCAGGTTCTTCTTGTAGATGTAGTAGGTTGACAAAACCCCATCGTCATCACTGGTGGTGCCGTCGCCATCAAAGTCGATAAGATTACCGCCGGTGGCGAACGGGAAGGTGCCGCCCGTGTTGCGGACAAATCGGGTGGTCTTCACTAGGCGTTGGCGGTAGTCATAGACATACTCGGTCCGCTCGCCGTTGCGGGTGCAAGCAGACTTGAGGTCCGTACCGGCCAGGTACTCACAGATCTCGACACTGTGATAGGTCGTGTCCGGGATCAAGGACTGGTCCAGCGCATCGGCCTGGGTGGTGATGCCGCTGATGGTCTGGAAGCGTCGCCCGTGGGCGTCGTAGCGGTACTGCGTGTAGTTGTCGTTGCGATCCTTCATCGCGACGACCAAGTTCGCGTCGCTACCGGCACCACCGGCCAGCTCGTTAGCGTAGAAAACCTCTTCGGTCGAGCCGTCATGGTAGGTGGTGATCTTCTGACGGTCCCGGCTGTCGTAGGTAAAGGAGGTCACCCGGCCGAGCGGATCGGTCGTCGAAGACAACCGCCCCGCCGTGTCATAGCTAAAGAGCGTGATCGCACGCTGAGCCGACTGCGAACCCACCGCTGTCGTGGGCAGACCCGCCACACTGTCGGCCGGCTCGATCTCCGCGATCAGGAAGTTGTTGCTGTTGTAAACATAATTCGTTGTGTTGCCGTTGGCGTCCGTCGATGACTTGAGCAAGCCGACGGGTTGGGGGCTGGCCGCACCGGTGATCCCCGCAACGGCCGGGCCTTCTGCACCGTTGTAGTAGGTGTTGCTGTAGGTGGCGACCTCGGGCTGGTCTACGCCATTGATCACGCCTAGCTTCCGCGTTAGAAGGTTACCATTGGCGTCATAGGTTTTGACAGTCTGACGGCCCAGGCGGTCGGTATGGGTCGTGACCTGTTTAAAGTCGTTGTACGCCCATTGCTCACTTGAACCATCGCTGTACGATTTATTTGTCTTAAAGCTGTCGGCGTCGTAGGTGAAGTAATAATATTGCTCGTGGTCATCTCGCAGGACCCGGTAGACGCCCTTCTGCAGGATTTCTCGGTTGGTGAGACCCGGAGAGTTATAGAGAACGCTCGCTGTGGAATCCTCAAAACCGCCTTGTATTGCGTCGAAACCCTGACTCGGATCGCCCAAGGTCCAGCCATCCCCGTAGTGCGGCGCAAGCCAGTTGCCATTCATGTGACGAAGCTTGCCTGCGCCTTCATAAATCGCATTTTTATTGATCCCATTGGGGTCCTGGAAGTTGAGGTACGAGACCTCGTCGCTGCCGTTAACCAGCATGCGGATCATCATCGACGACTGGTTGAAGATCTCCGCGGTCTTGAGGTCTTTGTCGAGGGCCGGGATGATGATCTGATTCGTCAGGTACGCCGTCTTATGCCGGTGTGTCCCCCTCGCCGACGCGTCGTCATACGACACCTTCATGGTCTGTGTGCCCGCATCGGGGGTGTAGGTGAAGGTCGATTCGGTGCCGTCGGCGTGAACGACCTTGGTCAAGTGCAGGCCGTCTTCGTATAGGTATTCCACATCCTCGCCGTTGGGCAGGTCGATCCGCTCAACCACCCACTGCCCGGCGATCTGCGTGTTCTTGTAATTGAACGTCGCGACGCGGCCGTAAGCGTCCGTCACCGTGTTGATCTGCCACCGGCGTTCGGGGCTCTCGTCGAGCTGTGCCGGGGTAAAATCGCCATCACGGTAGGTGATGCTCGTGCCATAGCCGTTGCGGTCTTTAACCGAGGCCAAGCGTCCCGCCAAGACACGCTGCTTGGCGATCTGCGCGATCTCACCTTCCAGGACATTGCGGTTGTAGATACGGACATCATCGATCTGGCCGTCGAAGTGCTGACGCGACACGCCGTTCCAAGAAGCCGATCCGATCCGCCACTCCTGCGAACTGGAGATCGCACCCGTGACGGCCTGGCTTACCGCGGCCAAGCGGCCGTTGCGGTACAGCCGCCAGGCCGCCCCGTCATACACCGCAGCCAAGTGAACCCACTGCCCCTCGTCCTCGGCGGGGATCTCGAGCGCCGCCATGTGGTTGATCAGCCCGTCCCAAGAGCCGGCCTGGTACTGGCCATGACGCAAGCGGATAAACACCGCGTTGGGCTCCGAGTTGCTCCCGTGCACGTGGGACACGACCGTGCTGATGCCGAACGGGTCGTTGGGGTTGCTCGCGATCGAGTCAGGGTTAATCCAAGCCGACATCGTGATCTCGCCTGAGATATTCAAGACCGCCGGGCTGCCCAGGTTCACCGAGTCGTCCACCCCATCAAAATCCAATGCCCCGCCCGCGCCGCCCGGGATGGGGGCGCCCGACACGGCAACGCGTGCTGCGCCGCTAACCGTCCCGTCATTGTTTTCGCTGGTGCTGTCCTCGGCGATCGAGCCGGAAGCCTCATCGAATCGCCAGTGGCCGACCAACGCTGTGTTGTCGGTGGTATCACCCGCCAGATCGATCAGCTCAAAACGGTGTACATACCCGTTATAGGCCTCCACCTCGATGGCGACCGCGTTATTAAGGTTGGAAGTCAACACGTCCTGAGCATCCAGCAGGCGTGCCTCACGCAGCGAAGCGTTGCGGTGGTCGAGGAATCGGCCATCCAGCGCATCCCCATCGATGCCGTCGGTTAGACGCTTAGACCGCAGCTCCCGGGGATCGAAGATATCCAGCTGCAAGCCGCCATCTATTTCGTTTAAGAACAGCTTCGTGTCGTAGTTCGTGTACACGCCCGGGCCGAAGCTGCCGAGCTCTGTCATGTTCCGGCTTCGGTGCCGCCGCTCGATCAGTAGCTCCATCAAGCCGCTTGATCCCGACAACCCACTGGCGCAAGAACCACAGTTCGCCGAGCCGCGACCAACGCCATAGTCCGTGGCGTAGTGGTGGTAATTAAAGCCGAGGTTATCAATGAGCGATCGATTCTTGGTGAGCAGGTCACAGCTCACTGTTAATTCACCACCCTGGGAACCACCCGAAATGGTGTGGGTGCTCTCCTCGCCGCAGGGGCCCTTGCAAGTCACCTTCCACTCACCATTGTTCGCACAGGTTCGCACATACGTTGCGGTAAGAGTCATCTCGCCGTCTTCGGCCGAGAAGGTCTGACCATCCGTCGGATTCGGAGGCAACGCCACTTGCCCCTGCACCAGGGTCGGGGCGGCAACCGCACCCAACACCATCACACCTAAAGCCAAGACCGGACGCAGCCCAGAACGAAAACGATTTAAGAAAGCCATCACTTCAACCCCATTAGGAGGATACATCAAGACCCAAATCAATCACGGTAAAAACCCGGACAACACAAAGCCGATCACTTCACTTACCCGTATAAGGCGGGACCACGTGCACCGTCAGCCGTACCTGCCCAGACATCACCGGGCTCGCGGCCATAATGGACACATCATCGAACGTGCCGGACGGGCCGTGGAAGACCGCCTCGGCGACGCCTTGGTCGTTGGCGACCACGGTCGTCGTGGTCAGCTGATTCTCAAACATCCCCAGATCAAAACTCGTGAACGTCACCGGCTGGCCCGGCATACCGCTTACACGCAGCGTCGTCTGCTCGCCTTGAGTCACCTTCACAAAACCCGGCGACAGCGGCTGGATCCGCTGCACGCCCGGCCCCGGCTGGGCCGGGAACCAGACCCGGCCTGGTTCGGGGGAGCGGAGGTACGCCTCGCGGTAGTCCTCGTCGTACGACTCACTCTGGGGATCAAACTTCCCGGGATCGAAAGAGCGTGCCGTTTCAGAGGCAACCCCAGAAGTCAGCCGCTCGGGGTAACGGCCCGTCTCTACCGCTTCCAATACCGCCAGGGTCTGCTCGTTGGCATCCAGCGCGACGCCCGGCGTCTCGCCGACATTTAACCAGTCATCCGACTGTTCTTCAGGCGAAGAATCTTTACTGTTGGAAGCCAAGTCCTTGGACGGGCGTTCCACCCCGCCGATTACCGAGTCGCCTTCAGCAGGGTCAAGATCTAATCGCGGACCGATCTCTGTCGAAGAACGCGCCAGCGTTTCTTCTTGCTCTTTGGAAGAGCTATCCGTCAATGCGTCAAACGTGTCGTGGGGGCCCTTCCTAGCAAGAAGGACCAAAAAAGCGATACCCAGCAACGCCACCAATGAACACGATAACAACAAAGTTAGAAGGCATTGCCTGGAACGTCGGTCGCTTCCGCCTGGATGATTGCTCTGATGAATGCCCACGAAACCCCCCAAACAAATTGATACCTTGATTCAAAAAACATAACTTCGCGACAGATCATAACCAAACAATCTTTACTGGCAAGCGCTTTTCAGAAGAGATTCGCAAATTTAAGTATTTAAGTAAGGTATCGCGATATCTTGGAGATCATGCCCCTCGACTCAGGACTTCTATCATTAAACTTTGGTTCAGAAGCTCGGAATTATGTTCAGCTAAACTTGTCAATACTGACGATCAATGAGTCTCTGTTTTCTCCGCCAAACAGAGCATATTGAAACGCACTACTGAGAGTTCGAATGATCTCTTCTCCGATGGAGGAGAATACACCGGTCCTAGAGAGATCAAAGAGCATCTCGCAGGGCTTGGCTTTGAAGAAGGAGGCATGCTCGGGCGCGAGCTCGTCCTTTAGGCTGGCCAAGTCATAAGCCATGTTGGCGCCCATGCCCCATTGATAGTCCTGCCGCATCCCCAAGGGTTTGTACGGCGTGTAGTTCCGGATGTACTTGTACTTGCCATCGCTCACGGTCCTGACCGGGTCGTAGTGGTAGCCCTGGTTGTTACGGAATCCGAACTGATAGGCTTTGGGCTCCTGGGCGTGCCCGCCTAAGAATGCTTTGCCCTGCATCTGCGGCGGGGTTTTACGGCCGATCAGGCTCAAAGCGGTCGAGGCTAGGTCTTCGAAGCCGATGAGTCGATCGGAGTCCGTACCCATGTCCATGCCGTTACTGAGGTGCTGCCATTTGGGCGGAATATAGACAATAAAAGGCACCCTCAAGCCCGTCTCGTAAGCGAAGGCTTTGCCGCGAGGCTGGCAGCCGCCGTGGTCGGAGTAAAAGAAGATGATCGTGTCGTCCTGCCTGCCGCTGGCCTCGAGCTCAGCCAGCTTCTTGCCCACCCAGAGGTCCACCGCCTCGATTTCTTTCAGGTGGGCGGCGTAATAATTCGCGCGGATCTCAGGTAGGTTCGGAAGGTACGGCAGATGAGAGATATCGATATCGGATGCCGGCAAGACTTCATGACGCACCGAAGTCATATGGCAATCGTGGTTGTTGTATACCGCGAAGAAGGGCTTGTTGCTCTTAGTATATTTGTTCCCTTGATCCCAGAGATTATTGGGTGTCGGTGTGTTGTAATCTTTCTTGTTCACATTCAGACAAAAGTAGCCGGCATCTTTCATCAATTTCGGCAAGAACGGCCGGTCTTTCGGGGAGCGGAACAGGCCCCGGTGCAGGCCTGTTCCATAGGTGGTAGCGAACACCCCGCTGATGATTGTCGATCGGGCTGGCAAGCAATGTGGCGCAACCGATGACGCATGGGTGAATTTTACACCTTTAGCAGCCAAGGCATCGACATTGGGGGTCTTCACCTGCGTGTTGCCATAGCAACCAAACTCATACTGGCTGGTGTCTTCGATAGTCAACCAAAGAATGTTGGGCACCTTCTGGGCGGCATCAGCCGACAGAGTCGGCAACAACAGTAAGGCAGCGGCAAGAAGCCCAAGCGCCACGCCGCGAGCAACGTTTAAGTCTCGATACATGCGTCAAACTCCTAGGGCCCTGATAACCCGAAGCCACATTCCCCAGCATCGCACAATCATATCAGCGGAACCGTTTGCTTTTTGGCATGGCTGGTTCGCGCTGTTCACGCATGGGAACCCGTGCCTTCTCAACGAGTTGGACCATTGCATCGACACGATCTGGATGATCCTTGGCAAGGTCTTGGCGCTCCGCGGGATCATCGGGCAGATAGTACAACTGCCACGGCTTGTCTGAATGGTGTCTGAGGATTTTCCAATCCCCAACACGCAAAGCCTGCATCAATCCAGTCTCCGCAACGCGTCTGGTTTTCCAATCATACCTCGGCCATTCCCAGTAATGGTACTCATGGGTCTTTTTCGGATCGTCTCCATCCAGCACCGCTACGAACGACAAGCCCGTCACTTCCGGGGGCACGCTCTGTGTTACGCCCGCAGCCTCGGCAAGGGTTGGCAGTACATCATGGTGACTGACAATATGATCGCTTTCCGTCCCGGGCTGGATGCGCCCTGGCCAACGAACGATCAGGGGCGTCCGGATACCGCCCTCGTGCATCGAGCGTTTGTGGCCGGTCAAGCCGCCGCTCGGGTTCAACGCCTCCACGACATCCTTGTGCTCACTGCCCCCGTTGTCGCCGCTAAACAACACGATCGTATTATCCGCCACCCCGAGCTCTTCGAGCAGGTCCAACAACTCTCCAAAATGGCGATCGGTCATCGAGATCATGGCCGCGATGTTCTTGGCCTTCTTGCTCCAAGGCTTATCGGCATAGAGCGCGACCGCGGGATCGTCCCCCGGCAATACATACTCCCCGTGTGGCGGGCACCACGGGGCGTAACAGAAGAAGGGCTTGCCATCCTTGACCGCACTGCGGATAAAGGCCTTCGTCTCATCAACCGTTTGATAGTGCGAGTAGCCTTTGGCCGTTCCGTACTGACGAGGCTGATTCGGCTCCTTCTTCGAGTTCCGGATCAGATACTCCGGCCAATATTTGTGGGCGTGGATCTGGTGGTAGTACCCGTGGAACACATCAAAGCCCTGCTTCTCAGGAGCACCTTCAGTGTTGATGTCCCCAATGCCCCACTTGCCGAAGCCGCCTGTCGCGTAGCCCGCTGGCCGGAGCACTTCGGCGATCGTGACATCACTGTCGAGCAGTGGTACGCCACCCGAATTAAGGCGAACCGACGTCCGCCCCATGTGAATACCGGTCATCAGCACGCTGCGTGTGGGGGCACAGACGGTACAGCCCGCATAGGCCTGGGTGAACCGCATCCCTGTTTTGGCAAACGCGTCCAAGCGTGGTGTTTTGACAGCCTCAGAACCGTAGCAACCCAGGTCGGCCGGGCCGATGTCATCAAGCATAACCAGCAAAATACTAGGCGGCTTTGATTCATCTGCAACAACAGGCAACACCGTCGTACATAGAACCGTAATCAAGATCAATAAAAGGCGCATAGTGCTCCAATAAACTGGGAAGAGAGCGGCCGAGCATGCGATGACATCACGGCTTGGATTCTAATCACGGACGCGTTGGCCAGTAGCGGTTGCTCGTGCGTGACCAAGCCATAATCTGCTCAAGCTCACGAACGATGCGTGGGAACCGACCGGCTAAGTTGTTCTTCTCGTTTGGGTCTGCGTCAAGGTCGTAGAGCTCGCTGGGCTTATCGGTGCCGAACCGGATCGCCTTCCACTTGCCCTTTCTCACAGACTGCTGGAAGGGGCTGTAAAACTCAAAATAGAAGTGGGGATGCGGTTTTTGGGGTTTGCCTAGCAGCGTAGGAAGCACGCTGACGCCGTCAACCGATTCTGGAACGCGATCCAACCCAGCCAGATCGCAGGCGGTTGCAAAAAAATCCGGGTGCCACCAAATGAAATCGCTGGTAGACCCCGCCTTAATCTTCCCGGGCCACTGCACGACCATTGGGACCCGGACACCGCCTTCGTAGAGCGACCGCTTGATGCCGCGTTGGCCCAGTGCGCCATTGAACCGCTTGACCGAGACCTGCTCCGGGCCATGGTCCGCGGTAAAGAACACGATTGTATTGTCGTCTATACCCAGCTCTTTAAGCAGATCCAGCACCTGCCCGACATGCTCATCCAGTCGATAGAGCATCGCGGCATAAGTCTTGGCCTTGTCCGGCCAATCACGGTCGGTGAACGGCCCGAGCTCGGGGGCCTCGTATTTCCCGTGCGGCAGTGTCGTTGCAAGGTAGGCAAAAAACGGCTGGTCTTTGTTGTCTCGGATGAACTGGAGCGCTTCACGGTTAATCAGATCAGCCGAATAGATCACTTCCTTGCCGCCCTGATTCTGAGTAACCGCCTCGTTCTTACACCCCGCTTCTGGTGTCGCGCGGACGAGATAATCCGTGTAGTAGCTATGTGCATGAACCTGGTCGACATAGCCGTACCAAAGATCGAAGCCCTGCTTGTCAGGCGTGCCTGTGGTGCCGGGGTTTCCCAGGCCCCATTTGCCAAAACCGCCTGTCGCATATCCTTGTTTTTTCAGTATTTCTGCGACCGTCACGGTTTGATCGGGCATTGCGACCAGGCCCGTGTACATCGGCTCGTTGCGATTCGCCTTCGCCTGGTTGTCACGGCGGTCCAGGTGCCCGGAGTGTCGGCCTGTCATCAACGCATCACGGGCAGGCGCGCAAACCGCTGAGCCCGCGTAGCAATAACTGAACAACATGCCGTTCTTAGCGATGCGGTCGATGTTCGGCGTGAGCAGATCCTTCTGACCGTAGCAGCCAAGGTCCCCGTACCCCAAATCATCGGCCATGATGAAGACGATGTTGGGAGGCCGATCCTGAGCAAGAGCGCTCACCGACACAGCCAAGATAAACAAGGCCAGTTGCAATCGAATGAGCAGCACGCTCAAGGGGGATTCTTTTTGTAAGAAATTGATCATGAATTAGTTATTCTCATACGATTCTGTATCGGGCCAGTAACCCACTTGTGTCGTCGAAGACGAAGCGAACGGAACCAGTTCGGAAGTTAGCTCGAATGCAGCAGAACCATCGACACGGGCGACGTTGCAACCTGCCGCGCCGACCTGCTCGGGCGTCGCGCTGGGGTCGTCGGAAGTGACCAGCCCGTTAGGGCCATGGGAGAACGACGCGACGTTGGGCGCCGCCGTCCCCGATTCCAAGACATCGGTCGCGGCGATCAGATCCGACGGGTCTTCGATCGACCGGGCCGGCAGCCAGGTCCTCCCATTGATCGCGTTGGTGTTGACCTGACGGCCAATCTGTAGGAAATACCCAAAGCGCCATGCGCCATTGGGATTCCCAATGAATGCATGGTCGGAACGAATGTAGTCCTCGCCGCGATCCGGGCAAGAGAAGACCAGCGGGTCAACTCCTGCATCGATCATTTCATTCGCGAACGTTTGACTCACCCATCTGATGTGGTCACCACCAAGCGGCGGAGGACTTCTAGAGAAAACGTCTGATCGAGTCGCTCGGCGGTGCGAAATCAGGAACATACCCTCGTTGTCAGTCGAGAACGCGATATTCACATTTACATAGCTTTTCAGGTTCGAAGCGCACTGCATCCGCCTGGCACTCACTCTTGCTGAACCCAGCGCCGGCAACAAAATCGCGATGAGCAGCGCAATGATGCTGACAACAACGAGTAACTCGATCAGTGTAAATGCGTGCGAGTAGCGTTTCATGTGGGTTAGAACGGCTGCTTCAAGCTGGTTGATAGGTTCGAAACCATCATGGCGTTGCCTCCAGCACTGTTGGTGGTGGCACCGGATGGGGTTTGGACATTGGAGCCCGTTGATACCCGGCTGTAGAGGTCGTCGCTGGTATTGTTGATCCGGGTATATCGGGTTTCAAAAAACGGCGTTCTTTCAAACACGGTGTGGTTGTCGTTCCATACAACGCCCCATTCGGATTCACCGGGTTCGTCGCTCCAGATGCCGATGTAGGTGCTCGGGTCCCCGAAGCTTGTAGGCGGGACATCGATCAGCCGGTCGCTCATGATGATCGCCTGGGCATTCATCGTCTCACGCCATTCCCCCCGCTTGTGCTCGCTGTTGCCCGGGATAATGTTGGGCCCGGTCTCATTGTTTCTCCGGACGATTTCCAGCATCGCATAGGAGTAGTTGGTGTGGTCCAGCGGCGTGGCGCTGTTTGGGTTGTAGGCGGTATGGGGCTGAGGGTCGTTGGGGTGCAGCGCGTACTCGGGGGTGAAAAAATCGCCCTCAAGCAGGATCGCGTAGCGGGCCATGACGGTCGAGCCGTGAGCCGCCGCGTCGTTATCTGCGGGCATAACCCACTGGTTGCCGCTGGATCGCAGCCCCGGGAAAAACCCCTTGTTCGACTGGGCAAACGTAACCATGGCCTGGTGTGTGCCACGCAGTTGGGTGTTGCTTTGAGCCTTGCGCGCGGACAGGCGTGCCGCACCCAACGCGGGCAATAGGATCGCGATCAGCAGGGCAATGATCGAGATAACGACCAGAAGCTCGATTAGCGTGAATGCGCGATGGCGTCGTTTCATAGCGGGTACCTCAAACGTTAGACCATTTCGGACGGGCATCGCCACGTAAATGTGTTCAGCAATCAGCACTCGACCTTCAAAAGTCAGGGACGCTGGCGTGCGCCGATATTTTTTCTAGAGACCATAAACGCGTTCCCGCCGTTATTAATCCCGGGTGCTGAAGGGGACTGAACATTTCCCGCCCCGGTCAGTGAACGGGAATAGAGATCGTCTGCAGTATTCGAGATTGGCCCATATTTTGTCTTAAAAACAGCAAGGTTCTCATAAGTTACGTGGTTGTCATTCCACGCAACGCCCCACTGCTGATCGCCTTCTTTGGTCGACCAAGCACTGCGATAGGTCGTTGGATCGCCCCACACACCGACATCCATCAACCTGTCACTGATTACAATGGACTGAGAGTTCAGGTTCTGCTGCCATTCTTTTCGGACATAGATCGTTTCGTTCTGGTTGATCGCTGTGCTGGTGGGGTCGTTCACTGACAGGGCCTGCATCGCATACGAAAAGTTTTCAATCGTAAATACGTCACCAGAGCCGACTGCGTAGGGCGTGTGGTTAACAAATTCGTTCGGCTCGTTCGGGTGGATCGCGTAATCGGGTGTGAAGAAATCCCCCTCGATCAGCAGGGCGAACCTCGCCTCCACGGTCGATCCGTAATCATTTGCGAGATTGTCGGATGGCGGCGCCCAACGATTCCCGCTCGACTGAATGCCGGGGAACCACTCCTTGTTGTCATGTGAAAAGATCACCAAGGCTTGCTGCATCCCCCGCATCTGGGTGTTGGATTGGGTGATGCGTGCCGTCTTCCGTGCCGCGCCTAAAGCAGGCAGGAGGATGGCGATCAACAACGCAATGATGCTGATGACGACGAGCAGTTCGATCAGTGTAAATCCAGTCCTTTGATTTTTCATGTCAGTGGCCTGATGGGTTGGAGTAAGCAAATCACATACGAATTCAAGGCGTTTGAATAACTGCACACCCCGTCAGGGATGTGCAGATAGAAGGAGAAGCAAGATGATTATGCCCGTCGGCGTCGAGCGATCAGCAGGCCGCCCAGGCCCAGGAGCGCGAGCGAGCTCGGCTCGGGGATGACGGTCAGGGTCGAGGATGTTGAGTCAGAAACAACCAAGACATTGACTCCTTCGACCGCAGCCTGCCCTCCGACGGTGATCTTGCCGATGATGTTGCTGCCCGAGACGCCGTTGAAGTTGATCCAATTCAGGCTCCCGGTCCAGTCCGAAGCGAGGTCCATCGTGGTTGACCCTGCGAATGTGCCGGTACCCCCGCCACGGAAAGTAATCGACGCGTTGTCCGAGACACTGGTTGGGGTGTTGCCGATGAATTGGACGTTCAGGGTTGCGTTGTCGGTCATCGTGAATGAGGTGGCGCTGGAAAGACCATTGGTCTCAAATGTTCCGACCTGGCCATTGCCGGTAATCGCGAAGCTGTTGGTGCCATTGAAGTTCATCGCTGCGCTGTTGGTCGGGAAACTGCTGGCGCCCGCCCCGACCTCTAGGTCCAACGAAATGCCGGACGGATTGTTGAATATGGTGTTGATGGTACCGGCTGCGGGTGTAGTAAACGCGCCGTCAAAGATTCCGTCGGTATCCCAGTTAGCTTCTTGAAAGAAACTAACGCCGTCGCCACCGTTGGCATCGCCCACCCAGATCGTCACCGCGTGCGCTTGCGACGTGAGGAGGGAGGCCGCAGTCAGAACCCCGCAGCAGGCGAGGAATTTACTAAACCGGTTTGTGTTTTGAGTTGTGTTATTGCAGGCCATCGTGTGTTCTCCATTAGTAGAAATTGTGAAAAAGGTTGAGAAAATTGATTCATAAATAGATAAGCGAACGCCAAAGATTGGGCGGTCTGGGTTGGCCTTCCCACGAGGGCCTTGAGTGTGCATCGGGATTCCTCCTAATTATGAAATTCGTAGCCATTCAAGCTATGGGGTCGATTGGACCAGTACACGCAGCTGATCTATGTTGAGTTCCGCTTCCAGTCGGACGGTAAGCGTCTTCCCATCGTCGCTGATCTGGAGAATATCTTTGTTGTATTTGCCGTATTCCAGCCCCCGACGCATCGCGTCTCCTCTCGGGTACTGCACGTGGGGGTGCCCGAGCATGCGGTCGTGTTCAAAGAGCATGTAGGTTGATGTCATGATGCCGAGGATGGGGCGATCAAAGTAAACGGTGCCCTCGACAACTGCGACCGACCCCCTGATGTCTTCCGCGCGGTCAAAGTGGATTAAGTAGCTATCGACAACACTTCCCTTCGGGACCGTCGTTGTGATCCCGAGGAATGTGGTGTGCTCGCCGGGGACGAATAGCTCACATCGAACACCCCGCGGGAGGGTAAAGCTCTTGCGCTCAGGCAGAATAAAGAATCGGTCTTCGTCCTCAAGTTGACCCCGCACCACCGATTTCGGCGGCGAGTACAGATACCAAGCTTTCTCGCTATGCTTGATCGACTGGCCTACGAAATCCCAATCTCGTACAAATTTCTCGGTACGGGGCTTAACGAGGCTGATCTCGCCGATGTCCGCCTCCATCCGCCCTGCCTGACCAATTTTTAGCGATTGAATTTGCTCGTTATTTGGCAGAGACGCAACCACCTCGCCGTCCATGACGTGGACCTCGACCGCGTCGTTGTTACGTACGGCAACGCCAAATTCGGTGCCCAGATCGAGGATCTCGCCAGATGGGGTATTAACAACAAAGCCTTCAGCCCCCTCATTCACTTTTGCCGAAAGCACCCCGCTAACGAGTGAAATTTCTGAAGGTGAATCGATCGAAAACGCCGCCGGGGCATGCATAATGACGCTGACGCCGGTAGACATTTCGAACTGCAGGTATCCCGAATCGATCGCGTAGTCGCCAGCATCCAGCGATTGATCAGTATTGGCTTGTTTGCTGTCCGCCCCCCAAGCCATCTGGTGGGCATGCAGCAGGCGAGCCGGAGACGCGGTGTTGTCCGGAACAAACACCGTTGAGCCTCCCCTCGGCGTGCTTGAGCCAGGCAATACGAGCTGATTGACGAGGGGATAGAGCACAACCACGATCAAGGCTGCGATGGCCGCACCGGCAGCATAAAGCATGAACCGGGAACCCCCTGACTCGACCGAATTGCTGCCTGACAGATCACCTAGCCCCCGATCAGGCTGAGCGCTATCAGGAAGAATCTTACCAAACGCAGGATCGCTCTCAAGCCGATCCTCGTTGATCCGATAGATCGCTTCGTCGCGATAAAGCGTCAGAATGAACAACTCGCGCAACGAAGTATCGCTCGCGATACCGGAACGCAAAGCCTCAAGATCCACATCGTTCGCGGTGCCATCAAGGTACCGTTCAATCGCAACTGAAAATTCGGTTATCCGCTCAGACATCTCTCGCCACCTCGCTCTCACGGATACAGCGGCCTAGCGCTTCGCGTATCCTGACCAAGGCCATGTAAATCGAATTGATGCTGCGGCTTGTGCGGCTTGCTATCTGGGCCCCAGAGAGGTTTTCCCGATACTTCAGATCGACCAGACGGCGTGACTTTTCTGGCAACAAATCTAAACACCGTTCCAACTGATCAGACCTGCCACAGAGCGCCGTGCTGTAATCAAGCCGGTCCCAATCAGATTCCAATAAATCCAGCGTAGCGCTGTCCAGAACAATGACGCGAGAGGCCTTTTGCTTCCTGATCACAGCAACCGACTTGTTCCTGGCCACGACCCTAAGCCAAGCGGGCATCGACTCGATTGATTCAGCCCTTTCACGGGCCCCACAAGCCGCTAGCGATACCTCTTGAAAAACGTCTTCCGCCACATCCCTGCTGATGACCATTGACCTGATGTAGGCCATCAACCGCGGCTGCTCTCGAAGCAGAGTCTGGACGAGTTGTTGCTCATCAACAGGCATAAGCTGCACGATGCCAAATAGATTTGGCCTCCTACATACTAAGTAGCCTGACGCAGTGAATACCTAACACCAGATACAAGAAATTTTCAAAAATGAACGGATCGGGGTTCAATATCGCTTTGATTGAATCAATTGTGTACAAAATCTACAGAGGCCTTGATTCGATGATGTGTGCTGCGAATCCCTGTTTTCTTCACCAAACTAGAGCATATTGAAACGCACTACTGTAAGCTCGAATGACGTGTTCTCCGCTTACACCTAACATAACCCATGCAAGGCGGAGACTGGTAGGCCCAAACCCCCGAATCTCCCGCAAAACGCGGGAGATTTTTAATTCCGCCGCGCGTCTCTGTTCATCGCAAGACGCCGATCTTCGGCTTCTTTCACCAACATCTACCAGAACGTCTCTTTCGCGTTTTTCCGCAGTGCGCTTTGGGGTTCGCATACTTGGAAATTGTCTTGACCTCAACTCGGATTCAGCGCTACAAGATTCTTTGGAGCCACAAGCACTCATTAAATGATCCATTTCTAGCCACATACTCGCCCCTTTTGGTCTTGCCCCCATCCTTGGTCCACGTCAAGTACTTCAGCGGGTTTTCTCTGCATTACCTGGGGGAGAGTTACAAACCGGCGACAACATTGCGGGCGAAAAAGAACCTTGATAAATACAATTACAATTTTGGCGGAGACCTTCTGGTAACAGAGCCCGTGGCAGGCTACGACTCGGTTCTGCCAAGCATTACGAACCAGCATGGGACCTTCTGGTGGCGGTTAGAACCGGGCAGCGACCGAACGGGGCTGACGCTCAGCGAAGCATTTCACGCTAATGGGCTGCAGGAGACTCAGAAAACAGGCGTGATGATTTCCGCAGGCGACAATGCGGCTTTCTCCCACAAAGTGAAAAATGGACTCTGGCGAGTGGCGGTGAGAGTCGCCAACGTCGGGGCGTCATCTAGCTTTACTCTATCAGCCGAAGGGAGCCGTCTGGGCATCACGATGCTGGGGCCGCAGAAACACGGAACCATCTTTGGATATGTGGCCGTGAAAGACGGGCAGCTAACGACGTGTTTACAGCGGACGAGGCAAAGGCCGGAAGAAACAATGATTATTATCAGCTGAATACGACCTTGTTTGGGCTCAAGCCGGGCCAGGCCTACGACGTGTTCCTCGAGTTTGGGTCGACGGGGAACTGGGCGGTCATGGGCGGGTTAAGCCAAAACACGATTGAAGGGTTTTCGGCCAAGAACCAAAAAATCGGTGCCAACGAGCACATTGGCGTCGATCATCCCTCGGGCCGGGTGGTAAAGCTAGCGCGAACGACGAAGAAAGGTGCTGCTCTTTATCGCGCTTCTTTAGGGGCCGCGATTGCGAACGAGAATGGCCGCATCGAAGTGTTCATTGACGATCCCGACAACGCCGGAAAATCTCCAGTGGATATACACCGTGCATGGTTTGATGGGGTTTCTTATCAGCTTAAAAAGAGTGAAAGAGAAAACGCCTTAAATGAATAAAGTAATATGCGATGTAACTGTTCACGCGCATCAGTAGATGAGTGACGGGTAGCAGCGTCTGTTAGCAAGTTTGGCTTGGATAGATTCGACGAGGAAGTGATAGAGTTGCTTGCAGCATTGGCACCACTCGGCGTGTACCGGGGCGGCGATCTGTGCGCGGGCCGGGTTGCTGGACTAATCCTGCTCTATCAGTTCAGTGGGTTGCCACCGCACCTGCGCTGAGCCGAGAATCGTTCCGGTCGCAAAGGCGAGATCGATCTGCGAGATCTGGTAGTCGACAAGCGCGCGGGCCTCACTGGCTTGGGCGTCGGCGAAGCGCGTTTGCGCGTCTTGCACGTCGGTCGAGGTGTTTAGACCCAACTCAAATTGACGCTGCTCGGCCGCAAGCACACGCGCGGTAAGAACCGCTGACTGTCGGCTGGCTAGCACACGCTGCCACGCGGCCTGGAGGTTGTCCACTGCGTCAAGCACCTCCTGCCGAACTTGCGCTTCACGCTGCGCCGAAGTGGCAGAACGCTGTAAGCGGACGAGCAGTGCGCGATCGAGCGCCGCACGGGCGGACTGATTGCCCAGCGGAACCTCTACACGCAGGCCGATCGCGTGGGCGTCAAAGTTTTCGTTGAAGTCCTGCTCGAACGCATCGCTGAAATTGCTGCCCAGGCCGTTGCGCGTGTATCGGTACTCGAGCGCAGCCATGGGCAGCGTTGCGTTGCGGGCGACCTCGATATTCAATGCGTCTTGCGCCATCTGTAACTCGATCTCTAGCAGTTCCAATCGACCCGCCATTGCAAGATCGACTAGCTTGTCGGCAGGCAGGTCATATGCGACCGGGTTTGCCGGGGTGAGTGGCTGCAGCAGCGTTGGGCCGCCGATGGGCAGGTCCGGGTGGTTCAGCAGCCGCTTGAGCTCGCGCTGCCGGAGCCGGAGCTGGTTCTCGGAAATGATGATCGCTTCGAGTCCGTCGGCGACGCCCGACTCGGCGCGGATGATCTCAACCTCCGCGGCATTGCCCTGTTCGACGAGTCGACGAGCGCGTTCGAGCTGTGCCTTGGCCAGTTCGTGCTGCGATAGCCTTACATCGAGTTCCTGCTGCGCCGCGTAGAGACGCCAATATGAACGGTCGACGGCGGCCAGCGCGCGGATCACTTCAATCTTGGTGCGTGCGTTGGCGGATTGCGCACTGAGGCGGGCGATCTGGATCGGTGCCGTGTTGACACGGAGCCCGGCGTTACGCAGCAGCTCGTGACTCAAGGAGATGCTCAGGTCTGCATCGAAAGAGGGGTTGAGCGTGGCGAACGAGTTGTCGGTCTCAAACCGGCTGGTCGCGAAATCGACGGTTACAGCCCCCCCGGTGCGAGTCGGCACGCGGACACCAAGCGACCCGTTGGCACTGTTGGTTTCGCTACCGACGAGGTTGCTCGCTGTCGGGGTCTGCGTGTCGTTGTAGCTGAGATTCGAGAAGAACAACGACTCGAAGCGCGCTTCCTCTTGCGTCACATTCGTCTGCGCGATGGCGGGGTCAACCACTGCGACGCGCAAGTCCAGGTTGTTCTGCATCGCCCACGCCCGGCACTGGGCAAGCGTGACCGAGATCTCTGACGGGGCCTGCACCGGTTTGTCATCGGTTGTATCGGCCGCAGGCTCAGCCGTGTAATCATCGAAGCCCATCGGCTCGATCAGGTGTAGACGATCCCGGACGTCATCGGCGGTCAGGGCCTGGTTCGCGAACGGGTCGCGCATGCATGCGGGGATGCTTAAACATGCCAAAAGAAGCAGTAGTCGTGCGACGGTCGCGTATCGCGGGGCTTGGCTATTCATGCCGTAGGGCCTCAATAGGGTTGAGCCGGGCAGCCTTAATCGCGGGGAAAAGCCCGAACGCAACGCCGACCGATCCGGAGAATGCCAGTGACAGCACGACCGCCCAGATCGGGATGTGTGCCTGGTCGAGCTGAGCATCGGGGATCTGCTTGATGGCTTCGGTCAGGCCTTGCCCGGCGAGGATGCCCAAGAGCCCGCCGAACGTACAGAGCGTGCAGGCTTCAATGAGGAATTGGAGGAGGATGGCGCTGGGCCTGGCGCCAACCGCCTTGCGCAGGCCGATCTCTCGCGTTCGTTCGCTGACGGATACGAGCATGATGTTCATGATGCCGATCCCGCCGACTAGGAGCGAGACGCTGACGATCCCGCCGGCAACCGCGGTAACGCCCGCGGCCATGGCGTTGAACTGGTCGAGAAACTCGCTCATGACTTCGACGTGGAAGGTGTCCGGCTCGTCGGGTGCCAGGTCGCGCGATTGGCGGAGGAAGAAACGCACTTCGGCCCGCGCCTCGTTGGCGACTTCGGGCGAGCGGGCGTTGCAGATCACAGACATAAACGGGGTGGACACATCCCACAGGGTTTGAAACGGGATGAAGACCTCGTTTGACAACCCGCTGCCGCCGAACATTCCACTGGCGTCACGCGGAGGCTCAACGATACCGACCACCTCGAACCGCCGATCGAACATATAGATTGACTCGCCGACCGGATCACGCGGCAATCGCAACTCATCGCGCGTTGTCTCGGTAATCAGGCAGACCGGGCGCGCGTTGTAGTCATCGACGACGCTGAACGGTCGGCCTGCTGACACGCCCCGGCCTTCGATATCGTGCCAGGCAGGATCAATCCCCTTAATATCGGCGCTCTCAAGGGATTGATCATCGTAAGAAACTTCCTGGTTACTCGAACCGATGCGCGTGAAGGATCTTACCGACGGCGTGTGCTCAAGCATGCCGCGGAAATGCCGTGGCTGGAAGCTGATCTCGCTCCAGGGCGCATTGGACTTCGGCCCTTCTGAGGGTGTTCGGGGGTACACGAACATCTTATTCGTGCCGAAACTCTCAAACTCCGATAGCACGTTCTGCTTGAGCCCGGTGAGCGCAGCGATCACCGCGGTGACCGACGCGATGCCGATGACGATCCCGAGCGCCGCAAGGACGGACCGGGTCTTATTCGCCCAGATCTGCCCAACGGCCAGGAACATGCTGACCAGCACGAACCGGATAAAACGAAACGGAGCAAGGAGCAGGGACCTCAAACGCTGCCCCCTTCTACGGCCGGCGCGGCACTTCGTGCAGGCTGTGTTTGCGGGATCAGCGACGCGACAACGTCCTGCTCAACCGGCAGGTCCGACTCGATCTTTCCGTCACGCATCCGTACGACACGCTTGGCGTGCGCGGCGATGTCCGGCTCGTGGGTAACCATCACCACGGTGTGGCCCTGAGCGTGCAACTCGCTGAACAGCGCGAGGATCTCCTGGCTGGTCTTGGAATCGAGGTTGCCGGTGGGTTCGTCAGCAAGAAGAATGTTCGGCTGATTGATGAGCGCCCGGGCGATCGCGACGCGCTGCTTCTGCCCGCCCGAGAGCTGGTTGGGCCTGTGCGAGGACCGGTCGCTGAGGCCGACACGGTCGAGCGCGGCCATGGCCTTCTTGCGGATCCCGGTCCAGCCGGTCCGGGCGTACATCAGCGGCAGCGCGACATTCTTCCACGCCGGCGTCCGAGGCATCAACTCGAAACTCTGGAAGACAAACCCGATTTCTTCGTTGCGGATGCGCGATTGCGCCGCCGCGCCCATCTTGCTGGTATTTTTCCCCGCCAGCACATAGATGCCAGCCGTGGGCAGATCCAGGCAGCCGAGCATGTTCATCAGCGTGCTCTTGCCCGAGCCGGAGCTGCCCATGACGGCGACGTACTCGCCCTGGGTGATCGAGAGGTCTACGCCGTCGAGCGCGTGGAGGCGCTCGGCACCCATTTTGTAAACCTTCGTGATGCCCGACAGTTCGATCATCGCCGGTCAGTCCGTTTGCAAGGTCTCGGTTGATCCCGGTCCGCCGCCAATCGTGCTGTCATCACCACCCGCCGGCGTGACAGCCTCGCCATCGCGGCGTACCACCTTCAGGGTCTCGTCATGGGCTAGCGATTCGAGCACGGCATAGGGCCCGGTGATTAGTTCCGCTTGAGGATCGAGCCCTTCGAGAACCACCGTGTGAAGGCTGTCCGATGCGCCGATACGCACGGGTGTCACCACCGCTTTGCCGTTTAAAACCCGATAGACCACAATCGTGTTGGCCTGACTGGAGTCGATCAATGGGTTGTCTTCACGCAGTCCGATTGGAAGCGAATCGATTGAACGGCTAAGGACCGCCTGGCTGGGCACGAGCACGACTTGTTTATGGGCTTGGACCTGTATCTCCACGTCGGCGGACAACCCGGTTCGCTTCAGGTTCGTACCCTGGTCCAGCAGAATCTTGGTCTCGAAGTACTGGCCTTGTTGCGCGGTCGCGGCGAACGCGACGCTCTGCACCTCGCCTTTGAATACTTGGCCGGGGTAAGAGACCAGGCGAACCTCCGCAGGCTGGCCCGGCTCGACATCGCGGATATTAGCTTCGTCGATGCGCGCGACCACGAGCATGCGTGACAAGTCGGCGACTTCCAGCAGAACCGTCCCGGGATTGTTCATCGTGCCGGTGACCGCGATCTCGCCGACATCGACATTGAGCTTGGTGACAATGCCATCGATCGGCGAGTAGATCGTGGTATAGGCCAGCGTCTCTCGGATCTGCTGGATGTCCGCGTCGGCCGCCTCGACGTTGAACCCACTGACTTCCAGGCCCAGCCTTGATGCGTCAAGCGAGGCGGATTCAGACTCATAGCGTGACGTTGCCTCGTGGTACGCTCGCTCGGCCTGCTCGAAATCGCGGGCGCTGACATCCCCCGTCATACGCAGCGACCGCTGGCGTTTCAGCTCGCGCTGTGCGTCATCGAGTACAGTCTTGGTCCCCGCCAGCGATGCTTCGAGTCCAGCGATACGCTGTTTCTCGACCCCGATCTGCGCGACTAATCCTTCGCGACGTTTCTGAGCCGACTCAAGCTGGGCTTGGATGTCCGAGGCATCTAACTCGATCAGCAGCGAAGGCTCAGCATTGCCTTCTTCGCTCTCGCCGTAGACCTGTTCGCCTTCGCGAAACGGCAGTTTGATAATCCGCGCCGAAACCCGCGCACTGATCTCAACCTTTGTCAAAGGCTCGACCTCACCCGGTGCCGAGACCACCTCGGTCAGGTCGCCTAACACCACCGTCTCGACCCAGACCTCGTTTTCCATCACCACGCTGGCCCCGCTAAGCATGGGCTTGACCACCACCGCCAGCACCCCGCCACCGATCGCGAGCAGAACCACAACCCCGACCACCCACTTCAAAGCTCGAATCATGACTAGGCCCACTCAGTGGAATTGGAACCCAATACCGCAACCAACGGTACGATTGTTTAAAAGCTTGGGTTCCAGCATACCGAGAAAATCATGCCGAGTCTGATTTAAGTCAGCATCCGATTGCCATCGTTGAGAATCACGAGTTCACGAGGCGGGAGGGTTGATTTGCCAAATGACTCAAACTGGCTCAGTAACTCTGATTGGCTTGACGATAGTAGAGCTTACAAAAACTGTTCCCGGTGTGTCCCGTGATGTAGGGGTACGCCGATCCGTATGGTTGTCGGCTTGTTTGAACAAAAATACCCCGACCAGTGTCGTGATCGAGTCGCCCAGTAGATCTTCCTGCGGGCAATCGTATGATCGATTCAACCCGACTGAGGAGTTTGACCAAACCATTAGCTAAACGCTGGCGACATCCCTATGAACGCGCGGACAGTGGCTATTTGCCCGGTATGGAAAAAATCGTGGCGGGCCAGCGTGTGCAACGCGGAGATCGGGTTGGGCGAGAATCTTGCAATGGATTCTGGCGCATCCTCCCACAAGGCTTCGCTACCGAGAGTGCGGGCCCATTCGATCGTGCGTTGGCGTGTTTGGTCGAAGTGCTCCTTGATTTCCTTCGGGTCCGGGTAGTCTGATCGGTTTGTACTCGGCTCACTTCCGAGATCAAATAGCCCCGCATACTCAGTGGGAAGCTCTGAATTACGGCCGGTAAAGCCCGCGACGAATTTATCATCGAATAAGGCGATGTGGCCCATCACCCACAACGCGTGGTTACCCGAATCCCCCGCGCGAGCCAGCATCTGCCGCTCGTCGAGGGTCTCGAGGAGTGTTTCCAGGAACTGCCGGGATTCGTTGAGTTGCTGGATCGCCAGCTCGTTCGGCAAGAGCGCTTTTACAACGGTCATACTCAAACTCCAAAATAGTTAATGGTTCAAGTCAAAGCTTTCGAGATTCCTCGATACGTCCAATACAGCACAACCGCCGCGATGGACACGATGCAGGCCGCGATGACCGAG
>JAHQVV010000065.1 GCA_019634195.1 Phycisphaeraceae bacterium | reverse complement strand
CCGCCTGGTCGACGCGGACGTCAGCCGGTACAACAGCGACCCGGTCAACCCGACCATGCTCGTGCTCCGCGGTTCGCTGCACGGGCTGAAGCCCGACGACGCCGTCGCGTTTAAATCAAGCCTCATCGGGTTTGTCACGGACAGCGTCGGCCCCGCCAACGCGACCGTCACGCTCATCACCCGCAGGGGCTTCTCGATCGGGGTGCACATCAAGCCCCCGCCCGACCCAAACAACCCGGATAAGAAGCTCGCGCCGGGGTGGCCCTTCAAGACGCGCGTGAAGTCCGACGGCAGGGGCGGGTTCTATTGCGACCTGAAGAACGATATCGCCGAGGAGCTCCGCGTTGGTGACTACGTCCGCGCCGCCGACACGATCCGCGATTCGGCCAACGGTTTCTTGCTGGGGCTCATCGAAAAGATCGAGCCGGCCAAGGAGAACCCCCTGAACCTCAGCCGGGTCACCATCAAGCCCCAGGCGCCCATCGGCCCGCAGCGCACCGTCACGATCCTCACCGAGCGCACCGACTAACCCCCTATGAACTGGTTGACCTTCGCCATCCTGGCCTACCTCGGCTACGCCCTGCAGATCCTGCTCGGGCCCGTCTGGCCGATCACCGGGCACGAGCCGATGGTGCTGCTGATCCTGCTCGTCTTCATCGGCTTGCAGGCCCCGGCGATGGCGGTCGCGTGGTCGGCTTTGGCGCTCGGCCTGCTCACGGACATCCTCCTGCAGCAGCACACCGTCGGGCTCATCGGCCCGTGGGCCCTCGGCTTCCTCGCGGCGGGCTACGCGCTAGTCCAACTCCGCAACCTGCTGTTCCGTGACTCGATGTTTACGATCGGGATCATGACGCTCATCGCGGGCTTCTTCGCGCTGCTGGTCGCAACCACCCTGCACGCCTTCCGCGGCATCCCGTTGCTGGGCAACGAGCCGATGGTCGGGTTCAAGGCCTACGAGCAGCTTTATCACGGCTTCTTCACGCTGCTGAACACCGCGATCGTGGCGATCCCTCTCGGCTACGCGCTGCTGAAAACGCGCCCCTTGTGGGGGTTCAGTGGCCGCGGGTCGCGGTAGTTTGATCTTGAATAATTAACGCCCGCCCGGAAGGGCGGGGTTTGGATTTGCAGTGCACTCGCAACCCCGCCCTTTCGGGGGGGGGCGCTAAATGGATCGGGTCACTACTTATCCCCGTACCCGTCCGGGTTGTTCTTAAACCAGCCCCAGGCGTCTGCGACCATCTGCTTGATGTCGGTGCACTTCGCCTGCCAGCCCAGCTCGTTCTTGATCTTGCTCGGGTCGGCGTAGAGCATCGGCGGGTCGCCCGGACGCCTCGGCCCCATCTCCGCAGGGATCGCGTGGCCGGTGACATCGCGTCCCGCTTCGATGATCTGCAAGACGGTGGTGCCCGTACCGGTGCCCAAGTTGTAGAAACGCTGATCGCCCGCCTCCAGCGCGTTGATCACGTGTACGTGCGCGTCGACCAGGTCGTTGACATGGATGTAGTCGCGGATGCACGTGCCGTCGGGCGTGTCGTAGTCGGTGCCGAAGACGGACATCTTTTCGACCTTGCCCAGCGCGCAATTGAGCACGGCGGGGATGATGTGCGATTCGGGCGTGTGGTCCTCGCCGATGACGGCGTCGGGGTCCGAGCCCGCGACGTTGAAGTAGCGCAGCACCGCGAAGGCGAAGCCGCCATTTGAGCTGCCGTAGTCGATCAGCGCCCGCTCGGTCATGAGCTTGGACCAGCCGTAGGGGTTGATCGGCTGCTGGGGCATGGTCTCGACGATAGGCATCGAGGCAGGCTCGCCATAGGTCGCGCAGGTCGAACTGAAGACGATGCGGTTGACGCCAGCCCGGTCCATCGCGCGCAGCAGGCTGACCGAGCCCGCGGCGTTGTTGTCGTAGTAACGCAGCGGGTACTGGACCGACTCGCCGACTTGAGCCAGCGCCGCGAAGTGGATGACGCCTTCGATCTCGTTGTCACGAAGCGTTTGTGTCACCGTCTCGGTATCACGCAGGTCGGCCTGTACTAACTTGGCCTCGCCGCCCGAGGCACGCTCGACCGCTACTTCATGGCCCACATCGCAATTGTCCAAGACGGTCACGTTGTAGGCGTCGTTCACGAGCCGCTTGACGCAGTGCGAGCCGATGTAGCCCGCGCCGCCGGTGACAAGGATGTTCTTCAATGGGGTTTCTCCGAAACGATTGCGGCCAATGAGCTGGAATGATATCGCCTAGGCTTATTCTTTTCTGCCCTGGACACGGTCGATCATCAGGGTGCCGCCCAGCCCGAGCACGATCAGCCCAAGCGAGCCGGCGATCTGCGTGCCGGTGGGCTTGAAGAACCCGGTGGGCAGGTCCTCAGCCTCGACGGGCTCAGCGGATTCCGCGTAGTACCAATATGGATCGACAAGGTCCCGCTTGACGCCCGGTGGGTGTCCGAACGTGACCTCTTGCCCCTTGATGAGTTGGCCTTCGACAGGCTCGACACTCTGCTGAAACGGCCAGAGCCCGACGACCGCGCCGACGAGCAGGCCAAGCAGCACGCCGAGGGTCGCCTTCTCGTAGCGGTGCAGCAGCCAGCGCAGCAGGTTGCTGACCGCGACAACCCCGACGACCGCACCGACCCCCACGGGCAGTACAACGCCGGTGCCGACCTCAAGGATCGTGCCCGTGTCGGCGGCCTTGATCGCCTCTTTGAACGCGTCGACCTGAGCCAGGATCGGGACGTAAACGCCGAGCACAAGCAGCAGGTACCCGCCGCTGACCCCGGGCAGGATCATGGCCGAGGCACCGGCCACACCGGCGAGGAAGAAGAAGACAAGCCCGCTGCGTTCGGCGTCCCCAGCGGCCCCCGACGATTGGACGAGCGCGAGGCAGGCCATCGCGATAAACCCGGCCGCGGCACCGACCCAAGCCATCCGCATGCCCCGCGGGTTGTCGCTGGCCGCGTCATGCTCGACGAGGTCAGCCGCGGTGGGGTGTGTGATGAGCCGCCAGACGAGTGGGACGCCGCCGAGCGTCAGCCCGATGAAGATCGAGTACCTGACCCAGCGGTAGTCGACGACCAGGTCCTTGACGGTGCCCGCCAGGAGGAAGAACGCGGCGGCCGCGGGCAGGGCGATGCTGGCCAGCACGACGAGCGAAGCGCGTTTGAATTTGAGTGTCGTGATCTCGCCGATGGCCTCGATGAAGCGGGGGTAGACCCCGGCCGCGAGGAGCATAGTCCCGCCGCTGATGCCCGGCACGAGGTTGGCCAGGCCCATCAGCACGCCGCCGATCCCGCCGCGCACGGCCAGGCCCGGCAGGCTGACCGGGTTGTTTTGGGTGGGGGGTGCTTCCTGGCTCATGCGTGTGCTATCGACCATTTTGAGTGCTATTCAAGAGGGTTCACCCACGCATTCATCACCAGTGCCCCGCGGTGATAATGATTGCGGGTTTTCTGCGCGTTGGGTCCTTGTAATGGATAGAATGACACGCGTCTATCAGCTGTGAAGGAAATGCGGCGGCTTGCGATGAGCACGGCCTTGTTTCCCTTTGCACCCCTAGATTTTGATTACATGCGAAACGCGCAACTCACCCTGATCGGCCTGCTCACACTCGTCTTGTTTGCTTGTGGCGAGGCGGGCACCGCGACGCAAGGCCCCGTGATCACCCCCGCTGTGGACAAGCCCGCCGCCCAGCCCGGGGAGAAGCTCAGCTATAACCGGGATATCCGCCCGATCTTGTCGGACAAGTGCTTCGCCTGCCATGGCCCGGACAAGGCGGCTGTCGCAGCCGATCTGCGCCTCGATACGCCTGAAGACGGCGACGACTACGACGGCGCCTACCTCGCGATTGCGCCCGGCGACCCGAACGACAGCGAACTGGTCACCCGGATCCGCACGGACAACCCCAAACTCGTGATGCCGCCGCCCTCCGCGAAGAACGGCCTGACCGAGGAAGAAAAAGAAAAACTAGTCCGCTGGATCGAGCAGGGCGCCGAGTACGAGGACCACTGGTCTTTTGTCCCGCTGTCCGAACGGGTCGAGCAGCCGGCGGTTAAGAACGAGGCGTGGGTCCGCGACCCGATCGATCGCTTTGTGCTGGCTCGTTTGGAGGCCGAGGGGATCGGGCCTAGCAAGGAAGCGACGCGCGAGCGCTGGCTGCGCCGGGTGTCGTACGACCTGACCGGCCTGCCGCCGACGGATGCAGAACTCGCCGCGTTCCTCAGCGACGCGAGTGGCGACGCCTACGAGAAGGTCGTCGATCGCCTGCTCGCGTCCCCGCACTACGGCGAGCGGATGGCGGTGCCTTGGCTGGATATGGCGCGCTATGCCGACACGTACGGCTTTACGGTCGACGGCTTCCGCGCGACTTGGCCCTGGCGCGATTGGGTGGTTCAGTCGTTCAACGACAACCTGCCCTACGATCGGTTCCTGACCTGGCAGATCGCCGGTGACCTGCTGCCCGGTGCAACGCGCGAGCAGCAGTTGGCCACCGCGTTCAGCCGCCTGCACCGCATGAACGCCGAGGGCGGCGCGATCGCTGAGGAGTGGCGAAACGAGGGCGTCGCCGACCGGCTGCACACTTTCGGCACCGCCTTCATGGGCATGACCTTTGAATGCGCCCGCTGCCACGACCATCGCTACGACCCGATCTCCCAGGAAAACTACTACCAGCTCTTTGCGTTCTTTAACAGCATCGACGAGTCGGGCACTGTTGAGTATAAGCGGCCGGACATCATCCCGCCGCCGTCGATGCTGCTGCCGACCGATGCACAGCAGGCCGAGCTTGACCGGCTCAAGCAAGTGGCCGCCGACGCGGAAAGCGCGTTAGGCAAGCTGCTTGCGGAGCGTGAGCCCGCGTTTAAGGCGTGGCTTGAGGCCGGGGTCAAGGGGGCCGAGATCGCGGACGTGGTTGGCGATTTCTCCTTCGACGCGCTCGAGGGCAACAAGCTGATCAACCGCATCAAGGGCGGGGGGCAGGGCCAAGTCGGCATGGTCGAGTCGCCCGCCAACCCGACACTTGAAGCGGGCGTGAACGGGCAAGCGCTTCGATTCGATGGCGACAACTACGCGTTTCTGCCGGGGATGGCGGACATCGATCGCTGGACGCCGTTTGCCGTCGCGCTGTGGTTCAAGGTCGATGAGCTGAACGACGGCAAGCCGCGCGTGATCGCCAAGCGTACCTCAGGCACGGACGTCGGGCCGTATGGATTTGACCTGATGCTTGAGGGTGGGCGGGTCATGGCCCGGGCGTACCGGCACTGGCCGGGCAACGCGGTCGGGGTGCAGACCGGCGAGGTTGTTGAGGAGGGCAAGTGGGTCCATGTCGTCTGGCGTTACGACGGGTCAAGCCGGGCCGATGGGCTGTCGCTGTTGATCGACGGCAAACTTGCCGAGACGCAAGTGGTCCGCGATGGCCCGCTGCTCAAGACGGTTGGTGGCGGCAAGCCGTTCGGTGCCGGCGCCAAAGAACTGATCATCGGTCAACGCTTCCGTGACCGCGGGCTCTCCGGCGGGGTGGTAGACGAGGTCAAGCTTGTTCGACGAGCTGTGTCGGATATCGAGGGCAAGGCCCTGTATACGGGTAAGCCCCTCGACGAATCGTTAGCCGGCGCGAGTGACACGCAACTGCGTGCGTACTACCTCTCCGCGATCGACGAGCCCGTACGCGCGGCACGCAAGGACCTTGAGGCAAAACGCAAGGCGTTCGTACAGTACGAAACCAAGATCCCCGAGATCGCGGTGATGCGAGAGATGCCCCAGCCCCGGCCGGCGCACATCCTGGCCCGCGGCCTGTATGACGCGCCGCGCAACGACAAGAACCGAGTGACGCGCGGTGTGCCCGAGAGCGTGATGGCCTGGGACGACGCGCTGCCGAGCGACCGCCTCGGACTGGCGAAGTGGTTGACCAAGTCCGGCCACCCACTGACCGCACGCGTCGCGGTCAACCGGCTCTGGCAGCAGTGTTTCGGCACCGGCATCGTTGCGTCGGTTGATAACTTCGGCTTGCAGGGCACGCTCCCGACGCATCCCAAGCTGCTCGATTACCTTGCGGTGAGCTACATGCAGTCCGGCTGGGACACCAAGGCGATGCTCAGGCGCATCGTCCTCAGCGCGACCTACCGACAGGACTCCACGGCCAGCCCCCAGCAGTGGAAGAGCGACCCGGACAATGCGCTGCTCGCGAGGGGCCCGGCCCGGCGGCTAGACGCGGAGATGATCCGCGATACCGCGCTGAGCGCCTCGGGCCTGCTCGTCACGAAGCTCGGCGGTTCGCCGGCCTACCCGTACCAGCCCGCGGGTCTGTGGAAGGAAGTCAGCAGCGATTCCTACCGTCAGGGCAGCGGCGAGTCGCTGTATCGGCGGTCCCTGTACACGGTGTGGAAACGTGCGGTGCCGATGCCGAACATGATGGCCTTCGATACCCCGACGCGCGAGGCCTGTACCGCAGAGCGATCGGCGACCAATACGCCGTTGCAGGCCTTGGTCCTGCTCAACGATGTGCAGTACGTCGAGGCGGCGCGTGTCTTAGCGCAGCGCGTAATGATAGGGGCCGAGGGTGACGAGGCCCGTATCGCGCTGGGTTTCCGCGTGCTCACCGGGCGGGCACCGACCGACAACGAGGCCAAGGCTTTGTTTGGCCTGCTCAACGAGCAGCGCACGTTCTTCGGTGATGACGTGGAGGAGGCCAAGGCCCTGCTGGCTATGGGCGCTTCGAAACGCGATGAAAAACTGGATGCGACCGAGCACGCCGCGATGAGCGTCGTGATGCACGCGATCTTTAACCTGGATGCAACGATCTGGCGTCGGTAGACGCATGGAGTCAGTCATGGAACATGAACCCACGAGCTTAGCCAACATCACGCGCCGCCACTTCTTCGGCCGATCGGCGATGGGCCTCGGTGCGCTCGCGCTCGGATCGATGCTCCCGAGCGATATCGCCAGCGCGGCCAAAGACCTCGGCCGCAAGGCGACCGGCGGCGTCCTCCCCACGCCACACTTCGCGCCCAAGGCCAAACGCATCATCTACCTGTTTCAGTCCGGCGGCCCGTCGCAGCAGGACCTCTTCGACTATAAGCCCAAGCTCAACGAGATGCATGGCGAGCAGCTGCCCGACTACGTCCGCGCGGGCCAGCGCCTCACCGGCATGTCCGCGAACCAGGCCTCGATCCCGCTGGCCGGCTCGCCCTTTGCGTTCAAGCAGCACGGCGAGAGCGGTGGCTGGTTCAGCGACCGGTTGCCCTATACCGCGAAGATCGCCGACGATATCTGCGTCGTTCGCTCGATGTACACCGAGGCGATCAACCACGACCCCGCGATCACGTTCTTTCAGACCGGTTCGCAGATCGCCGGCCGACCCTCCGTCGGTGCCTGGGTGAACTACGGCTTGGGCAGCACGAACGACAACCTGCCGGCCTTCATCGTGCTCGTCACCAAGGGCAAGGGTGGCCAGCCGTTGTACGCCCGCTTGTGGGGCTCGGGCTTCCTGGACTCGAAGCACCAGGGTGTGCAGCTGCGTGCGGGGGCCGAGCCGGTGCTGTACCTCAGCGACCCGGATGGCGTCTGCCGATCGGGCCGACGCGCGATGCTCGACACGATCAATGATTTGAACCGCGAGCAGTTCGAGCGCGAGCTGGACCCGGAGATCGAGTCGCGCATCGCGCAGTACGAGATGGCCTACCGGATGCAGACGTCCGTGCCCGAGGTGACCGACCTCCGCGACGAGCCGGACTCCATCTACGAGCTCTACGGCGAGGACGCCCGCAAGCCCGGTACCTTCGCCGCCAACTGCCTGCTTGCAAGGCGGCTGGCAGAAAAAGACGTCCGCTTCATCCAGCTCTACCATCAGGGCTGGGACCAGCACGGCGGTCTTAAGGGCGGGCTCACACGCCAATGCAAAGAGACCGACCAGGCTTCCGCAGCGCTGGTGACGGACCTCAAACGACGCGGCATGCTCGAAGACACGCTAGTGATCTGGGGCGGCGAGTTCGGGCGCACCTCTTACTGCCAGGGCAGGCTGACACCCAACGGCTTTGGCCGGGACCACCACCCGTCGTGTTTCTCGATCTGGATGGCCGGCGGCGGTGTCAAGCCCGGGCACGTCCACGGCAACACCGACGAGTTCGGCTACAACATCGTTGACAGCGACGGCGCATCACTGCACGGCCTGGACGCAGAGCACACCCACAAAGACGCCGTCCACGTCCACGACCTCAACGCGACGATCATGCACCTCATGGGCGTCGACCACGAGCGGCTCACCCACCGGTTCCAGGGCCGCCGCTTTCGCCTGACCGACGTGCACGGCAAGGTGCAGAAACACCTGCTCGCGTAGCTTAAAGCCGAGTGTTGGGGCAGGGTATGATGCGGCGGCTTCCAAACCGCATCTATGCCAAGCCTGCAAGACATCTCGTGGATCACGGCAACCATCTTTATTGCGGACTGGGTCATCCGCATCGGGCTGGGCATGCGCGTGGTGATGCGGCGCAGGCCGGTCGGGGTCTCGCTGTCCTGGCTCGGCGTGATCTTCATGGTCCCGTTCCTCGGCGCGATCGTCTATCTAATCTTGGGCGAGACGCGCATCGGTCAATTACGGCTGGATCGCTTCGAGTCGATCCGGCCTAGGCTCGCGGCCTACCTCGATCGGCTTCACCAGCACGCGGTGTCGGTGGCGGACGACTTGCCCCCGTCGCAACGGTCGCTGGTGCAGCACGGGCTCAGCCGCTATGGCTTCCCGTTGCTCGGGGGCAACGATGTGGAGCTGCTCCCCGACGCGGACAGCGTGTTTGAACGGTTGATCGACGACATCGACAAGGCGGAAGACACCCTGCACCTGCAGTTCTACATCTGGTGGCCAGGCGGTGCGGTGGACCGGGTAATCCAAGCGATCGTCCGTGCTAAGCAGCGCGGTGTGGTCTGCCGTGTCCTGGCGGACGCGGTGGGGAGCAAGACGTTCCTGCGTTCCGGGCAATGCGCTCAGATGCGTGCCGAGGGCGTGGAGGTGATCGACGTCTTGCCGATCGGGATCTGGCGGATGGTGTTCCGTCGGCAGGACCTGCGCAACCACCGCAAGATCGTG
>JAHQVV010000005.1 GCA_019634195.1 Phycisphaeraceae bacterium | reverse complement strand
TGCTGCTCCTGCAGGGCGACGTATCGGTCAGCGTCGGGGGCTACGGCTTCACCGATCAGCAGGCGCTCATCCGCATCGCCCGCCGACCGGGGTTGGGCCAGACCATCCGCGACCTGGCCTTTGTGTTCGAAGACCCCACGTCCACCGGCGGCGGCGGGGTCCAGGCCGACGCCAAGAACCTGCTCGTCACGGTTGCGACCACGGGCAAGGTCGAGCTGGCCGCGGAGCTATCCAAGGCCGACGCGCTGCCCGAGTCCAAACTCACCACCGCGGCGCTGAAGCGCTTCGCCGAGTACGACGCGCGGCTGGCCCGGCCGATGCGCGATGTCCCCGCTGATGCCGGGCTGACCCCCGAGCAGCTCCGCGTACGCGAGCAGCGCCGGGCCGAGATCGAGGCGCAGCGCCGCAAGATCGAGCTGCCTGAGCCGGGCGAAGCCCTCACCGACGACGAGCTGGTCGACCGCCCGGTCCTGCCCGCGCGCGGCACCGTCCGCTACGGCTCGGTCGAGCGTGTGCTTTGGGAACGCAAGCTCAAGAACCGGCCCAACGAGAGCGCGATCCTACTGCTGGGTGGGGTAAACGTTTCGTACCATGATGAGCAGGAGGGCCGCGACGTCGTGCTCACCGCCGAGAAGATCGTCCTGTTTGTCAGTAAGGACGCGGACACCGGCGGCGCCCCGCCGACACAATTTAGTACCGGCCAGTTGATCGGCGTGTACCTCGAAGACGCGGCAACGATCTCTGATGGCAGCACGACGGTCCGCGCACCGCGGGCGTTCTACGACCTGCAATCGGACCGCGCGGTCCTGCTGGACGCGGTGGTTTATAGCTACGACGTGCGTCAGAACGTCCCGCTGTACATGCGTGCGGACGTGATCCGCCAGACCTCGGCAGACAGCTTCCAGGCCGAGCAGGCGATCTTCACCACCAGCGAGTTCGCCAAGCCGCACCTCTCGATCGGCGCCAGCAAGATCACGCTGCAGCAGGCCCGCCGCGAGGATGGGGGCACCGAGAACCTCGTCACCGCCGAAGACGTGACGGTCAACGTCGGCGACACGCCCATCTTCTACTGGCCCAAGACCACCGTGGACGCCGGGGCGATCCCGCTGCGGCGCGTCGAGGTCGGCTACGAGAGCGAGAACGGCGCGGAGGTCCAGACCAAGTGGGACGTCTTCGCGCTGACCAACACCCAGGCCCCCGAGGGGGTGGACTGGCTGGCGAACATCGATGCCCGCGGCGAGCACGGCGTCGGGCTGGGCACCGAGCTCAACTACCGGCGCGACGGCGTCTGGGGCGACACCACCGCTTACTTCCTGCCCAACGACTCGGGCACCGACGAGATCGCCCGCCGACTGGGCGTCGGTTTTGATAACGAAACGCGCGGCTTCTTCCGCGCCCGGCACCGCCAGGAGCTGCCCGCCGGCTGGGAGCTCTGGCTCGAGGCCAACTCCGTCTCGGACCCGACGTTCCTCGAAGAGTTTTTCCCGAACGAGGCCTACGCCCAGAGCGAGTACGAGACCAGCGCCTACTTCAAGAAGGCCGAGGACGACTGGGCCCTGACCGCGCTGATCAAGGGCGAGGTGAACAACTTCACCCCGCAGTACGCCCCGCTGCTCACGCCCGGCTACACCGTGAACAAGCTGCCCGAGTTCGAGTACCGGCTGATCACGTCGGCCTTTGACGACAGCGCGACGTTCTACCACGAGTCCCGCGTCGGGCGCATGCGTGCGGTGTTCGGCGACGACAGCCCCGGCGACCGCGGGTTCAACGCGGCGCAGTCCGCGGCGGCGTTTGGCATCGCGCCGGGCACGAGCTTTGACCAGGCCGCGCTCGCCGCGGGCTTCCCCCGGTCGATCGTCACCCGCCTGGACTCACGCAGCGAGATCACCGCGCCGTTCCGCACCGGCGTCTTCGACTTCACCCCCTTCGCCGTCGGCCGGCTCACCGCGTACGACGACGACTTCACCGCGTTCAACGGCGGCAACAACGACCAGGCCCGGCTCTGGGGCGGGGCCGGCATCCGCGTCTCCACCGCCATCACCAAAACCGATAACGACTTCCAATCGTCATTGCTGGATGTCAACGGCGTCCGCCACATCATCGAGCCGGGCGTCACCCTCGCCTTCTACGACACGACGATGAACAGCACCGACCTGCCCATCTACGACCCCGAGGTCGAACGGCTCACCGAGGGCGGCGTCTTCCGCGTCGGTGCGCTGCAGACCTGGCAGACCAAGCGCGGCGGGCCGGGCCGTCGGCGTTCCGTCGACTGGATCACCCTCCGCACCGATCTCATCTTCGCCACTGAAGACGCGCCCAACCCCGCGTCCATCGGCCGGTACTACGACTACCGCCCGGAGTACACGCTCGGCGACGACCACTTCTACACCGAGCTGATGTGGGCCGTCACGGAAGCGACCGCCATCACCGGCGACCTGACGCACAACTTCGACCAGGGCTCGGTCGTCCAGTGGCGCGTCGCCATCGAGAACGAGCACACCGACCGACTGTCCAGCTTCATCGCCTACCGCGACATCGACGTGCTCGACGCCCGCCTGCTCAGCTACGGCGCGCAGCTGCAGCTCACCAGCAAGTACCGGGCCGGCGTCTTCCAGATCCTGGACTTCGGCGAGGGCAACTCCCGCACCATCAACCTCACGCTCGAGCGCCGCCTGCCCCGGGCCAGCCTCGGCATCGTAATCGGCTACGACGACATCGACGGCGAAGCCACCGCCAGCATCGTCCTCACCCCCGAGGGCATCAACCGCGCCCTGAACACCGGCTTCTTCCGGTAATGCCTTGTCCGAGCACGAAGTGTCAGCGAGTGACCCGAATCATCTATGACTAAGGTCACTCGCTGACGCTTCGTGCTCGGTTAAGGCAAATCATCCTTCCGGTGTGGGCCAGCACTGCATCGGTCGCCCCTGCTCGTGCAGCGTGTAGTGACACTTCTCGGCCACCTTGTCTTCATTCCAAAGATAAAGCGTGCTGCCGTGCTCGGTCCATGCCGGCGCCTCTTTGGTGAGTAGGTTTTGCTTGCGCAGGTTCCGTGTCGCATAAGCCTTCAAATCGCGCAATACCTTTTCGACCGGTGCTATCGCGCTGACCACAACGTGCACATGGTTCTCGCGCACGTGCACCGCGAGCAGCCGCCATTCACGGTACGTGCAGGTCTCACGAACACTCGACAAGACAACCTCCCGACGGGATTCATCCAGTAAGAACACAGCGTGTTTGAGGTGGGCGTGCCGGCTCGCTTCCTGTTTCTCATTTGCAGGCAGATACGGTTGGCCTGGCTCCCGATGCTCATGATCCACCGAGCCTTCTTCGCGGCCGTGCAACCACGTGCCGTAGGTGTGGAAGGTCAGGAAATAGGCGAGCGATCCCGGCATGGCCGTAATGTATTCAATCCGAGCACGAAGCGTCAGCGAGTGACCCGAATCATCTAGGACTAAGGTCACTCGCTGACGCTTCGTGCTCGGTTAGGGCGTTTCTTGCTCCTCCGGCCTGAGCAGCTGCTCCCACGCGCTGCGGGTGTCGCGGAGGACTTTGTAGTTGACCTTGGGGTCTTCGAGCGTGCCCTTGACGCGGATGCCGATGAGTTCGTTGCGGAAGATCTTGATCAGCTCGCGGAAGGGGATGCCCTCGGCGGTGCCGGTGATCTCGGTCTGCAGGCGCAGGTCTAATTCTGACTCGGGATAAGTCACGATGCCCGACCCCGCGATGCGCAGGCCCTGGGTAAAGACCGGGTAGTCGGCGAGCTTGATCGACTTGCCGCGCGTCTCCATCCAGAGCTCGTTGAAGACGATGCGGCTGCCCGTCACGTCGAACTCGGCGGCGCCACGGTCAAATCCGCGGCGGTCGGGCAGGTTCAGGTTCATCGCCTGCACGAGGAACAGGCCGACGGGGTTGTTGGCCAGCAGCTCTGCGTCGCGGAACTGGATGCTGCCCCGGCCGTAGTGCTCGCCGTCGGCGTCGTAGCTGGTGTCCAGCAGCAGCGAGCCGCTGAGCAGGCCGGACTTGAGGTCGCGCTCGATGAGCTTGGGGTTGGGCTGGTCGCGCCAGGGCTCATCCGGGTTGAGCAGCGGCGCCAGCTCGGCGTCGTGCAGCGAAACACTTAGCCGGGTGCCGCCCTCGGCGAAGAGGTCGGTCGAGGCCTCGACGACGAGCGTCCCGCCGTACATCGAGGCGGTCCCGCGGCCGGTGCGCAGCACGGTCGGGTCGGCGGCGTTGTCGGCGGTGATGCGGAACTTCTTGATCGCCCGGTCCTTGGTGAGGAAGCGGTCGGCCTTGAGCGTGTAGCGCATCGCGGGCACCTCGTCGCCGGGCTTGTCGTGGACGTTGACTTCCAAAGCGCCTTTGAAGCCGGTCAGCGGCAGGCCGCCGAGGACCATCTTGCTGTCGGTCAGGTCGAACGAGCCGGCGAACTTGGTCGCCTGCTGCTCGCCGCCGGTGTTGGTCATGATGAGCTCGGCCTCGTTGAGCTTGAGCAGCCCCTCATACTTGATGGCATCGATGACGCCGCCGGCCGCGTCGGGCAGCAGCAGCCGGGCGGTCTGGCCGACGCCGCTGGTGTGGCCGGAGAAGGTCAGCCCGACGCGGGGCTCGTCGTCGACGCCGATGTCGCCGGAGGCCTGCAGCCGGCCGCTGACTTCGTCGGGGTCTTCGAACGACCCGGCCAGTTCGTTGAGCTGCATGAGGTCGGTGTAGACGGTCACCCCGCCGGCCATGTCGGTGAAGCTCATACGCCCGCCGAGCAGGTTCAGCGCGAGTAATTCGGGCTGGAGCTTGCCGACGAACCCATCGGGCGTGTCGCCGGGCCGCGGCTGCCAGTTCAACACCGCGTCGAGCTTGCCCGCCGGCTCGTACTTGTTAAACAGCTCGGTCAGCTGGCCACGCAGCTCGCTCTCGGGCGGCAGCACATCGATCAGCTCTTTGTTCAGCGTCACGTCGTCGCAGGCAAACGTCAGGTCGGCGGTCGTCGAATCGTCCGGCCCGGACCAGTCAACCTCGCCGGTGATCTTGATCGCGGTGTCGCCGAAGCTGCCCTTGAGTGACATGTCTTTGAGGTCGCCAGCTGATAGTTCGAAGGTGCCGGTGATGTCCTGTACGGTGACGCGGCCTTTATAAGGCGTCGCCTGACCGCCGCTGAGCTCGACATCGAGCTTGAGGTCCGGCTCATCCATGCCGTCGTTCTGGAACACCTCGCCTTTGACCGTGGCCAGGCCCTGAACGCCTAAATCAATCAGCAGCTGCTCCGCCTCGTCGCCGAGTGCGCTGAGCAGCAGCGCGTCGATAGGCAGTGCGGCGTTCGTGATCGTGACGCTGGGGCGGTAGCTGCCGTCGTCGGCACGGCTGGCCGAGCCGTTGAGCGTCAGGCCCCCGCCGGTCGGCGAGCTGAGGTTCAGCCCGTGGATATCGACAAAGTCCCCGCCGATGACGATCTTGCCCGAGTCCGCGGTGACGGGGTAGGCGAAGTCTCTAAAGAGGACGCTCAGGCCCTTGGCGTCGACCGCCGCGGTGACGGAGTAGTCCTGGTCCTCGCCCAGCGGGCGGTAGACCTCGACGTCGACCGCGACCTTGCCGCCCAGACCAAACTGCGGGGCGATGGCCTCGCCCGCTTGCTTGGAGACGATGAGGCGTCGCTCGATGAGTTCGTCGTAGGCCTGCTCATCCAGGAACCGGCCGAGGTTCTTGCGTGCGTTGGGCTCGAGCGCGGCGCGGACCGCGTCGTCGATGGGCAGGCCCGTGATCGCGATGTCCAGGTCGACCTCGGCGGTGTCGCTGGCCGGGGCGGCGAAGCCCCTGAGCTCGAGCGTCGCGCCGTTGACGGCCTCGGCGGTGAGCGGTTTGTCTGTGCCGATATCGACGCGGTCCTGCTTGATCCGGATCTCGCCCTTGACCTCTTGCAGCGGCAGCGGGAACATCGCGTGGGTCATCCTGGCGTTGAGGATCGAGAGGTCAACGGTCCAGTCGTCGGGTGCATCGCCGCCGGGCGACTCAAAATTCGCGGCGAGCTGGAACGTGCCGCTGGGGCGGAAGCGGCGGTAGCCCTCACCCGTCAGCGGGTTGTAGGCCAGGACGTACTGGTACTCCTGGGCGAGGGTGAAAGGCTCGGTCTGGATCTGGATCGAGAAGGGGTCGTCCGCGCCCAGCCCCCCGCCGCCGGAGACGGTGTAGTTGATCGGGCTCAGGCCGAGCACGGTCTGGTCGATGCCGCCGCTGCCTTGCAGGGTAAAGACGTGGGTGTCGCCGACGTGTTCGATCTTCGCCTCGCCGCTGAGCCGGGACATCCGCCCGCGGATCAGGTGCAGCAGCAGCGCGGTCTCGTACTGGGCCGGGTCATCGATATCCAGCACGTTCATGTTGAGCCCGACATCGTCCAGCCGCAGCCGAACCTCGTGCAGGTCCAGGTTGCCCAGGCCGTCGGGCTTGAGCGACAGCGACAGCTCGGGCACCTCGCCCTTCGGCGCCAGGCGCGTCCACCACTGGCGGAACTCGCTGGGGACGAAGTAGCGCTGCTCATCGCTGAACCTGAAGTGGTCGGCCTGGACCCGCATCGAAGGCACGCTCAGATCGAACCCGCCGGTGAACATGATGTTCTCGACGCCGACGGGTGCGTCGGTCTCGGAGAGCGAGAAGCGGTAGGCCTTGGGCTTGTCGCCGTCGGGCTTGAGCTCGCCCTGCACGCCCATCGACCCGAGCGCGACAAGCTTGTCGGGCTGGAGCTGGTCGAAACGGATCGTGCCGTCGGTGATGGTGACCTGCGGGATAGGGGCGTCTTCGTCGCCGTCCTCAGGGGCTTGGAGGAGCTCGTAGTTGAAGAGGCCCGTGTCGACCTGCTCGGTGAGGTGGAGGATGGGCTTGATGATGTCGATGCGGTCGGGGCGGTAGCTGCCGTCGAGCAGGCCCGCGGGCTCGCCGACCATCTCGATGCGTTCTGCGGTGAGGAGCGTGCCGAAGTCGCCATCGACACCGGGCACGCGGAGGGTTACGCCCACGAGGGTGAGCTCGCCCTTGCGGTTGACCCGTGCGCCCTCGATGGTCGCCTCGCAGCCGGTGGACTCGAGCAGGGCTTCGCAGACCACGGGGATGAGCTGGGCCGGCCGGGTGTACCACCACACCACCGCCAACGGCGTGGCGACCGAAAAGAGCAGGACCAGCAGCCCGATGCGCAGGGCCCACTTGCGCTGGGTGCGTCGGCGGTTGCGTTGTTGGATGGGGTCTTGCACGTTGTCCTATTCTATCGGCCAAAGAGGCCCGCTCGTTGGTCCGTTCAATACG